>JAHFGY010000167.1 GCA_023247195.1 Candidatus Omnitrophota bacterium | reverse complement strand
CCGTTTACGCTGAGGCCGTAGTTGCCGTCGTAAATTTTCAGGCTTGGGCCGGTGGCGTTGGTGATATTTCTTGAAAACTTCGCGTCGCCTTCAACGGTCAAGAGGTTATCCGGCGTTGGTGTGCCGATGCCCACGTAGGCGTCGAGGATATTCACTTCATCTGTGGCTTGATCGTCGAATTCCATGCGGCCGGCCGTGGCGCCTAGGCCGAGCCAGTCATCGTCCGCCGTGGCGTCGAAGAACACATCACCCGTGGTCATGGAACCCACGCGAGTGACGTCACCGCCGCCGCCCCCGCCGCCGCCTAAGTCAGCGTAAGCGGCTCCGTTTTCGGAAGCTTTGAACTTGTTCGTCGCGGAGTCAAAGTAAATGCGGCCTGAGCCGGCTGAGCTCACCGCCGGGGCCAGCGCGGAACCCGCTACGGTCATGGCGCCGATCGCGTCCACGGAGAAACGGCTCGTGGCGTCAGCTGCCAAATCGAGCAGCTTGTTATCGGTTCCGGGCGCCAATGTCTGAGTCACATCAACTTTGAGGCCGGTGTAGTTACCCGCGGCTTTGTTCACGGTGCCGTTCAGGGCATACAAGGTTTCGTTGCCGGCCGCGGCGTTGCGAGTTACGCTCGCGGTCAGTCCTTTTCCCGCAACGGGCGTCAGGCTCAAGTCCTTGCCCGTGATTGATGAGATGCCGTCGGCATAAAGCATGCGCCACGACTTGGTTGTCGATCCCAGGTCGTACGTAGACGTGGGAGAAGGCACGATGTGCGATGCCAGGGTGCCGTTAATCGTCAGCGTGTCGTTGCTGTCGCCGCCGATGGTAACGGACTTCAGAAGCGATACGAGGCCGTGCACCTCAACGGTGCCTTCAAAGCGAGTGGAGCCTTCAACCTCGATGTTTCCCGTGACGAACAGGTCGTCATGGCCGTCGGCGATGTCCCGCGTTCCGGAGCCGTCGCCGATCTGGGTGATGCCAAGGCCTCCGGGCGCGATGATCATGTCTTCATCGTCGGACGTGGTGATGTCCACCGGGACGCCGTCGAACAGGAGCTGGCCGGCAAAGGCGGAGCGCATGCAGCAGAGCAAGAGGAGCAGTACGGTCAGGATCAGGAGCGGCAAAGAAAGAGGGGAGGGAAGCGTAACCGTGCGCGCACAAGCAGGCGTGCGCACGCAAGACGGATGGACCGCTCCTGACCCGCGACTGCGGCGAAAGCGGCCCTTCATGACAAGCTCCCGGAACCACGACTACGGCGGAAGCGTCCCTTCATCCTAGCCTCCATAGCGGCTGCCATCAAGGCAGCCGCGGTGTGCCGAGCGCGACAGTCGCTCGGCCTGCTACTGCAACAGAATCATAACGCTTGATTCTGTCGCGAGCTGCTCCTCGGAATTCTTGAACGATCCCTTCATGACAATGATGCCGGCGCCGGACAAAACCACTGTGCCGTCTTTTCGGATATAAAGCGCCGGATCGGATGGGGTTGGGGGGGTGATCGTCCCGTATACGAACGGCTCGATCGTCAGGTTCGACACAGCTTTGCCCGCCACGATGATGGATTGCGCGATGAAGTCATCCGGAACGATGACCGCCAAATTGGACTTGTTGATGGTAACCCCGTCGATTGCGCTGGGAATGCCGCCTGTGAACCAGTTGCTGGCATCGTGCCAGGAGGTGCCGTCGCCCGTGCCGGAGAACACCTTCTGGTCGGCTTGGGCCAGCGGGGCCAAGGCAAAGGCAAGCGCAAGGACGGCTAAGATAGGGAGCCTTGCAAGCCAAGCCTTTTTAGTCCGGCGCAGCACGCTTTCCACCACAGAGAGCTCCTGTTCTTTATTCCCCATAAGCACCCCAATAGATGAGATGCCAGGTGGCGAGACTCCCGCCACCTAATCGCTATGAAATATACCTGATCACCCTGCCCGATGTGAAATTAAGCAGAATTAAATCTGCACATGTAGGCATCTTTGCTCCTGTCAGAACTATACCTGAGAGGAGGGGGAAGCTTCTGAAAGGGATTTAACTAGGTGCCAGGTATGGCTAGGGGCGGATAAAGCAGGCTGCGCCGCCGACGTCCATGCGGCTCACGGTCAGGGTAACCGGCTCTTCTTCAAGCAGGACAACATCTTCCACATAGGGGTCGTCGTCGTAGTCATAGAACCCGCCTGAGCCGACGGCCAGCAGGTCCAACCCCAAGTCGGCGCTGGTGCGGGGGCGTTCGCTTAACAGCGGGTGCCCGGGCGGGTATTCCAGGGTGATGAGTCCGATAACCGGCCGGGTTTTGCCGAACTGCTCAAACTGGATCTTGATCCGGTAGCCGCGGCCGCGGCTGGGCTGAAGCTCCAGGTGGATCTCGTCTCCGGCTGCGACTCCCATGAGGTTGGTGAGGAGCAATGTGCGGATATGGGCGCTGTTCGGAATCGGAACTTTCAGGCCTTCCGAAAGAATAATCAGTCCGCTCTGCCGGCTGCTGTTGCGCAGCATCACCATACCGATCAGCGTAAGCTCATGCTGCTCGATCCGGCCGGTGACTTGCACCTCGACCGCGGTGATGAGCTGCATGCTGTTCTTGCCGTGGACGGCGAAGTCCTCAAGCGGCGTGTTGCTGGGATCGTAAAAACGGAAGCGACATTCGACGATTTCAACGCCGAAGATGTTCTTGCCGATCTGCTCGCGTCCGCCGACGTGATCAACCATGATCGTGTGCGCTTTTGAATCCCAGCCCACGGTCATGACCGCGTCGGGCGCGCGCTCCGGGTCGGGATGGTAGCTGAGCCGCAGAGTGGAGCCCGATTCCAGATCCAGCGGCTTGAGGCGCGGCCTCGTCGATAGGTTGTCCGGATCTTGCCATGCCACGCTGAGCGAACGGTAGAAATCCGTGCCGGGCAGCGCGAATTCAGCCGTCGGCAGGCCGGCGCCCGGCTTGACATGCCGCGTGAGCTGGTACCCTTTGGCGCCGCCGCTCGCCTGGTGCTCCTCAACCCACGGCTGCACAAAAGTGAACCGGTGCTCGTCGGCATCGATCACTTCCAAGGCGGATCGCAAGCCCGGATAGGTCTCGGTCCCTTCAATAAGTTCCTCGACGGTGGTGCCTACCACTTGCTGGAGCGCCAGCTCGTTGCGCGTGTACCGCCAGCTTTCAAGCGCCGCGTTTAGGCTGAAATAAATGGCGCCGAGGATGATGAGCGAAAGGGATATGGCGACCATCAGCTCGATCAGGGTAAAACCGGCGAGCGAGCTTCCTTTAATACGCGCTCGGCCGCGACCGGCCAGGAGAAGTTTCATTGAGAAGCCGGCGTTACCGGAGCGCCTTGCGCCCAGCTGGTCTCGGTCAGCAGCGTAACGAGCCGGACCAGAGATTTGTTTTCGCCGTCGCGCCGCACTTCAACCGTCACTTCCAGCGGCTCCGAGTCCGGCTTAATAATGCGGTCCACGCGCCACGTGCGGCCGTTCAGCTTCAAGGGAGGCTCCTCGGCGGGCGGGTAGGTTTGATTGCCTTCGGCGCGGAGCTTGTCCAAGTTGGCGCCTTCATTCTTTACCCGCTCCATTTCTCTGCGGCCGAGGCTCAGGGAGGTCAATAAGTCGCGGGAGCTGGTGGTCGCGTCCATGGCATACGAGAACAGCTGCATCATGGGAACGAACAAGATCCCGAGAAGCGCTAAGGTCACCAGGATTTCAACATAACTGAAGCCCGGCGACCCCGCTCTCAGGCGCCGATTTCTAGAAGAGGTGATACTTGACCTGGATCGTGCGCCGGATCCCATTTGCGTTGCCTGTAGCGGTGATGAGGCCCGAGGAGGGATCGTGCGTCGCTTCATACTCGCCGCCGCCCAGCGCGGTTAAGGGAATTTCTTGCAGCGCGTCCTTGCCGCTGAGACCCGCGAGGCGCACCTCATAGACTGCGCGCGCGATGCCGGCTTCCGCCAGGTAAAGCGACTGGGTGCGGGAAAGCTCGATCTCCGCCACCAAGCTGACTGACGTGAACAAAGCCGCCAGGGTGGCGCCGAGCAGGCTGATCGTGAAAAGCATGATCAGCGCTCCGAGCAGGATCGCTCCCGGCTCTCCTTTTGCTTTGCGCGCGAAACGTCTTACCATTCGGACGGCTTCTGCCC
>JAHFGY010000166.1 GCA_023247195.1 Candidatus Omnitrophota bacterium | reverse complement strand
ACGACTCTCAACCCCTAGCACTCAACTCTCAACTTGTGCCGGCTTCGGGCCGCCGCTTCTCTCCGGTCGACCACGCGCCGACGGGGATGCTGCGGAGCTTGGTGACGGTTTCGAGGACGGCGCGTTGGCAGCGTTGAGGCGCGAGGCCGGCGAGAATGGCTTCAAGATCATCGGTGACGAACTGGCCGATCAGCGGCTGGATTTCGGGCACGCTCCCGAGGCGGTGGGCTTGCAGCAGCGTGTTGGGCGTGGTGCGGCCCGGTTCGTCCGCCGGGATGGGTTCTTCGGGCCAGACATCGATGCCGGCGCGGATGTGTCCGCTGCGCGCGGCGGCGAGGAGTTCCGGGAAATTCACGAGTGCAGCACGGCTGGCGAGGATGACCACGCTACCCGGCTGCATGCTCGCGAAATGGCGCGCGCCGATCTTGCCGGTGTTGTCGGTGGTGTTTGCCGCCAGAAGAAAAACCACCCGGGCGCGGGCGAAGCATTCGTCGAGCGACGCCGGGATCACGTTCATTTCCCGCAGTACGGCCGGATCCACCCACGGATCGTGCGCGAGAATTTCCTGCGAGAACGGCCGGAGCAACGGCAATAAAGCTCGGCCCAGATTGCCGAATCCCACGAGGGCGAGCGGCTTGCCGTGCAGCAGAAAGGAGTCGTGGTTGTCGCCCTTAAATTCTTTGCCGATCCGCAGCGCGGCGTCGGCCTCGTGCATGCGCCGCGCGAGGGAGATAGCCATCGCCAGAGCGAGCTCGGCGACGGGGCGCGCGTAAACCGGCGCGGTGGAGAGCACCGGAATCCCGCGCCGGTCGCACTCGGCATAATCGATGTTCGGCAGGAAATTACTTTCGACGTTGAACACCGCGCGCAAATGCGGTGCGCGATCGAGCCGCGCCTTGTCGAGCGGCGATTGTCCAATCAAGGCCACGGTCTGCGGCAGATAGCGGTCGATGTGTTCGGCGGAGGCGGGCGAGCCGTCGTGCCAGATCACACGGCCAAGTTTTTCGAGGCGACGCTTGGTCGGCTCATCGAAGATGCGCTCGATCCGGCGCGGATGCGGATCGAGCAAGATGATCGGTTCATTGGGCAGTGAGGAAGGCATCGGCACGGCGCGGGGTATCCCAAATCGGGTGAAGTTTGGCGAGCGGATATCATTCCATGAAGTTGAGAGTCTCTGGTTGAGAGCATGAACCGGCAGCAGAAGAGCAGCGTGAAGCTTTTTGCTTCTACTCACTTTGTGCTATAGTTAGTGCGAACGTGTATTTGTGGAGCGTTTCGGTCCGCTCCAGTTCTATGCGCGGCCAGTTTTGGCCCGGCATTTACCCCAATGCTCCTCCCCGTAGCCAACCCCTGGCTCGGAGCGAAAAAGGCTGGTGCCGTCATCAACCCCCCAAAAAAATGAAAACAGTATCGTTCATTACCTCCGCGCTTCGGCGCGTCTGCTTGCAGGGATTTATCCTTGCCGGCCTTAGCGTCGCCTCAGTCTCCGGACTGCAGGCTGCCGTCACCAGCAATCAAACCGGCACAAACAACGGCTTCTACTATTCCTATTGGAGAAGCGGCGGCTCGGCCACGATGAATCTGGGCTCCAGTGGAAATTACAGCCTCACTTGGAGTGGTGGAAATGTGGTTGCCGGCAAAGGCTGGAATCCCGGCAGCGCCAGAACGGTCGGCTACAATTGCGGCGTCTGGTCGCCGAGTGGCTGGGCGCGTCTGGCGGTCTATGGCTGGACGACCAGCCCGCTCATTGAATATTACGTCATCGAGAAGTGGAGCGGCAGCGGCAATGCACCCGGTGGAACGAATGTCGGCACTGTGACCAGTGATGGGGCGACCTACACCATCTGGAAACATCAGCAGGTCAGCCAGCCTTCCATCCAAGGCACGCAGACCTTTTGGCAGTACATCAGTGTCCGGAATTCGCAAAATTCGACCGGGGCCAACCACTCCGTCACCATGGGCAACCACTTCAACGCGTGGAAGAGCAAGATCGGGAGCATGGGTGCCCACAATTATATGATCCTCGCGACCGAGGGATATAACGGCAGCGGGAGCTGCAACGTCACGGTGTGGTAAAGAGACCTCACGCTTGAGAACTGATCCGTTGCGTCCCACGGTATCCCCATGACGTAACTTTGCGGGCCGCGCTTCTTTCACGGAGCGCGGCCTGCCTTACTCCATGAAAAAATCATTCCTCTTTCTTTTCGCGAGCATGGCTGCGGTCAGCGCTTGGGCGCAAACGCCGCCTGATCACTTTGTCTTGGTCAAAGGCGGGACTTTTAAGAACACCAAGTCCAATTACTCCGTCATCCTGTCGAATTTCTTCATCGGCAAATATGAGGTGACGCAAAAAGAGTGGACCGAGGTAATGGGCAGCAATCCCTCAAAATTCCCAGGCGACAATTTGCCGGTGGAAACGGTCAGCTGGTACGATTGTGTTGAGTACTGTAACAAGAGGAGCCTGAAGGAAGGCCTGAAACCGTGCTACACGATCGATCAGGATCACAAAGATCCGAACAATCAGACTGAGATCGATGATGTCAAATGGACGGTCACGATCAACGCGGGAGCCAATGGTTACCGCTTGCCGACCGAAGCCGAGTGGGAATATGCAGCGGGGGGAGGTCAGATGAGCAAGAGTTACACTTACAGCGGAAGCGATGACATCGATAAAGTGGCGTGGTATTGGCAAAACGCCGGAGACAAGCCCTTAACCGGATCTTGGCACTGGCCTACGATAGAAAAAAACAACACCAAAACCAAAGTGATCGGAGGCAAGGAACCCAACGAGCTGGGACTCTGCGATATGTCGGGCAATGTCAGGGAATGGTGCTGGGATTGGTTCGGCGACTTGGGGAATAATGGCGCTGCTCCCCAAGGAAGCTCCAGTGAATCCGGCCGGGTTTGGAAGGGCGGCGGGTGGATCGGCGGCGACTTCTGCTGCGCGTCGACTTTCCGGGCCGGCCTCGAAGCGAATGGCAAGGGCCCCGATCAGGGGTTGCGGGTGTGTCGCAGCAATTAACCGGAACGAGGCAGAGATCATGTCATCCGGTTTCCGACTATCGCTTGGCGCCAATATCCTGCTGATGGGAATCGTCGCGGTGCTGCTCTGGCGCGATCAGCCTGCGGCTTCGTCCACCGTTGCTGCGCCGGTATCGCCACCGGCTGCCGCGCGGTCTGAGACGCCGAAGTCGGTTGCCGTGGTTCAAGAGCTTCAACTGAAATCGGCCGGATCCAAACTCAACCCGGCCGCCGTTGCCCAGCTCGAACAGATGGGAATCTCGCGCGACATTCTGGTCAACGTCCTGCTCGAAGACCTCAACCGCCGCTCGGCCAAGCGGGCCCTCGAGCTGCAAAAGAGATACGCCCCAAGATTGGTGCCGGACCACGAAATGCGCGAACTCTCTCGCCAGAGTGACGCGGAGCAGATTCGCGAACTGAAGGCCGCGTTCGGCGAAGAAGGTTATCTGGCATGGGACAAGGAACAGACCTTGCACGCGCTGAACCGCGCCCGCGTGCCCGGCGACGAATTGCCCATGACCGCCGCAGAAGCGGAGCAAGCGTATCGGTTGCAAAAGGAATTCGACGACAAAGCCCGGGAGCTGCAGATTATGATGGAAGACGGAGTCGCCGACCGAGCTGATGTCGGCACGCTGCAGGCACAAGCGCAGCAAGCCTTGGACCGGGAGCTGGAGAAACTGCTCGGCTCACAGCGGTTCAATGAATTGCGGGGTAACACCGATCCGACGACGGAGGTGTATCGGATGTACGGTGACCTGAACCCGACGCCCGCCCAGGCGAAGGCGGTCCTTCAAGCCGAGCAGGACTATCGCGCTCGCGAAGCGGCTTTGGCCAAGAGCGTGAATGAAACCCCCGGGGACGCGGCGAAGGTCACGGCTGAATTGAAGGCGCTGAGCGATGCGCAGGACGAAAATCTGCGGCAGATATTTGGCGTTGCGGCCTACGACAAGATGAAACGGCAGAACGACCCCACGTACAAAACACTTCAGCAGTATGCGGGAGCGTGGGAGCTCAAGGACCAGGAAATTCAATCCGTGTACGAGACCCTTCGCCCGTTTCAGGACCAGGCGGCCCGCACGCGCA
>JAHFGY010000049.1 GCA_023247195.1 Candidatus Omnitrophota bacterium | reverse complement strand
AGCGCCAGCGCCAGATCCTGCCCCTGCGCCAGCGCCAGATCCTGCGCCACCCCCTCCTGCTCCTCCAGGGGCGCCGCCAGGGGCCGGCGCGGGCGCCTGCTGGGCAACTACTGGAGCAGAAATAAACTTACCCGCAACCAGGAGTGCGGTCAGTCGCTTGAGCTTCACAGGTACCCCTATTTATTTCGACAATTAAGCTTGGCACCGAGCCTAAAGGAGGCCATCCCGCTCCGTCAAGCTGCATTTTTGCTTGCTCGGTCGCCGCTCGCTTGCCGCAGAATTCATCCATGTTTCCTGCCTGCGCAATTGAATCGCCCCTTGATGGGGTGCAGCTCGCCTATGAAGCGACTTATTACGTCGTCTATCACCTGGTTCGGGCGCTGACCGCTGTCCGCCAGGGGGACTCGTTCCTGTACTGGCCGTTCCTTGCCTCCTCGCTGATCCTGGCGGTTATCGCGCAGCGCGTGCACGCGCTGCGCCGAAACGCCCCTGGGCCGACCTCCGTCCGCGCGCTGTTCGGCGCCCGGCTGTGGTGGCATCGCTCGGCGCGCGCGGACTACGCGCTGTACCTGGGCAATGCGCTAATCCTGCCGGCCGTGTCGGGAGTGCTGCTCTTCAGCGATTCGGATGTCGGTCGCCTGCTGGAAGCGCTGTCGGGACCGCCGCCCGAGCCGGATCACTCCGCTGCGGCCCTTGTACTGTGGCGGCTCGCCTTCACGCTCGCGTTCTTCGTGGCCTACGATTTCGGCCGCTTCGTCGCGCACTGCCTGCTGCACGACGTCCCCTGCCTGTGGGAATTCCACAAGATCCACCATTCCGCCGAAGTGCTCACGCCCATCACGAGCTTCCGCGCGCACCCAGTGGAGCTGCTCATCATGGGCTGGGGCGGTGCGCTCGCCACAGGGCTCGTCGCCTGGGTCTTCCATCGCCTGGCCGGCGGCGCGATCACGTTCTACACGTTCCTCGGCCTGCACACGCTGATCTGGATAGCCAACCTCGTCGGCAACCTACGGCACTCGCCGGTCTGGATTTCCTACGGGCCATTCTGGGGCCGCTGGCTCATCAGCCCCGCGCACCACCAGATCCATCACAGCCGCGAGCCCCGGCACTGGGGGTGCAACCGCGGCTTCGAGATCGCGATATGGGACCGGATTTACGGAACGCTGTACGTGCCGAGCACGCAGCCCGAGAGTTTCCGCTTAGGCCTCGACGACGATTCAGCGGGGCGGTTCCGATTCGGCACGGTGTACCTGGCACCCTTCTCCCGCGCGCTGCGCGTCTTGCTGCGCCCGCCGGCCAAGGGCGGGGACTGAGCCCGCGCCCGCGAAAACAGTGGCTATCGCGTTCCGGTCGTGCCCGTTGTACCCGTCGTGCCGGACGGATTGTCGTTGTTGTTGCTGATCGCCGCAGCGGCGGCAGCGGCGGCCGCCGCCGCCCCGATCGTGCCGACCGAAATACCGCCCGTCGCCGCGCCACTGGCACCCGCCGCGCCGGCACTGGCGCCGACCGCTACCGACCCGAGCTGGCTGAAGGTCGAAGCCACGCCTGCCGGCAGCGCGCTCGCCGGCACGGCAGCAGCAAGCGTTGCCGCGTTCGCCACGGCGCCGAAGCTTCCGGGCCCGAAAACCGCCGTGCCCGCGGCGTTCGTAACGCCTATCGAGCCCGTCGTCACCGAGGTGAACGTCTGATTCGCGAGGGCCACCATGAAATCCGTGCCGCGAATACCGATCGTCGCCTGGGGCGTGCGCAGCGCGAACGCCGTGGGGCTTCTTTGGCCAAGCAGACCGGTCACGGCCCGCAGCGCACCTCGCAGCAGTTCGAAGCCGAACTTGTCCTGCCTCGGGTCCGCGCGATTGAAACCGTAGTCGGTCACGCGGAAGTCGGTGCTCTCGTGCAACACGATCGCCTGGCCGTCGTCGAAGCGCAGGACCGTGCGGCTGTTCGCGCCGGTCGAAATCGTCGCGCCGGTGGGTATGCGCTGACTCACGGTGACGGCCGCGGCCGTGCCGGCGGTTACTCCGGCTCGGACCTGGCCGGTGATGGATTCGATGACCGCGTTTGCGAACGCGGGCACGGAGCCGAGCACGGCGGCGAGGAAGACGATCGAGCGGAGTACACGGTACATGGATCCCCTCTTTCTTTGGGTCTTACGAAAGAGCAGCACACTTTAATTCTTGCATGCGCCAGAGACAGTGGCAACAGGAGCCATGGCCGATCCGGCTCTTCTACCTGGGGTTCAGCTTATATTCATTTTTGAGCGCAGCGACCAAGCCCGAGCCGCCATTTCCCTGCCGAGCGGACAAGCGAATGACGCCGCAAAAAACGCAATCAGGAATGCCGATGAAACAACCAGCAAATTCATCCAGTTTTCGTGAATGACCGGGCGAGGCGTCGAAAGACAAACAACAAAGCCTCCCGCAAAAGCGGCCGCGGCCGGCAGTGCGACATCCTGCCGATACCACCGCCACTTCCCCTGCGGCATCAAATTCTTATGCACCAGAGGCGCCGCAAAAATGAAGCAGCTCGCGTTGATCGCGACCCAGGCGTAGGCCGCCGCAACGGCACCGTAACGGGACACCCCCCAATAGACGGCGGGCAGAAACAGCAGAACCAGAACGCCATAGAGCTTGATGATGAATTTCGTTCGACCATGGGCGAGCAGAAGGTTGTAAGGGGTATTCATGAACCCGTTCAGCATGAATCCGATGGCCAGCGGCGTTACCAGCGGCGCTACCGCGCCGACCGTCTCGGCGTCCTGAATCCAGAGCATCAGGAGATTTTCGGGAAACAATGCGAGGATCAAGGCGCTCGGCACGATCGCGAGCGTCACCATCTGCGAAAAACGATGATAAGCCTCGGACAGTGCGGGCCGATCTCCGCGCGCAACCAGTTCGCTCAATCGGGGGTATGCCACACCGCTAACCGGCCCGATCAGGAAATTCATGCTTCCCGCCACCGAGCCCGCCAGAGCGTAGTAGCCGAAGTCCCTCAGAGAGAGCATTTTCGACAACAACAGCTTGTCGGTCTGCATCATGAACATGACGAGCAGCGAAATCATCGTAAGTCCCGCCGAAAACCGCCAGATCCCACGCAGAGCCACAGGGGAGAAAGAAGGTCTGTCCGGCGAAGGCAAGAGGCGCCACGATTTTCTGAACAAGACGGCGACCTCCACCACGGTGACGCCGGTCTGATAGAGGAAAAAAGCTTCGATCGTCGGCGATATCCATTGCAGCACCAACACCACGCCCGCGCCGCGCACCGTGGCGAACACGGCATTCGCAGCGTTCAACCAAACGAGATGTTGCAGGCCCGTGATGACGCCGCGATACAACCCCGCGAACCAGCGCAAGGCGATGATCCCGCCCATGAGACAGAGCGCCTGGATCACGGTGGGAATGGGCAGAGCCTCGACTTTCAGCCAGTCCCCGGCCAGCCAAGGCGCACCGCCGCTGACCGCGCAGAAAACCGCAAGGCCCAGGCCGAGAAAAACAAATTCGACGCTTCGGAGAAGCGTCCGGGCCCGGTTCGTCTGTAGGGCGCCTGCCTTGAAGCGGGCCATTTCCCTGGTGAGGTTCGCCGTCAACCCGGCGTCCAGCAAGGACAGCAAGGCTTGCAGAGATGCGTAGGTAGCAAGCAGTCCGTAGGCCTCCATCCCGATGTACTTGATATACAGCGGAATGAAGGCGATCTGGACAAGCGCGGCCCAGGTGGTGCCGAGAAAATTAGCGGCGAGGTTGCGGTTGACGGACACGCGATCAGGCCGAACGAAGCGCCATGGCACTCAGCACGCGCTCTGGCTAATCGGGGTTATGGGTATAGACCATGAACTCGCAGCCTTCAAATACGTAGTATCCAAGCCGTTGAAACATGCCCTGGGATTCGATCATCGTGTTCCATCTTGGAAAATGATAGATCAGCCAAGCTTTCCGCGGTGCGCGTCGTAACGAGGCCGCCAGACGCTGTAGCATTTTGTCGAGTACCACCGTGTCAAATGGGTTGAACATGTAGATCACGGTTTCTCCCTCTTCAAATCCGTACTCAGCCGCATCGCAGCAGTGAATGATTGTGGCTATTGTGGAATCACGGCGCCCGCGGGAAACGAGATTCCGTCGCGCGATATCACAGAGCTCAGGAGCGTAATCAACTCCGATGATTTTTTTAGGACCAAACGCCGATGCCATTATCAGTACGCGGCCTTTCCCGGAACCGATGTCTACAAAAACCTCCCCTGGTGGAATCTGCAGCACTCGCATCAGCCTACGAAACGGTCGCGCACGCGTTGGTTGATAACGAATACCATGGTCTTTGTGAACGCTCGCAACCGCGAGATCGGGGGTTTCTATGATGCCGGCGGTCTCGGTTCCATGAAACCAGTCGAAATGAAGATCCGCCCATCGGCTCGCCCGATCCACGAAACGGCGCTTGGCCAAATCAAGCATGAATAGCGGGCCGTCTCGCCGAACCCCGGCCGCAAGCCGGAAGATTAAGTTCCTAACGTTGGTGAACAAGACCTGTCGACCTCACGCGGCGACTGTCAATGGGCGGCGGATTTCCAGGCATGAAAGCCTGAGCCCCTCGACTAAGGCGATCCCCTTCGGAGCCGGAGAACGGCTCCTGTTGAGCTACTCTCTCAACTCCATGATCGGTCCCCAAAACCTGGGCAGGTCAACGGCTCTCAAAAAATTGGGGCATGCGCCCCGGCGTAAGCTCATACCTTAGCGGTTCACGAGCGCGAACATGGATATTCTTACATCGATTATCGGGGGCGTCCGGCAAGCTTGGCGGATTCTCGCCTTTGGCCCATTCGAAAAGGGCGTTACGCTGGCAATGCTAGTTGCGATCGCGATTTACGTCATCGTATTTACGATCGAGCGCCTTACCGGCACACGCACCGCAAACTACCGGTCGAAGTCCTTTCTTCACGATTTAGGGTACTGGTTTTATTATCGAGCCGGTATTCACGGTTTGCTCCTGGTAGCGCCAGCAACTGCAATCGTGGATATACCACTTTCGTTCGTGGAGACGGGTCTCTTCACACCCCTACCGTACGTTGCTCATCTGCTCATCATTTTTGTGGGCAGCGATTTCGCCGCGTACTGGATCCATCGTGCAGAGCACCGATTCAAATTCATGTGGGCGTTCCATACCACCCACCACTCCCAGGAACGACTCAACTTCGCGACAATCGCGCGTTTTCATCCGGTGGAGATGCTTTATCACAATATTCTTGTCTATATTCCACTGAGAATCCTCGGGCTTGACCCGACCGTATGGCTTCCGTTGTTTTTGTTTTCTCAGCTCCATGGTGGAATAACACACACAAAAATTCCCTGGAAACTGGGGCCGCTCTACAAGATCGTGGCCACCCCGACCTTCCACTCTTTTCACCATTCGGTTGATCCGGCGCATCACAATAAAAATTTCTCCAGCATGTTCAGCATTTGGGACCATCTTTTCGGCACAGCAGTCAATGGCAACGAGGCAAAACCGTCTCGGTTTGGATTGGACGGTATTCCTTCGACACCGCTGCTGAGTACCCTGACGACGCCGTTTCGGCTTCTTTACGAATCCTATCTTGTGCCATTGCGTGGCCGTGGCATGGGTAAATCATAAGTCGCCGCCATTCCGCGCTCGGCTCCTGGTCGTCAATTCAGTTCCTGTAGGGCTGCGCCTGCTCGGCCGGCTTAAGGCGAGCGTAGATCAGATCCCGCATGGCTGTTGCTTGCCCTGGATTGCTGCTTGAAAGGTCAGAAGTTTCCTTTGAATCCACCGCCAAGTGGTAGAGCTCTTCTTTGCCCGTAGCCAAGTGGCGCACCAGTTTCCAGCCGTCTTGCATCACCGCGACAGTACCTTTGCTGGGCGGCGCGAAACGACTATCCAGCTCCAGATAGAAGGAAAACTTAGGTCGCGAAGTCGGCCTTCCTTCCAGCATGGCCGCTTTTAAGGACTCTCCTTCAGTCCACTTTGGAATGGGCAGATTGAGCAGATCCATCACCGTGGGCAGCAAATCTACCTGCCCCGCGAAAAAGGGAACACGTTTGCCATTCGTCTGACCAGGAAGGTGAACCAGTAGCGGAACGTGGATCAACGGTTGGTGCAGAAAGGGCCCGCCGTGAGTGATCTTATTCTTTGTGAAAGACTCCCCGTGATCAGCCGTAACGATGATGATCGAATCGTCGAAACGCCCCATAGTCTTCAGTTTCTCTAAAAAGTCCCCTACCCGCGAATCGGTATCGAGGATGAACTCGTCGTAGCGCAATCTCGCTTGATCAACCTTGTCTTGTTGCTCGGATGGGTATTCAGGATCACGACCAAAATCCGCAAAATCCTTCCTTGTCGAAAATGCTTTGAACGTTGCGAACTTGTATTTGAAAGGCGCAGCCGGCATGTACGGGGCGTGCGGTGGGTAGATATGACTCCAGATGAAATTCGGTTGTTTCAGGGTCGCGAGTATCGGGAGCGACGGATCAAACGGCGGCTCAGGCGTCCAATTCGGGCTTTCATCGTCGGCTAGACGTAAATCCTCATCACGCGAGGCGCTCAACAATGGCGCTAATAATTCCATTAGCCATTTGTAATTCCGCGTGTAGCACATCCTGTAATAAAATTTCAGCCGATACAATCCGTCAAAGATTGCCTCTTTCAAAAACACCCTTCTAGCCGAAAGTATGGGTGCCAATGAAAAGCTATTGGAAATACGCATATTCAAAGGCAAACCCATTTCGTTCGCTACGATTGCGGCCGTCTGATAGCCATTGTTTTTCAGTAGCTGTCCCAAATTTTTCTCCCTGTCGTCTTCCAGGAAGTAGGCGTAGAGGTAGTTAACGCCGTGGGTATCTGGATACAGGCCGGAGATAAGCGAGGCAATTGAAGGCGGTGTCCAGTTGGAGCTCGCGAAGAAATTGTCGAAGACATAGCTCTGTTTGGCGAAAGCCTCCAGCTTCGGGGTGGTTGGCAGGTGATAGCCGTAGAGGGACATATCGTCGGCAGCCAAGGCATCCATTGAAATCAAGATCACATTGGATGTGCCGGCGGCGCGCAACGAAGCCGTTTGGTTCGGCATAATTTCACGGTAATCGTTCGGCAGATGCACCGCTACCAATATTCCCGCCGAAACAATCAATAGCAGCACTCCCTTGCCTCCCCTTGCCAGACGGGATTGAATCACTTTCCCCGTATTGACCAAGCCATATTCCCATGCCACAGCCAAGAGAATTCCGATGACGAGGAACGAAACGACGAGCGTTTCCGCACTCGACGCAACCGTGCCTCCTGTCGTCACTACCATCCAGGTCTTCAGCGTCTTCAAAAACAGAATCACAATGAGCGCCAGCGTCCCGAAAGCAGACACCGCACACACCGCTTCTTCGATCTTCTCAGCCACTTTTGGCAGAGACCAGCCGATACGATTGAGCGAGTACGCAACTCCAGCGACCGCAAGCGCCATGCCGACCGAGACTAAGGCCAGCAGCAGGGCCAAGCCCGCAGACATCAGAGCCAGCAGCAGTATCATCATGGACACGTCTCTCACCATGTCCATGGCGGGCACAAAGAGCAACCACGAACTGAGACGAAATATCACATCCATAGGCAAGAAAAAAAGGATGAGCAGAACGGTCAGGTCGATAAGTACATGCTTCGCCACACGCAGGAAGATGGCAACAATGCTCATTGCCTTCCCTTCTCTTGATGAATCTTTCGACTGAAGACGCGATGAAATGAGCGCCAGACTGCCTTTACCTGGTCCGCAAAAAACATCCAGATGGTCAATGCAATAGCGACTAGCGGCGCCAGCAGTTGGAAAACGAATCCCCCCATGTTGGGATCAATGTAGGCGAAAGCAGACGGGGTGAACAAAGCCAAAATAAAAGTAAAAACGAGGCAGCGCACCACTTCCCCTTGTGTTTTCCTCTAGACGCACGGCATCCGAAAAATGCGAATCAACTTTCGTCCGAACGACGAAAGAGCCGATGATTCGAACTGGGCCTACCCAGCTTTCCCGCGAGCATCAATATTTTCAGACCAATGCTTGAACGTCCGTGCCGATGGCCGAACAGCCAGGCAAATGCTGAATTGGGAAAAAGGCGGAGCAGCTTCCATCCAAGGGACGGCAGCAACGGAAATTCGATCTGCTTCTTGCCCGCTTCAATGCCGCTAACGATAGTATTTGCGGCCCAATCGACTTCCACCATCATCGGGCGCGGGACACCGTCGTCTTTGGCGGGTGTACGAATGAACCAAGGATTGATGGTTACTACCTGGATACCGCGGGGTCCGAGCTCCAGTCTCACCGTATCGAGAAACGCCTGCATTGCTGCTTTGCTGGCACCATATCCTGATCCACCCGGCAGGCAGCGGATACCCGCCAGCGATGCAATCCCCACGAAGCACCCCTGGTTTCGATCGAGCATTCGAGGAATTACGGCATCGAATAAATGCAGCATGCCAAAATAGTTCGTTTCCATTAGTCGCTTTGCCCAACCTAGGGGAAAGTCCTCGGCCCATGTTGCGTTCCGAATGCCGGCATTCGCAATTGCAAGATCTATTGGGCCCCAAGTGGCTTCAACGTGTTCAACGGCCTCCCGAACTCTAGCCGTATCGGTCACGTCGCCTGGAAGCGCGATAACTTGCCCTTTCGCGCGCAAAGTTGTCGCCTCTATCTCCAATTGGGCAGCGTCTCGAGAGAACATTGCAACGCGATATCCCCGCAGAACCAGTGCGCGGCAAAGCTCGAGCCCCAATCCACCTGCCGCTCCCGTAACGATCGCAGTCTTCATATCAGTCCAAGTGCAATCGGCGGAATGCCGACGCCAAGGCCAAACAGCAAGACTCAATTTCCAATGTTTAAGAACCCTTTGACGGGCCCCGGAAGTAAGTGCTTTAGGTAGTACGCGGTCAAGCGATCCGAGCCGACAGAATCCGCAGCACGTAGAAGAGAATCCAGAGCGGAATTCCGCAGGAGATCCAGCACCAAATGAACGCGATGACTTTTGCCAAAATTGTGTACTTCATGCGGGAAGCGGGCATCAATGTGCCAGACCTCTCCTGGAAGCATGGTGAGGTGTCGATCATTCACCATGAACTGCACTTGAGGATTGGTGATGATTGGAATGTGGAAGCGGGCCAGGTCAGCAGATATCTCGTGGAGCGGGTCTGAATGACGAAAAATGCGACTGCCAGACTTCAATCTCATCAACCTGACCCGGCTTTTTTCGCAGTTGAATTCCTCCGCAACCTTCCAAAAATAAGGACTGACTAACGCGGCGACGGTCTTCCCAAAAGGTCCGCCAAAGCTGCGTTGCTCGAAAAGGTTACCGTTGGGAGCCCAGATGGAGATGCTTTCCCAGCCGCCGTCGTGATAAGGCCCCTCATGTGCGCGCCACCACTCCTCTTTCTGCTTGTTCAGGGCGTCATTTAGCAGTACCGAATCGAAGGAGAGCTTGATTTTTCCAGCGAAGGAATGAGCGCCCAAAACGTCTTTCCAATTCATGATTTCCAAGGCCAGGCCAATCAACGCGAGGCCCCTCCACCAATCAGCGAGAGTCAGAAATTTTTCCGCTTACGGGCGTCAAGTAGAACTCACCGAGCAGCCTAAACGGCGTCACCAAGGTACTCCACAGCGACGTCGGCTTGACGTTTGTCAGGCCAAAGAGGGTGGGGATTGGTTCGCGATCCTTGACGGCGGTGCCGAACATGTAGTCCCAAACGCAGAACGTCCCGGTGCTGAAGTTCTTGTTAAAGTGTGCCGGATCAGTTGAATGATGGTACGCATGAAAGTTCGGGCTGACCAACAGTTTGTGAAGCGGACCATATCCCCATGGGATTCGACTGTGGATCAACATGTTTACGATCCAAATCAGAAACGCCAGCCAAGGCCAAATCTGCGAGCTTCCTCCCATAATGCGCAAGGGGAGGTAGGCAAATAGCAGTAGCCATAGCGCATCTATCGGATGAAATCGCGCTCCTGTAAAGATATTGACCTGTTCCTGCGAATGATGCGTGGTGTGAAAAGCCCACAAGAATTTGAAGCTGTGCTGCGCTCGGTGTGCCCAGTAGCCAACAAAATCGCCAACCAAAAATATCAATACTGCTTGCAGCGCGGCTGGCAACGAAGACACCAGCTTCAGGTCCAGAAAAGAAAGGGGTTCTTCGAGAGCCGCCAACAAAACAGTGGTGTACAGAAAATAGTTCAGGTTTGTTCTGTAGTAAAACCAGTACACGATATCGTGCACGAATCCTCGTGATCTAAAGTCGTTGTCGCGCACTCGGTAGATGCGTTCCACTGCATAGACAATCAAAAACAACAAAAGCCCCGTCAAGAACGCCTTGAGACTGGTTTTTTCGGCAGTTCCCAGCGGGAGATTTGCCCAAACATCGATCACGCGGGAAGAGAGGGAGGCTAACCATTGCATGTGGAATCGAACGCCCAAAATAGCGGCCATGAACAGGGGATTAGTTCAGTGAGGCCGACGAGTTTCCCGGTCAAGCTACATGAAATCGACGTTGTTTGCCCGGGCCCAGTGCAGCAAGGAAATCCAGCGCCAGGTATGAAACGCGGTTTCCCAAGCGACGGCCGAGTCGGTCGCCTGCAGGCGCATCCAGACTTCCGATGCCGGTGTCGCCCGATAAAAAGGCAGGGACCGAAGCTCGCCAAGGGATTCTTCCACCCACGCTCGAAGCTCGTGCAGCCATGGAAGCACGGGTACCGCGAAGCCGACCGGATGTTTACGTTCCAGGATCGGAGCCGGTACCAGTCCTGCCAAGGCATTCCGGACCACCGGTCGGGTCATCCCGGTATCCGCAACCAAATGCTCACCGGGCAGCGCGCCGGCCAGCCGCAGAATCGCCGGGACGAGATAAGGCGATCGGTTGTCTATCCCATGGGCTTTCGCATTGCACTCCTCGACGTGCATGCTTGTCGGGATCACCGAATGAAAAAGCTGATCGAGAACAAGGCGGCGCATTGGATCTGGCGATTCGACGGCTGGCGCCTCGCTTTCAACGCCGATGCGGTCGCGGAACCATGGCCAATGCACCCATGGCGGCCGCGACCTTAAGCGGCTTCGCCACCCGCTTGGCACCGTTTGCGCGATCGAGGAAAGCAAAAGTCTCGACGGACTCGACGCGGCATAGTCCGAAGCAGCTTGCAGAAATTTCCATGCGGCAACGATGCGACCATCGCGCAAGAATCCCGATCCGCGCGCGATAATATGCGAGCTACCCCCGCCGAACAGGGTATCGGGGCCGTGCCCGCTGAGCATGGCCTCGAACCCGCTTTCCGCCGCAACCCGGAAAACCTCGGCTTGCGCAAGAACAACCGGGCTGCTGAATGGGAAGTCCTGAATTTCAAGAATTCGGGACATCGCGGCTGGAATCGCAGCCGCTTCCAGCCGAACCAAGCGGACCGTCGCGCGCACATGGCTCGCCGCCATTTCCGCCCAAGGCCGCTCGTTCAAGGCCGCGGGAAGCGCGGCATGCTCGTGTACGAAGGAAAAAGCCTGCACCGGCTCCGTCGGTCCAAGCGCCTCGCGAAGACAGGCAAGGAGGCCGGATGAATCGATGCCGCCGGAAAGAGCGACCCCAACTTTTGTTCCTGAGGACTGCGCTCTTACGGTTTCCAGCAAGAGCCGCCGTAACTCTTGACTCGCATTCGCGAAAGAGCGCGGCGTGAGCGGCAGATCGGCGCCGATCGCGGCCGTGACCCGCCCGACGCTGGGTAAACCGCCCGGAACGACTTCGATGCAGTGAGACGCTGGTATCGCGCGCACGCCTTCGAGCAGGGTTTCCTCCTGCCCATCGGGCCTGCCGCTCACAAGATATCGCAGCAGCACCCGCGGGCTGGCGACCGCCCGACGACCCGAAGCCCGAAGGACTTCGAGCGCCGAAGAGCCAAACACAAAGGTGCCGGCGACGCTGTAGAAAACAGGTTTCGTACCGGCCGCGTCGCGGGCGACCAGAAGCCGCCCGAGATCCGGGTCAAAAATCGCACCCGAATAATTTCCGTTCAAACGGGCAAAACATTCCACGCCCCAGCGCCGGTACGCAATGCATACAAGAGCCGCTGGGTTCCCCGTCGGCGTATCGATGTCTTCCACGGGGCCCGTGAGATGTCCATCGAACGCTGCGACGACAGCTCGAGCCGAATTCTCCCCGGGCTTCACATATTCGACGGCAACGTGGGTGCCCGAGATCAGAGCACCGCAGCTCAGGCGAAAAGTGAGGTCGTTATCGAACGAAGGGGTTCGCCCTGGAAACCGATGAACCGGAATTCTCAGGATATTCGCGCGGCGCAACGCCGAGAGCCGAGAAATGATCCGCTCCATTTCCTCCGGTGTTTCCACACACGCGCCCAAAAGTCCGAGGATCGGGACGGTCATCGTCGAATCTATGGAGGCTGCGCCCCAGCGTGCCGCCGGGTACGGGGCTACCCTCTCAACCGCAATCGCTTGAAAATTGACCCCAGTGTCAGGCATGTTCCGGCGACGCGACGGGCAAATTCGCGATGAATTAGGAGCGAAAACCGAACCAGCCAATAGCTCGCGCCCGCAACCCCCTCTTCCCACGAGCCGCGCCCTATGCGACCGGCCGGCGCCCGCCACGCATCCCCATCGAAGAATTGAACGACTACTCCGAGAATCAGGCTCTTTCGGGTGGGAGGATCGCACAGGATCCAGCCGTCGCCCTGGGTGAGAACGACGGAACCGCCGCGCCCCGCGTGGCCGCAGTACACGATGCGATGCGCGAACAGGGAATCGCCAATCACACACGCTACGATTTGCCCCACTTGGTAGTTGTCATCCTCGGCGGGGCGAATCCTGATCCGCGCACCGTGCGGAATCGTAGGCTCCATGCTGATGCCGCTGATGCTCGATTCGAATGCCGTTCTCGACTTCCGAAGCAGGGAAGCGATCGCCTGGAACTCGATGGCCGCCGACGGTTTTCGAACGGCAGGCGCACTTGCGCGTCCCACATCAACCTGCAAGCGCTCGTTTCCCATGATCCGGGAGTCCGCCCGCCGCTCAAACAGGACCGCGACTTCGGGATGCGGTTTTTGCGCTGCGTAATTTCGAAGAGTGTTCGATTTCTTCTGGGCTGAAGCCCGCTTCAAGCCGTCCTGTCCGATTCACCGGGTAATTCACCGAATCGATGGCTTCCCGTCCCATTACTTGCAGGAAGGCCCGGGATGCGTAATCAAGCGCGCGGCCGACGCGCATGACACTGGCAGGATCCCGGCTCGCGACCTCGGCAATATACCGGTTCGCGTACCGGACGTGGCAGATCTCGTCGGCCAATTGGGCGTCATACAGCTCGGCAAGATGCCCATCGCCGCGCGCGCGCGCCGAGAGTATTTCAGGCTCTACGGCATCCACGCCTTCGGCTTCGAAGGAGCGATTCTGTACGGCCAGGCGCCCGACCAGATTGTCCACATGCGCAATGATGCGGTATTGGAAGTTCAGAACGGGAGATTGCCCGACCCGGCCGCCGCCGCGCTCGAGAAGCTCACGAAACATCTCGACGTGACGGGCTTCGTCGTAACACTGTCGCGCGATGCACATTCGCAGATCCCAAGCCGTGTCGGGAAAATCGACGAGCGTGCGCGCAGCGCACTCCATCCCGTTGATCTCCTCATTCATCTGCCGGTGAAGGAATTCGATCGCGCGTCCGGGATCGCCGGGCGGCAGATTGTTGCACTCAATCCACCGCTCCTTGACATCGAACCGCGCATCACGCGCTGGAGCCGGCGCGAACGTCACAGGGATTTCTTCTTTTTCCCGCTGCCCGCTCACGTCATTTGCTCAGGGAAAGATC
>JAHFGY010000048.1 GCA_023247195.1 Candidatus Omnitrophota bacterium | reverse complement strand
GGGAAACGGTGCGGCTGCCGCACATCGCTCAATCCGTGGCCACCTACTACGTGATCGCCACGGCCGAGGCGAGCTCCAACTTGGCGCGCTATGACGGCGTTAAATACGGTTTTCGCGCGCCGGCGGGATCGCTGCTGGACCTATACGAAAAAACCCGGCAGACCGGATTCGGCGACGAGCCCAAGCGCCGCATCCTGCTCGGCACCTACGTGCTTTCCCAGGGCTACTACGACGCGTATTACCTGAAAGGCATGAAAGTCCGGACATTGATCAAATACGATTTCGACGAAGCGTTCCAGTCCTGCGACGTGATCGTGATGCCCACGGCTCCGACGCCGGCGTTCCGCGTCGGAGAAAAGAAAGACGATCCGCTGCAAATGTACCTCTCGGACATCTACACGATCTCGGCCAATCTGGCGGGCATCCCCGCGCTGTCGCTGCCGTGCGGTTTTTCCGAGGACGGGCTGCCGATCGGCTTGCAGCTGCTCGCCGCGCCTTTCCGCGAGGAAGTCCTCTTGCGCGTCGCATACGCGTACGAGCAATCCACGGCCTGGCACGCCCGCAAACCGAGCCTCGCCGCCGTATGACGTACGAGACCGTGATCGGCCTGGAAGTCCACCTGCAGCTTGCGACCAAGAGCAAACTTTTTTGCGGTTGCTCCGCGGTATTCGGCGCGGCCGCGAACAGCCAAACCTGTCCGGTGTGCCTAGGATTGCCGGGTGTTTTGCCGGTGCTCAACGCGAAGGCGCTCGAGTGGGGCATCCGCGTGGGGTTGGCGTTCAACTGCCAAATGGTCGATGTAATGAAGTTCGACCGCAAACAGTATTTTTATCCGGACCTGCCCAAGGGCTATCAGATTTCCCAGTTCGATCGCCCGCTCGCGCGGCAGGGTTGGCTCGATATCCTGGTCGGCGAGCAATCCAAGCGCGTGCGCATCCACCGCATGCATCTGGAAGAAGACGCGGGCAAGCTGCTGCACGAGAACAGCGCGAACGAAAGCTTAGTTGACTTTAACCGAGCCGGCGTCCCGCTCCTCGAGATCGTGACTGAGCCGGACATGCGCAGCGCCGACGAGGCATACGCGTACCTGACCGAGCTCAAGGCCACGATCGAGTACCTCGACGTTTCCACGTGTAATATGGAAGAGGGCAGCCTCCGGTGCGACACGAATATCTCGCTGCGTCCGGCCGGGTCGGAAAAACTCGGCTCAAAGGTCGAAATCAAGAACCTCAACTCGTTCCGCGCGGTGAAACAAGCGGTGGACTACGAAGTGGCGCGGCAAAAAGCGGCTCTGGACGCGGGCGAGCGCATCCCGCAAGAAACGCGGCTCTGGGACGCGAAAAAACTCGTGACCGAGTCCATGCGCAGCAAAGAAGAGGCCGCGGATTATCGCTATTTCCCCGAGCCGGATTTGGTGCCGTTTGTCTTGAGCCCGGCGCGCATTGATCCCGTGCGCAAGCAATTGCCGGAATTGCCGGCTCAACGGAGGCAACGTTTTCAGGACAAATACGCGCTTTCAGCCTATGATGCCGGAGTACTTACTCAAAACCGGCATGTGGCGGATTTCTTCGAAAAGACAGCCGGTGCCGGAGCAAAGCCCAAGCTCGCGGCTAACTGGATTATGGGCGACTTGCAGGGCTACCTGAATACGAAGAACGTGGCTTTTCATCAGGTCACGATAAAACCGGAATGGCTGGCTAAATTGATCCGTTTGGTCGAGGACGGTACCCTTTCCGGTAAAATGGCCAAAGAGGTTTTCACGCATATGCTGCAGCGGGGAGCGGATCCGGACACGATTGTTCAAGAGTTGGGCCTGCGGCAGATTACCGACACCTCGGCGCTTGATCAATTGGCGGCCGACGTGATCGCGGCAAACCCCGCCGCCGTGGCCGAGTATTTGAAAGGAAAGTCTACGTCCTTGATGTTCCTGGTCGGGCAAGCGATGAAGCGATCCCGCGGCCAGGCTAATCCTCAGCAGCTCACGGAAGCGATTCGAAAACAGTTGGCAACGGAGGTCCGATCATGAAACGGGCGGTATGGGTGGTGGCAGCGTCGGTGGCTGTGCTGACTTTGACGCAGACAGTGAGCCTCGAAGCGGGCAAGTCCACAGGCACATCCAACGAGGATTTCTACAAACAGTTGGAGCTCTTCGAGCACGCGCTGGCCATTGTCCGGTCCGATTATGTGGAAGAGCCGCCGGCTGAGCAGCTCATCTACGGCGCGATCAAGGGCATGCTCGGCACGCTGGATCCGCACAGCCAGTTCCTGGATCCGGACAGCTACACCGAATTAAAGGTAGACACCGAAGGCGAGTTCGGCGGCCTCGGGATTGAAATCACTATCAAAGACGGCCTTTTAACGATTATTTCTCCCATCGACGACACCCCGGCGTACAAGGCCGGCCTGCAAGCTAAAGACCGCATCGTGAAGATCGACGGCGAGGTCACGCGCGGCATCACGCTGGTCGAAGCGGTGAAGAAGCTCCGCGGCAAGCCAAACAGCGAGGTTAAGCTCACGATTCTCCGCGAGTCCGAAGGCGAGTTGAAGGATTACATGCTCAAGCGGGACGTGATCAAGATTGAAAGCGTGCGGGATTACCGCATCCTTGACGCGAACATCGGCTATCTTCGGTTGTCGGATTTCCGCGAGAACACGCCCAAGGCCATGAACCACGCGGTCGACAAGCTCAAGTCCGAAGGCATGGACGCGTTGATTTTGGATCTGCGAAACAACCCGGGCGGGCTGCTCGACGTGTCGCGCTCGGTTGCTGAAATGTTCCTTGAGCGGAATCAGCTCGTGGTTTCCACCAAGGGACGGCTTCACAACCAGAACATGGAATTGCGCGCGCGCACCACCGGCCCGGCAAACACGATTCCGCTGGTGGTGATGGTGAACGAAGGATCGGCCTCGGCCTCTGAAATCGTGGCCGGCGCGATCCAGGACCACCACCGGGGGATCATTCTCGGGGTGCGCTCGCACGGCAAAGCGTCCGTGCAGACCATCTTCCCGCTGCAAGACGGCAGCGCGCTTCGGCTGACCACGAGCAAGTATTACACGCCCGCGGGCCGGATGATCCACGGCCACGGCATCGACCCGGACGTCGAGGTTCCCTTTGTCGCGCCGCCCAAGGAAGATGAAAAAGACAAGCACGCGGAAGAAGTGTTCGAGCAGCTTAGGGAAAAGCCCGAGCCGGACAAGAATGCCAAGGACGAGAAAAAGGACGAGGGAAAGAAAGCGGTAGAGGAAGACCCCACGGAGAAGAAGCTGGACCCCGAAGTCGCCAAGAAGCTCCACGACGACAACCAGCTAGCGCGCGCCGTGGACCTGCTCAAAGGCATCAAGGTATATTCATCGCGACCGCCCGCCGGGAGCTCTTGAGACGCACAAGCGGGGCGTATGACGCGCATCCTGGGCATTGAAACGTCTTGCGATGAGACGGCCATTGGAATCGTCGATGACGGTTTGTCGATCCGCGCCAATGCCGTGGCCACGAGCCTCGCGCACCATGCCCCTTACGGCGGGGTGATCCCCGAAATCGCGGCTCGCCTGCACGTTGAAACCATCTGGGACGTGCTCAGTCAGGCGCTCTCCGAAGCCGCGTGCACATTGGACGACGTTGACGCCATTGCGGTGACCCAAGGCCCTGGATTGCCGGGCGCTTTGTTGATCGGCGTTGCGTTCGCCAAAGGGCTTGCGCTGGCGATGGACAAACCCTTGATCGCGGTCGACCATTTGGCCGCGCACCTCCACGCCGGCGAAATGGCGCAGCCCGGGCTCAAGCCTCCTTATATCGGGCTGCTGGTTTCCGGCGGCCACACTTTGCTGTGCGCGGCTTACGGCGAGGGGAAATTCGAAGTGCTCGGCCAAACGCGGGACGATGCCGTGGGCGAGGCGTTCGATAAAGTGGCCAAGTTGCTTGGCCTGGGCTATCCCGGCGGCCCGCCGATCGACCGGCTTTCCGAAGAAGGGAAAGCGGACCGCATCGCGTTTCCTCGAAGCTCGTCAAAGCTTCCCATGGACTTCAGCTTCAGCGGATTGAAGACCGCGGTTTACCAGCATCTCACGACCGCCAAGAACGCGCCGGGCGTGAAGGAAGTACAGAGGATCCACGACCGCCAGGCCATTGCCGACGTCGCAGCTTCCTTTCAGGAAGCCGCGGTGGACATGCTCCTGACCCGCGCGCTGCGCGCTTGCCAGCGCACCGGGATCCATCAGGTGGTGATCGGTGGCGGTGTCGCTTCGAATAGCCGGTTGCGCGGCCGTTTCGCGGACGCGGCCGCGTCCAAAAAATTGCATGTCGTGTTTCCACCGCCGGCGCTGTGCGTTGACAACGGCGCCATGGTGGCGGGGGTCGCGTTCAGCCGGCTGCAGCGCGGCGAGCTGGCGTCGCTTTCCATCACCGCGGATCCCGACCGATGCTTGACGTAGCCACGGTTTCCCAGCGGCTCTTGTTGAGCTTGTTCCTTGCCGGGATCATCGGCTATGACCGCGAGCGCCACGGCCGCGCGGCCGGTTTTCGCACGCATATTTTGGTGGCGCTCGGCTCCGCGCTGGTGATGCTCACCGGGCTTGCGGTGCAGGAACGGGCGGTGAACGGTTCGTCGATAGACCCGACGCGTATGGCCAGCCAGGTGGTGAGCGGCATCGGTTTTCTCGGTGCGGGCACGATCCTGCAATCCGGCATGGCCATTCGCGGATTGACCACGGCTGCAAGTTTGTGGGTCGTGGCCGGCATCGGGATCGCCGCAGGCGTGGGCTTTTGGGAGGGCGCGGTGCTCGCGGGCCTGCTCTCGATCGCCACCTTGTTCGGGCTCGCCCACTGGGAACAGGGGATGCGGATCGAAAAGTCGCTCACGCTCGTCCTGGAGACTATTCCCACGCTCGATGTTTTGTCTCCGGTAAAACTAGCCCTGGCGGAAAATCGAATTGAGATAGAGAATATCGACGTTGAGCCATCCTCGGCCGAAGGCATGTCAAGCCTGGTCCTTCAAGTCAGGATTCCGCCCGACAGCTCAAAGAATGAAATTCTGCGGAGTTTCGAGAAGGTGAAGGGCGTGAAACGTGCGCGTTGGGGTTGATGGGGATGGCTACAGGAGGCGCTGATGCTCAGACGGAATAAGCCCGCGCAACAGCAACCGGTCGAGCGCTGGATCGAAGTGGATACCAGCATGGCCGGGAACCTCACATTCAAGGAACCCGTGAACCTGCGCATCAACGGCCGGTTCGAAGGTTCCTTGGACGCAAAAGGGAAATTGGTCGTGGGCCAGGCGGCTGTTGTGCGCGCGGACCTGCGCAGCGATGACGTGAGCATCGCCGGGTCTGTGGACGGCAACATCACGGCCGTCGCTCGGCTGCATATCGAGGCCGGGGCGCGCGTTGTCGGGCGGTTGCTGACGCCCGCGATCCGCATCGACGAGGGCGCTGTGGTGCACGGCAGCATTGAGATGCAAGCGACCAAATCCGGCTCAGCCAGCTGGATGAACGTGGATGAGCTGGCGAGTTATTTGGAAGTCGATTCGCCGACGATCCGGCAATGGTCCGAGGAAGGCCGGCTGCCGGCTGAGCGCGTGGGCGACGGCTGGAAGTTCGACCGCGCGAAGATTGAAGACTGGCTCGCTCAGGAGCGGATCAAGTAAGCATGGAAAAACTATGGACGACATCGGAAGCGGCCGCTTGTTTAGGGGTTCCGGAAACCGAAATCGAGCGGCTGGTCAAGTCCGGCGTGCTCACCGGCTACAAGCTCGGCGGCAAGTTTCTTCGATTCCGGCCCGAGCAAGTCGAAGCGCTTAAAGGCCGCGTTAACCGGCCCACGCAGTCGCAGCCGGCGGAAGTGCTTACCGACTCTTTCCCGGTGCGCATTTCCGAGTTCTTCTACTTCAACGATTTCTACATTGTTTCCACGCTGCTTGTTGGCGGCCTGTTGGCCTATGTGCTTTGGATCGGCCAGTGATACCACCTTTTCCTAACCCGCATTTCCGATGAACGAGGCGCGCCTCAGGCGCCTGGTACGCCAAGTCCGCTCCGGCGAGCGCTCGACCGATGAATTCGTTGAGCATATCCGCCGTCTTCCGTATGCCGCTGTGGGCGACGCCCGCTTAGATCTCCACCGCCGGCTCCGCCGAGGATTGCCCGAAGCGGTCTTCTGCGAAGGCAAGCGTCCGGACCAATTGATCCGCATCGCCAACCGGTTGATCGCCACCAAAGACCTTGTGTTGCTCACGCGCCTGGACAGCGCGGTCTACTCCTTGATTCGCGCCCACGTGCCGCAATTGCGGTATGACCCCATCGCCCGGCTCGGCTATGTGCCGGCCGAAGGCAAGCCATCCCGCGCGGGACTCGTGGCTGTCCTGACCGGCGGCACTTCGGACATGCCGGTCGCCGAGGAAGCGGCAAAAACGCTCGAGCTGTTGGGCAGCCGCGTTGCCCGGGTTTACGACGTGGGGGTCGCCGGGCTGCATCGCTTGCTGGATCAATGGGATCTTCTGCGGCGCGCGCGCGTGATCGTGGTCGTAGCCGGAATGGAAGGCGCGCTTCCGAGCGTGGTGGCGGGCTTAGCGGCCTGCCCGGTGCTTGCCGTGCCGACCAGCATCGGCTATGGAGCCAGCTTTCAGGGCATCGCGGCGTTGCTTGCGATGTTGAACAGCTGCTCGCCCGGCGTGGGCGTGATGAATATCGACAACGGGTTCGGCGCGGCTTACCTTGCGCATACCATTAACCGGCCCGCGCGAAAGCGCTGACAGCCATGGCCTCGCGCGCTTCCACCGCAACCCGGCGCTTCGACCGCCCGGGGAGGCTGATTCCTCGGCCCACCGGCGGACTCAAAGCGCGCTCCGTGGTCCTGGCTGACGGCGGCGTCATGGACTGGCACAGCACTCACGAGCGGGAAGAGCTCATTCTCGTGCTCCAAGGTTCCGTGAAAATCCAGATCCAGGGGGCGAAAGGCGCCAAACGAAGCCTCTTGCTGGCAGCAGGAAAAAGCTTTTTTTTGCCGGCGCAAACGGTCCACCGCGTGGTGAACGCCGCGCGCAAGCCGAGCCGGTATGTCTATGTCACCGGGCCGTCCGCGGGGAATAACCGGGCTTGACCGCACATACCCTGCGTGCTAAAATTATTTCATTCCAGCCATGAGCTTTCCGAAGTATCCACTTATCGCAATTGGCCTTGCCGCCTCTCTTAGTTGGGGCACTCCGTTCGTTTTCGCGACCCCACCCCGTGAAGAGGCTATGCGGCTTCGCACCCAGGGCTTTGCTTTTCAGGAGCAGGGAGACCTGGCCAACGCGCGATCCGCTTACGAAAAGGCGATCCAATTGGACCCTTCGTACGCAACGCCCCACAATGACCTTGCTGTTGTTTTGGAAGAAGAGGGCAAGTTCGCTGAGGCTGAGCAGGCTTATATGAAGGCGCTCAAACTCAATCCTTCTTACCCCGAAGCGCATGCCAATATCGCGATGCTTTATGAGCGGCTCGGTGATCAGGATAAAGCTATTAGCCATTGGCTCAAGCGCTACCAGCTCGGCGATCCGGAAAACGCGGGCACGCTGCGCGCCAAAGAGCGGCTTCAAGCCATGGGCGCTTTTACCAAGACCATGCAAGTAGCGGAAGCCAAGGGCAGCGAAACCAAGGCTAGCCAAACCGCCGCCAAGATGGATAAGCGAACCTCGTCCAGCGGAACAGCGCCGGCCGGCGAAACCGCACAGGCAAGCGGGACCGAGCCAAGCAAGGCTGCGGCTATGGTGTCCGACACGATCGCGTCCAAACTTGAACCTAAGCAGGAAGTGAATCCGGTGCTCTCCGGTTACATGAGCATCAACGAAGGCATTGAAACAACCGCGATTCCGACCGTGCGCCTCAAGCTGGCGCTTCAGGGGATCGCCGGGGTGGATACCAGTAAAATCGCGAAAGTTCAGTTTTCCAACGACGGTCTCTCGTTCACAACGCCTGAGCCGTTGGCGACCACCAAGCCTTGGCTGCTTTCGACCGGGGATGGGATGAAGATCGTATACGCCCAGCTCTTGGATAAGGACGAAAAACCCGTTGCTCGGCTCCAAGACACGATCACCATGGATACAAGTCCTCTCACGGTTTATGTTGGTTCCAGCCGTGGCGACGCGCGAGAGCGGCTGATCGGTCAGTCGCTTGATAAAAACGGCCAGTCGGAGCGTGAATTCCGCTCGGTGACCGGCGAACGTGCCGGGTTTCCGGGTCGTTGATTCGGGTTTAGCCGGCCGGTGAGCCGGTAGTGAGCCAGCTTGTCCCACGCATTTAGCCGCATCTCAACCACGCAAGGCGCATGAGCGCGCGCATTTTTTTGATCGACGGCACGGCGTATTGCTACCGAGCCTTTTATGCAATCCGGAATCTGACAGCATCCGATGGGCGGCCTACGAACGCCGTTTTCGGATTCGTAGCCATGTTGCAGTCGCTGCTGAACCAGCAGAAGCCGACGCACTTGGCCGTGGCATTTGATGTGGGCAAACCAACCTTTCGGCATGAACAATTCCAAGCATACAAAGCCCAGCGCAAACCAACGCCGGATGCGCTCATCAGCCAGGTTCCGGTGATAAAAGAGGTGCTCGCGGCTTACCGGATTCCGGCTTATGAGCAAGCGGGCTTTGAGGCCGAAGATGTGCTGGCCACGATCGCGCACCAAGTGGCCGGCCCGGGAAACGAGATTTTTCTCGTGACCGGCGATAAGGACGCGCTGCAGCTCATCGGCAACGGCGTGCAGGTCTATAACCCCCATGCCGAACCGAACATGGTGGACGCTGCGGCGGTGAAAGCCCGCTTCGGCATCTTGCCGAACCAGGTGGCGGACCTACTGACATTAATGGGCGATTCCGTGGACAACATTCCCGGCGTGCCGGGAATCGGCGAAAAGACCGCCGTGGGGCTGCTCCAGCGCTTCGGCGACATCGACCGGTTATACGCGCACCTGGATGAAGTGGACAGCCCGGCTCGCCGAAAGAGTTTGGAAGCCAGCCGCGAGCAAGTCCGCGTTTGCCGGCAGCTGGCGCGGATCACGCACGATGTTCCGATCAAAGTAAAACCCGATGATTTGAAGGTTCAAGAGCCGGACTGGAGCAAGCTGCGCGCTCTGTTCCGATCGCTGGAGTTTAAACGATTAGTCAAAGAGGTCGAAAGCCATATGCCTGCGGTTGAAACAATCGGCAGGCCCTGCCGATTGATCGATGCGACGACGCCCGCCAAGGAAGCGCAAACCGCTTTGGCCGCAAAAGGCCAGAGCGCGTTGCTGGTCTTGACCTCGGAAGGGCAAGCGCCTTGGGTGGCGGTTGCGCCCGCGGGAGAAATGCCGGTCTTGGCCCAACTGAAGCCCGCATTCCTGGAGTCGGCCACAGGCAAAGCGCTCACGCGATGGCTCGAGGACCCCGCGCGCCTGAAGCTCGCGCACAACGGCAAGGCTTACAGCCGCGCGCTGGCTGAAAGCGGCGTGCATCTGGCAGGGCTTGCGGGCGACACGATGATCGCCGCGTACTTGCTCAATCCCGGGCGGCTTTCTCCCTCGTTGAGCGAGCTGTGCGAAGAGGAGCTGGATCAGCCGCTGCCTGTGTTGGACGGCGAGATCGATCTTGAAAATTCGTCGTCGGCGTTCTGCCAGGCGCTTGGGCAAAACGTGAGCGCCATCCGGCCGCTGCATGAGCGATACGCCGCCAAACTGGAAGAGCGCGGCTTGGCGCGGTTGTACGGCGAGATCGAGATGCCGCTGGTAGGCGTTCTCGCGGACATGGAAGCGCTCGGCGTCGCGCTCGATGTGCCCTACCTGACGCGGGTCAAATCAGAAATGGACGCGCAATTGCTGCGCTTGTCCGAGGAAATCGCGGAGTTGGCCGGCACGACGTTTAATCTGAATTCGCCCAAGCAGCTCGCGCAGGTGCTCTTTGAGAAATTGCAGCTCCCGGTGATCAAGCGCACCAAGACAGGGCCCTCCACCGACAGCGACGTGCTGCAGCAGCTTTCGTCCAAGCACCCGCTTCCCAAGAAGATCATGGAGTACCGCGAGCTGTCCAAGCTCGTTTCCACTTACGTTGAAGCGCTGCCGCGCATGGTCAACCCGAAAACAGGGCGCGTGCATACATCGTTCAATCAAGCGCTCACGTCTACCGGGCGGCTCTCCTCCAGCGACCCCAACCTCCAGAACATTCCGATCCGCACGGAGCTCGGGCGGTCGATCCGCAAAGCGTTTATTCCCGGCATTCCGGATGGCATTTTTATCGCGGCCGATTATTCCCAAATCGAGCTCCGCTTGCTCGCGCACGTTTCCGGGGACGAGCAGTTGACCAAAGCATTCCGCGAGGACCGCGACATCCACCGGTTCACTGCGTCGCTGATCTACGGCATCCCAGAAAAAGAAGTTCAGCCGGAGCAGCGCAACGCCACGAAAGTGGTTAATTTCGGCGTGCTGTACGGCATGAGCGCGCATGGCCTGTCGAAAGAATTGCGCATTCCCCACGAGCAGGCGCAGGCGTTCATCGACGCGTATTTTGCGCGCTACCCGCGCGTTCGAGGATACCTCGACTCGCAAATGGCAAAGGCCAAGCACGACGGTTTCGTGCAAACGCTTTTCGGCCGCAGGCGCTACATCCCTGAAGTGAACAGCCCGGACCCGGTAATGCGTCAGCTCGGCGAGCGCATGGCCATCAACGCGCCCCTTCAAGGCACGGCCGCGGACTTGATCAAGCGCGCCATGGTCGACTTAGCCGCCGCGCTGCCGGCCGACGGGTTGAAGAGCCGCCTGGTTCTTCAGGTTCACGACGAACTTGTGCTCGAATGCCCGAAGCAAGAGAAGGCCGCGGTGACGAAGCTCGTGAAGCGCACCATGGAAGGGGCCATGAGCCTCACGGTTCCTTTAACGGTCACGGTAAAGGCCGGCCCGAACTGGCTGGACCTTTCGCCGGTCGCTTGAGCGCTCATGGTGGTGATCGGCGTTACCGGCAGCGTCGGGACAGGCAAGAGCACGGTGGCAAAGTTTTTTAAGAGGCTGGGTGCGGCGGTGATCGACACGGATCACTTAGCCCGCGTGGTCATCGAGCCTGGCACGCCGGGCTGGCGCGAAATCAAGCGCGCTTTCGGCAAGGGCGTGCTGCTCAAAGACGGCGCTATTGATCGAAGCGCATTGGCTCAGCTGGTTTTTTCGGATGAAGCGGCGCGCAAGCGCCTGGAGCGGATCATTCATCCGCGCGTCATCCGTGAGGTGAAGAAGGAATTGCGTCGGCTGCGCAAATTTGGCAAGACGCAGGCGGCTGTTGTTGAGGTGCCGCTGTTGTTCGAGAGCGGCATGGATCAACTCATGGACAGTGTCGTCGTCGTCAGGGCGCGCCGGTCGGTGCAGCTCGATCGGCTGCGGCGCAAGCACGGATGGAGCAAGAAGGAGGTCGACGCGCGAATTAAGGCACAGTGGAATCTTTCGGCTAAGGTGGCCTTGGCCGATCAGGTGATCGACAATGACAGCAGCGTGGCAGACACGCGTAAACAAGTGAGAACAGTATGGAACAAACTCGCCAGGCCCAACCGGCCTCGCCGCAACAGCCGCAGCAGCCGAAGCTAGATATCGCTGCTTTGAAGAGCCGCACCGCCGCGGATCTCATGAAGGTGGCGCGGGAACTCGGTGTGAACGGCATATCGGGTGTTAAGAAGCAGGATCTTATTTTCAAGATCTTATCAACGCAGACCGAGCGGGAAGGGTTGATTTTCTCGACAGGCGTTTTGGAAATCCTGCCGGACGGTTTCGGTTTTCTCCGGTCGCCGAACTACAATTACCTTCCGTGCCCGGACGACATTTACGTGTCGCCGTCGCAGATCCGCAAGTTCGACCTGCGCACGGGCGATGAGGTGCGCGGGCAGGTGCGCCCTCCGAAGGAAGGCGAGCGTTACTTCGCGCTCCTGAAGGTCGAGGCGGTGAATAACGAGACGCCGGAAGATTCGCGCGTCAAACAGAACTTCGACAACCTCACCCCGATCTACCCGAACAACCGTCTGATACTGGAGACGAATCCAAAAGAAATCTCCACGCGCATCATGGACCTGCTCACGCCTATGGGCAAAGGCCAGCGCGGATTGATCGTGGCGCCGCCGTACAGCGGAAAAACCGTGCTGCTGCAGAAGATCGCGAATGCGATCACCACGAACAACCCCGAGGTGGTGTTGATCGTGCTGCTCATCGATGAGCGCCCGGAAGAAGTCACGGACATGCAGCGCAACGTGAAAGGCGAGGTCATTTCCTCGACCTTCGACGAGCCCGCCGACCGGCACATCCAGGTTGCGGAAATCGTGCTCGAGAAAGCCAAGCGACAGGTCGAGCACGGCAAAGACGTGGTTGTCTTGCTCGACAGCATTACGCGTCTGGCTCGCGCCTACAACACGGTTGAGCCGCACAGCGGACGCGTGCTGACCGGCGGTTTGGACGCCAACGCGCTGCACAAGCCCAAGCGCTTCTTCGGCGCGGCCCGGGGCGTTGAAGAGGGCGGCAGCTTGACGATTATCGGTACGTGCTTGATCGAAACCGGATCGCGCATGGACGATGTGATCTTCGAGGAATTCAAGGGCACGGGTAACATGGAAATCACGCTGGACCGAAACCTGTTCCAGCGCCGCATCTACCCGGCCATCGATATCCGCCGCTCGAACACCCGGCGCGAAGAGCTGCTCGTGCCTGCGGACGACTTGCAGCGGATCTGGATTCTGCGTAAAGTATTGCATGAGATGGACCCGGTGCAGGCCATGGAGCTGCTGACCGACCGGTTGGGCAAGACAAAATCGAACCAGGAATTCATGGCCACCATGGCCAAAAAGTCCTGAAAAAGTAAAAGCAAAGGAGTTGCACGATGAAGGCCGATATTCACCCGGATTATGTCGAGTGCCGCATCAGCTGTACTTGCGGCAACGTATTTCAAACGCGTTCGACCAAGCAGAGCATTCACGTGGATGTGTGCGCGGCTTGCCACCCGTTTTTCACCGGGCAGCAGCGGCTTGTCGATACCGCCGGCCGCGTGGAGCGCTTCAAGCGCAAGTACGCGAAAAAAGCGTGACGTCCGCCACCTTAAAAAAACCATCCTGATCGTGGGCGCATTCGCCCATGCAGATCCCGCGCGAACAACTTCTCGCTTTTGCGGCCCAGCTGGAGCGGCGTTACAACGAGCTTGAGCAGGAGGCCGCGGAGTCCGCAACCCGCGCGCATTCCGATCCCAAAGCGTACGGCCGCTTGTCCAAAGACATGGCCGACCTGCAGGAAGTGGCCCAGGCCTACCGCACCTATCGCCGGCTAGTGCAGGAAGGATCCGAGGCCGACGAGCTCATCCGTTCGCACGGCGACGCGGACATGAAGCAAATGGCCCAGCAGGAAGCCGCGCACTTGCACAGCCAGGCGGAAGCTTGCCTGGCCGTGATCGATCGCTACTGGCAGGCCAAACACGCGGAGCCGGACCGTCCGCTGATCGTTGAAATCCGCGCGGGCACCGGAGGCCTCGAGGCGAGCCTGTTCGTCGCGGATTTGGCGCGGATGTACCAAAAGTACGCGTCACGCTGGAACTTGGACGTTGAAACCATGCAGGGCCAGGCCAGCGAAGCCGGCGGCCTGAAAGAAATCACGCTGGCGGTGAAAGGCGCGGGCGCGTGGCCGCGCTTTAAATTCGAAAGCGGCGTGCACCGCGTGCAGCGTGTACCGGCCACCGAAGCGCAGGGCCGCATTCATACGTCCACGGTGACGGTCGCGGTGCTGCCTGAGCCTGAAGAAGTCGAGCTTCCCCCGATTCCCAACAAAGATCTTCTGATCGATGTGTATCGCGCGTCCGGTCCCGGCGGGCAGGGAGTCAATACCACCGACTCCGCGGTGCGCATCCGCCACTTGCCTACGGGCATCATGGTGACAT
>JAHFGY010000047.1 GCA_023247195.1 Candidatus Omnitrophota bacterium | reverse complement strand
AAGATCCGTGATGAGCTTAAGCTCGTGAAGGCACTCGAAATACGCGAGCTCGGGCTGGTACCCGGCCTCGACAAGCGTTTCAAAACCGGCTTTGATGAGCGCCGACGCGCCGCCGCACAGCACCGCCTGCTCGCCGAAGTGATCGGTCTCGGTCTCTTCCTTAAAGGTCGTCTCCAGCACGCCGGCCCGCGTGGCGCCGATGCCTTTGGCCCAGGCGAGCGCGATCTTCAGCGCCTTGCCGCTGGCGTTCTGGTGCACAGCCACGAGCGCGGGCACGCCCTTGCCTTCCTCAAACTGCGTGCGCACCAGGCTGCCCGGCCCCTTGGGCGCGACCATGATCACGTCCACGTTCTCAGGCGGCGTGACGAGCCCGTAAAGCACCGCCATGCCGTGCGAGAACCCAAGCACTTTTCCGGGCTTCAGCGCAGGAGCGATCGACTCTTCATAGATCTCGCCTTGCAGCATGTCTTGGGCGAGCAGCACAATGATGTCCGCCTTTTTCGCGGCTTCCGCGGCCGAGACCGGCTTGAAGCCGTCCTTCTTGGCCATGGCGTAGTTCGGCCCGCCGGGCCGCTGGGCGACTATTACCTTCACGCCGCTGTCGCGCAGATTCAATGCCTGGCCTCTGCCCTGGATACCGTAGCCCACGATCGCCACGGTTTTGCCCTTCAATGCTGACAGATCCGCGTCTTTATCGTAGAAAATGCGCATGCCTTCCTCCTGTTAATGCTCTTTAACTGAAAAAAGCCTTGATGATCGGTCGCCTTAAATAGTAGTACACAGCCATTTGCATACCGCTGAAGCAGCTTGCCGCGATGCCGAGCAGCGGTTTGCCCGCGGCCAAATAAGCGGTCACCGCCCAAAGCCCGATGCCCGCAAGGAGCACGCTGCTGAACCGCACCAGATCCCTCGCCCACGCGCGCTGGAAAAAGAGACCCAGCGCCGCTGTTCCGCCCAGCGCCACCCATCCGAGGTACCACGCGCCAGACATTGGCCCGAAACGGGCTGAAGGGCGAACCATCGAGGCCGCGGCCAGCGTGGCAAGCGCCGCATAAAAGAGCGCAAGCACGGCTACGGCAATGGGAATGCCCGCTTTCGGCGGATTGGCTGGAAGCGTCTGGGCTGGAATGGAAGTATTCATAAGCTGTTCTCCGGTCATTGGTTTGGACCGGAGATTAGCGTTCAAGGGCAACGCGGCCGGTGCGGACCAGCGTCGATATCCCAAAGGCGCGAAGTTGGTCTACCAGCCGGTCCAAGGTGCCTGAGTTGCCCGTTGCCTCGATGACCACCAAGCCGTTGTACTTGTCGGCAATCTTGGCGTCGAACGGTTTCAGGATGGATGCTAACTCGCCGTGACGGTCGTCCTTCGCTTGCACTTTGGCCAGGAGCAGCTCCCGGTCGAAAAAAGCGTTTTCCTTCAGCTCTTTCACGTCGATCACGTCGATCAAGCGGTTCAGCTGGTTCTTGACCTGCTCGAGCTTGATCGGGTCCGCTTCGACCACGATCGTCATGCGCGACACCGTTGGGTCTTCGGTCGTGCTCACAGACAGCGAATCAATGTTGAAGCCGCGGGCGCTGATCAAACCCGCGATGCGGACCAGCACGCCGAATTGGTTTTCCACCAGGCATGACAGGGTGTGTTTCTGCGTCTCGCTCATCGTTACCCCAAGCTCAGCTTGGATTCTTCGTCGGCTTGGGCGCGGCGGCGCTGCGGCTGGCCGCCTTCTTTGCTCAGCTGCTCGTAGGTGCCCAGCAGTTGATCGTGCGCTTTGCCCGGCGCGATCATGGGCCAGACGTTCTCCGCCTGCTCCACCATGAACTCGATCACGGTCGGTTTGTCGTTGATGCTCATGGCTCGGTCAATGGCCTTGCGCACGTCTTCCTTCTCTTCCACGCGGATGCCCACGCAATGGTTGGCCTCGGCCAGCTTCACGAAGTCCACGGGGTTCAGCCGCGAAGCCGCGTGCCGGCCCTCGTAGAACAAGTCCTGCCACTGCCGCACCATGCCATGGTGCTGGTTGTTCATGATCGCCACTTTCACCGGCAGCTTGTGCTGCGCGGCCGTGGCCAATTCCTGCGCGGTCATCTGGAAGCTGCCGTCGCCGTCGATGTCCCACACCACGTCGTTCGGACGCGCGAATTGCGCGCCGATCGCGGCCGGCAGCCCGAAGCCCATGGTGCCGAAGCCGCCGCTGGTGATCATAGAGCGCGGTTTGTTGAATTGGTAGAACTGCGCGGCCCACATCTGGTGCTGGCCCACGCCCGTGGCGATCACGGCGTTGCCGTTCGTGGCCTCGGAAATCTGCTGAATAATGTACTGCGGCAGAACCTTGTGCTTTTCGCGGTAGATCAGCGGGAACTTTTTCTTCATGTCCGCGATAATGCCCACCCAGTCTTTGGTGTCGAGCGGCTGCACCAGCTTGATCAATTCGCGCAGCACGCGCTTCACATCGCCCACCACCGGGTAATCCACGACCACCGTCTTGTTGATCGACGACGGATCCACGTCGATGTGGATCTTTTTGGCGTTGCGCGCGAACTCATCCGGCTTGCCGGTCACGCGGTCGTCAAAGCGCGCGCCCACGCCGATCAGGCAGTCGCACTGCGCCACGGCGTAATTCGTGTACTCGAAGCCGTGCATGCCCAGCATGCCCAGGCTCAGCGCATCGGTCTCGGGAAAAGCGCCCAGACCCAGCAATGTCGTGGTCACGGGAATATGCGCTTTGTGCGCCAGCTCGATCAATTCAGCCGCGGCGCCGGAATGAATCACGCCCGCGCCGACGTACAAAATGGGTTTCTTGCTTTTGTTGATGGCATCGGCCGCGGCGCGGATCGCGTCCAAACTGATGGGCGGCTCGGCCTGCACCTTGTAGCCGCGGATGGCCACGGTTTCCGGCCACGTGTAATCCGCTTCATTCACGGTCGTATCCACGGGCAGGTCGATCAGCACCGGACCCGGGCGGCCGGTGCGCGCGATGGTGAACGCCTCGCGCACGATGCGCGCCATGTCTTTCACGTCCTTGACCAGGTAGCTGTGCTTGGTCACCGGGCGGGTAATGCCGATCGTGTCGCCTTCCTGAAAAGCGTCGTTGCCGATCACGGACGTGCGCACCTGCCCGGTGAGCGCCACCATGGGGACGGAATCCATGTAAGCCGTGCCCAAACCGGTCACCAAGTTGGTCGCTCCCGGGCCGGAAGTGGCCAGGCAAACGCCCACCTTGCCGCTGGCGCGCGCGTAGCCGTCGGCCATGTGCGCGGCGCCTTGCTCATGCACGGTCAGGATCAGCTTGATCTTCGTCGACTGGTTGACGGCGTCAAACGTCGGGAGATTAGCCCCGCCGGGGATGCCGAAAGCCACCTCCACGCCTTCGCGCTCGAGGCAATCGACTAAAATTTTGGCACCTTTCAGACGTTGGGACATGGTAAGCGGAAATTATAGCAAAAACCGTCGAGGAACTAAAGGAATTACCCTGAGTCTTTGAGCAAGAATATGTTAAAATGCGCCCCGATGGATCCAGAACTGGTTCAAACTGTCATTTATTACACCCTGTTCCTCGTGGCGATTCTTGTCTGCCTAACCGTCCATGAGCTGGCGCACGCCTGGACCGCTCTCCAGTTCGGCGATACCACGGCCCGCGACGCCGGCCGCATCACGCTCAATCCCCTGGCCCATGTGGACCCCATCGGGCTGCTCTGCATGCTCTTGGCCGGGTTCGGGTGGGCCAAACCCACGCCGGTGAACCCGTCGCGCATGAACCACCCGCGCGCGGACCTCGTGGTTTCAGCCGCCGGGCCTATTTCGAATTTTCTCTTGGCGGCGCTCATCGCGCTCGCGCTTCGATCTTCCCTTTTGACAGAGCTATTCCATTTTCTCGGCGTCCTTGGAGGAGTCCAATTGCTCGGTATTTTTCTCGTGCACATGAACATCGTGCTCGGCTTTTTCAACCTGCTGCCGATCGGTCCGCTTGACGGCTCGCACGTTCTGCGCAATTTGCTGCCAACCGCCGCTTCACAAAGCTTCGAAGCGTTCAACCACGCGTATGGATCGATTCTCTTAATGGGCATGATCTTCTTGGGCCGCGCGGCCCATGTCGACCTCCTCGGCCTTCTCATTGACGCGCCGGTCAACGCCGTGACGACCTGGCTGCTCGGCAGCCAGACCGGGGGATGAATTTCCTGGTTCGGCACAAATCTTATCTTCTGGCCGCGATTATCGTCGCCGGCGTTTGGATCGCGTATGCGCTTGGCGGCCATGCTTTCGTCGAATCTATCCATGCCGGCCGCGCTCCTGCGCTTCTGAGCGCGCTTCTTCCCGACCGCGCGGACACGCCTCTTTCAATCTACCTGAGGCTCGCCGATTTCCTCGTTGTTTTCCTCGGCTTTCTGGCTTTCGCCATCGCCTGGTGGATCGATTCATGGCAAGAGTTTAAGCCGCTTGTCCGCCAACTCACGGTGTTCGCCCTGATCCACGTGTTCGTGCTCCAAGGCCTTATCGCGATAACGAGCCCTGAGCGGCTGCACGACACGGTGCTGCGCCGCACCAAGCAGTTCTTCATCGTCGAGGAACACGCGGACTCGTGGAATCCCATGTTCGCGGCCTACCGGCACGCGCGCCACCTGACGACGACATCCCGACCGCTGTACGAAGACATCTTCTTCACCCAGCATACAAAGTTCCAATATGCGCCCACAGCTCTGTTGGTCATGCCGGTGCTCGAGCGGCTGATGGCCGACCGAGACTGGAAAGGTCGTCTCACCGGCCCCTCGCGCTATATTTCATGGGTCTTTATCCTTCTGACGGTGTGCCTCAGCGCGCTTATTCTGATGCGGGAATCGGCGCGGGAATTGTATCCTGCGGGGCTGCCGGCGCGCGACAAAGCCGCCTTGATAACCCTGGGCATTGTCCTGTCGCTGACGTTTTATCCCACGATGCGCTCCTACAGCTTGGGCCAGCTGCAAACCTGGATAAACGGCTTGCTGGTGGTAGCTCTGGCTTGTTACACCCTAAAAGCAGAGGTGGCGGCCGGCTGGCTTTCCGGCGTCGCGTGCCTGATGAAACCGACGCATGGGGTTCTAGGTCTCTGGGGCCTTGTGCGGGGACACCGGCGGTTCTTCATCGGCTTCTTGATTGCAAGCCTCGGTGGATTGGCGCTATCGATCCGGTTGTTCGGCTGGGCTGATCACTTGGACTACCTGCGGGTGCTGCGCTACCTGTCCCAGCATGGCGAGGGGTTCTTTCCGAACCAATCGATCAACGGTATTCTGAATCGTTTGCTTGGGAACGGGCCGAACCTGGAATGGGACGCCAAAGGCTTTCCCCCTTATCACCCCGTGGTTTACTTCGGCACGCTGCTCAGTTCGCTGGCGTTCCTGGGGGGCCTCCTGGTGTGGCCGGCTGTGCGCCGGCTAAAGGGCGAGCCGCTCGAGTTCGCGCTCGCGGTCCTGACCGCGACCATGGCGTCGCCGATCGCGTGGGAGCATCACTACGGTCCGCTGATCGCGATTTATGCGGTCACACTCCCTGCGGCGCTGCGCAAACGGCCGTTCGGGCGATGGACCGTACCCTACCTTATCGCTTCTTTTGTGCTGACCGCGAATTATTGGACGCTGACGAACAACACCGCGATCATGAGCGGCGCCTGGAACCTCGTGCAATCCCACCTGTTCTTCGGCTCGCTGCTGCTGATGGGTTTGATCTACGCGTGTTTAGCGCGGCCTGAGCCCGACGCCGCGCGCTGACGCAGTAAGAGCGCCAGCAAGAGCAACGCCCCGCACACATAAACAGACGATGCCAGCGCCGCGGCCAACGGCTGCGCAGGCAATAATCCTTCCTCGGGCATCACAACCGGCAACGACACAAGCAGCGCGGCCAGCCCCAGTGACGCGGCGGTCGCACCCTGCTTTGCTTCGGGATGCCGCGTGATAAGTCCCGCGATCGGCAAGACCAACAACAAGTAATAGTGCGTCCAAGAAAGCGGGCTCAGGATGAGCGCCGCGGTCAGAACGATTCCCAACTCTTCCACGCGTTCGTTGTTCCCTCGGCTGTCCACTGGCCGCTGTCCGGCTCGGACCAAACAAACGGCTACCGCCGCGACCAGCGCGATCGCCAGCGCCTTTTTCCAGAAAAAGAAAGCCGGATCAATGTCTTGGATCGGGAGCCAGTCATATAAATGCGTGGCGCCCGTGAAAAACCGGACCAACATCCCATCGATTGACTGCACGTTGAAAGCGCCCAGCGGGTGCTGCGAAAAAGGCCGCACGCATTGCTCGTACCAGCGTTGGTGCAAATCCCACCCGAAGCGAAGCACCGAAGCTCCCGCGATCAATGCGAGCGTCCCTGCGTAGGCCGCGGTCGCCTTCCACAACCGGCGCGCGAGCAGCCAAAGACCGATCAGCAGCAGCGGCAGCTTGATAACCGCGGCGAGCGCAAGCCACATGCCCGCGATGCCGTCGCGCTTCTTTTCGAACGCGAAGCTCGCGGCAATGAGCATGAGCAGGACAAAATGCGTGGTATTCCCTTCGCGCACGCTGTTGATCAGCGGGCCGTTGGCGATGCACAGCGCCCAGATCAGCCAGCGGTTCGCGCCCGATGCCTTGGTCAGCCGCACGAGCAACGTTGCGGCGAGTGGAATGCAAGCCAGGCCTGAAAGCAGCACGAGCGCGGAAGCCGCGCGCCTCGGCAGCCAGGTAAGCGGGGTGAAGAGGTACGCGAAAATCGGGATGTTCACGAACAGGACTTCCTCGCCGTAGAGCTGATCCGGATCGGTCACCACGGCGGAGCCCGCGGGAAAGTACGCCTTGCGAAAATCGCTCAGCATCTTGCCTGGCTCGGACACGTGCCACATCCAGGCGAGCATGGCCCCAGCCAGACAAAGCGCGCCCGCCCAAGCGATCGGCTGAGAAAACCGGCAGCGCCGGCAAAGAGCGGCCCAGCCTACAGCCGCCAGCCCGATGAGCAAGTAAACGGCCAAAGCCAGGAGCATGCCTCAAGCCACCGGTTGAGCTTCTTTGCGGATCGAGCAGTCCAAGGGGTAAAGGTAGAGCGGGATGAACTTCCCGGCGTCGTCGCGCTGGCCTGCGAGAAAGCGCTCGCGGCCGAGCCGGGCGAGCGTTTCGGGTTTTGGCCACCAGAAATCTTCCGGCAAGATAACGGACCCGGGACGAAGATTAAGGAGCCGCGCCCCGTACAGCGGGCACGCATCGCCCAAGAACGCGGCCGGTCCGCTGCAGCCGGCCACGATCTCTTCCGGGCTCGCGAGCGCGTACTCGGTGCGGCGCTTCAGGCCTGCCTGGCCGGGCTCGTACACCGCGCCGTAAATACTCTTTCGCTTGGCATCCAAAACCGGGAACACTGGGAGCGGCGAAAACGGAACGCCCGCGGCCAGCACGTCGAGCGATGGGACCGCGACCAGCGGCAGCTTGCGGGCAAAAGCCAGCGCCTTTGCGAACGACGCGCCGATGCGCAATCCGGTGAACGATCCGGGGCCGGAGTCCAGCACGATGCCGTCAAGCGCCGACCACTCGGTGCGCGATGCGCGGAGGAGCCGGTCAACCAGGCCGGGCAGCTCGGCCGCGTGCGGCGGATGCGGAATCAAGAGCGAGGAGGTGGCCAGGATCCTTGTCTCGTCGATAACCGCGGCTCCCAGCACCTGGGTAGCGGTTTCAATCGCAAGCAGTCGCATTACTCGGAAGCCTCGGGGGTTTTCGGCTGCGGATCTGAAACCTGCCGAACGGCCGCGCGTTCGGCATCGGATGTGCCCTGCAGCCGGATCCGGCGGCGGTGGGTGCTCATGTGGCTGAAGAAAATCTCCACGCGGTTTTCAGGAAGCAGATCGCCGAAGCGGTCCGGCCATTCGACGGCGGTCACCTTGTCCGGAGAAAAAATTAGGTCCAAGTCGAGCCAAGCCGCCTCGTCGGCGCCCGAGAGCCGGTAGCCGTCCACGTGAACGACCGGCATGCGGGCGGAATACTCTCTGACCAAAACAAACGTCGGGCTCTTAACAGCGTCCGCGTCGCCGCCGGCGCCGGCGAGGAACCCTCGCATGAATGTCGTCTTCCCGCTCCCGAGTTCGCCATGCAGAGCGAGCACCATGCCCGGCCACGCGCGCTTGCCCAACTGCTCGCCGATGGCTTCGGTCGCTTCGGCGGAGGCGGTGACTATTTCAACTGACTCTTTGTCGGTCGTGGAGGCGTTCTTACGCGCGCGGGTCATGATCGCTCCCGCGCGGAAAAATGCTCGAATCCACGGCCGGGCAGTGGGACGGCTTTTCCTCGATCGTCCAGGCAGCGGACGCCTTGGCCGCGCGCAGCTTGCCCGATGCGCATGATAGGCACGCGGCCGATCATGCGGGGTACCCGACCGGCGAGCCGGCCTGAAACGGCAAAGAGCAACTCAAAATCCTCCCCTTCATTCATGGCTTGCTCGACGCTGCGGGCGCCACGCGCAAGCGGAACTGCGGCGAGGTCAACGCTAAGCCGCACGCGGCTGGCCTGCGAAAGCAGGCGCAAACCCGATGCCAATCCGTCGGAAAGGTCGATCATCCCATGGATCGGGAGCCGGCGCAACACAGCCTGCGCCTCCGCGACGCGCGGAACAAAGCGCGCGTGCCGGCCGCTCGCGTAGCTGTTGCCGAGCGATCCGGTCACAAACAGCGCGTCGCCGGGCCGGACGCCGCTGCGCAGCACCGCTTTGCCGGACGCAACGTCTCCCAAAATCGAGACGTCCACGACTATCGCCGCGGCCTTGGTCGTGTCCCCCCCGACGATTGCCATGCGGAAATACCGCGCGCAGCTCGCCAAGCCTTGGTAAATGCCTCGGATCAGCCGCGCATCGGTTCCGCCGGGAGCTCCCAAAGAAACAACGGCGGCCGCCGGCCGTCCGCCCATGGCCGCGATATCGCTGATGTTGCGGGCCAGCGCTTTCCAACCAATCCATTTCGCCGGCAACACATTCCGCCGGAAATGTACGCCTTCGACCAGCATGTCGCTGGCAAAGAGCAGGTCGCGGCCGGCTGGCGGAGACAGAACAGCGGCATCGTCGCCGATTCCCTGCCGGAGCTTCCAGCCGGCGGGCTTGTTCGAAGATGCTCCTGCCTTGAGCAGAGGCGCGATCACGCGCCGGATCAAATCCGTTTCTCCGAGCGATGCAACGGTCGCCATGTTAATTGGCCGCGCTGCCGAGCGTAGTAAGGTTTTTAAGCAGCACCGCGTTCAACAGGAGCACCGAGTTGTGAAAAGCATGCACCGTGATCACCGCGGTCAGCGATCCGGTGTACTCATACACAAGCGCCAACAATGCGCCAAAGAGCGCGATCGGCAACAACCCGATCCACTGCCCGTGAACCGCGGCAAAAAGGAACCCGCTCAGGAGCATCGCGGCCGCAGCCGGCAGGTGCCGGCGCAGGGAGCTATAAATGACCCCGCGGAACAAGACCTCCTCAACGACCGGCCCGAAAACACAGGCCAAGAAGAAGAGGGCGGCCTGAGCGATCACCCGCTTTTCGTCGAAGATAAGCCTCTGGATCGGCAGCGCGGGCGGCTCATAGCCGAGCGCTTGAGCGATTCGAGCCGCCAAAAACAGAGCGCCGAAAATCCACGGGAATCCGGCAAGGTACACACCCAGCGCAGCGAGAAACGGCCGCTTTTTTTGAGAAGCCTGCGGCTCAGAAACAGTGAGCCTGAACACGCTCTTGCCGGATGACGGCAGCGTGCGCGCAAAAACCAGGACAACGAGGATCACGAAACTATCCAAAAAAAGCGTGCTCGCCAACAGCCAAGCATGCAGGTGTTCGGCGGTCGAAGGCGTCTTATGAGCGGCGAGCTGAAAGACCGGCGTCCAAAAAACAAAAGCCGCGATCAGCGTAAGAATGCGCCAGAGATCCTGCAACGACCAAGCGGTCTTGAGCCGGCGCGGCCATTGAAGGAAACGCCGCCAGCGGCCCTTTAAAATCGCGTACCCGCCGATGAGAAAACCTCCGAGGACCATCAGGATAAGCAGGAGAGACGATGCGACCAGCGCTAGGGCAAGAGCGGGGTTTTGCTCCAACGCGCGGGCAAGCGCCGGCAAGTAGGTAACGTCCGAACCGGATGCCGCAGCCGAAGCCGGCGGGATTGTGGCCGGCGCGGCATGCTTCTGCTGCATCGCCCAAAAATAAGCCAGAGGAGTGGTAAGCGCTAGAACAACGTAAAGGGCCCGGCCGCGCAGCAAGGCACGCATGTCATTTGCCCTGTCCGGCTGCGGGAGCGGGACGCGGAAAAAGAACGGCGCGATCGCGGATAAGGGTTGCGCCGGCGTTACGGCCTTCCCAGTGCGCGGCGTCTTCCCACGTCGGTGCCGCGTCACCGCACGCCAGCTGCCTTCGTATCTCATCGGACACGGCCGGCATGAACGGCTTGAGCATCACGCCGACAATGCGCACGGTGCATGCCAACGCGCCGAGCACGCCTTCAAGCTGAGCGCGTTTCTCCGGCTGCTTGGCAAGCTGCCACGGAGCCGCCTGCTCGATCGATTGATTGGCCAGGGTCACGACCTGCATGATCGCGTTCAGAGCCAAGGAAAACTGCAGGTCCTCCATGGCCGCTCGAACCGATTCCGGCAGCGCGCGCACGCGATCGCCCAATCCGCGCAGCCCGATGGCGTCGAGGTCTTCCTGCCGGCTGGGCGGAATCTTGCCGCCGCAGTAGCGGTCGATCATGGAAAGCGTGCGGTTCACGAGGTTGCCCAGATCGTTTCCCAGATCCGTGGTCAGCCGCGTTTGCAACCCTTCTTCGGAAAAAAAGCCGTCTTGGCCGAACGGGATCTCGCTCAGCACGTAGTAGCGGAACACATCCGCGGCGAACGGCTGGGATGCCAGCCGCTCGGTGATCAGCGTGACCGGATCCACGACATTGCCCAGCGACTTGGACATCTTTTGCTCGCCGACCTTCCAGAGCCCGTGGGCATAAACCATGTCCGGCAGCGGCACGTCGCGGTCATAGCCCAGCTCTGGAACCAGCCCGGCCAGCTCGCGCAGGACAACCGGCCAGTACACGGTGTGGTGCCGCAAGATGTCTTTGCCGATCAGGTGGAGCGAAGCCGGCCACAGGGTGCGCTTTTCTTTCTCGCGGATTTCCCACGGCACGGTGATGTAGTTGAGCAGCGCGTCGAACCAGACATAAACAACGCAACCCGGATCAAACGGCACTTCGATTCCCCACCCCACGCGGTGCCGCGGCCGGGCGATGCACCACGTTTCCGGAAGCGGCTGTTCCAGCAAACTCGCGATCTCGTTGTAGCGCGTCTGCGGGCGAATGAACCGCTGGTTATCCTTTAGGTATTGTTTGAGCCATTCCTGGTGGTCGCGCAATTTCAAATGCCAGCCGACTTCTTCGACCGGCTCCAAGGGCCGGCCGCAGGTCGGGCACAGCGGCTTGCCGGACTGAGGATCAACCGCAGTGGGATCGCCTGTGGGACCACCAATCTCGCCTTCGGTCCAGAACGTCTCGTCCGGCGTGCAGTACCAGCCTTTGTACGCCGCTTGGATCAGCCGGCCGGCCTTGTGCAGCCGCCGCAGAATCTCTTGCACCCGCTCCACGTGGCGCGGCTGCGTGGTGCGGATGTAATCGTCGTGCGAGATGTTCAGCAATTTCCACAGCGATTGGAACCGGGCCACGACGCTGTCCGCGAACGCCTGCGGGCTCATGCCCGCGGCCGCGGCCGAGCGCTCGATTTTCTGTCCGTGCTCGTCGGTGCCGGTCAAAAAGAACACGTCCTCGCCCAGCAGCCGGTGGAACCGCGCGTACGTGTCAGCGGCCAGGTTCGCGTACGCGTGCCCGATGTGAGGCGACGCGTTCACGTAATAAAGCGGCGTGGTGAGGTAGGTTGTCTTGCGCTTTGCAGCGTTCATTTGGCGGTGTTCATTGGGATGCGAGAGAAAGCCATTTTTCGCGCGCCAAGTGCGCGACGAGCTTGGGATTCACGAAATGCTCCACGGAGTCGCGCAGCGCGATTAATTCAAACGCGGTGTCCACCCAGCGGTCGACCGAATCCGGATCGCGGGCTACCGCATCTTCGCGGATGCGTTGGACCATGGCGTCTACCAATTGGATCACGTCTTGCCGCTTCTCGGGCAACGACGTGGAAACCCATTCCAATGCCGATCGCTCCAGCTGGCCGCGGTGAAGCTCCGACATTTCCTGCCTCTCGTCGCCGTCGGGCGCTGTGCACCGGATCACCTGGCAGCGCGAAACGATCGTGGGCAAACATTGGCCCAAGTGGCCGGTGGTCAGCAAAAAACGCGTGTAGCTGTTCGGCTCCTCGAGCGATTTGAGCAAGCTGTTCGCGGCTTCCTCGGTCAGTTTTTCCGCGCCCAGGATCACCGCCGCTTGCACGCGGCCGCTGAACGGCCGCAGCGACACGCGCTCAATGATCGTGCGGATATCCTGGATCTTGATCGCTTCGTTGCCCTCGACCGACGCGACCACGTGCACGTCCGGGTGCGTGAGCCGGTCGACTTGCCCGCATGCCTGGCAAGCGCCGCACGATTCGTCTTTTGCTTTGTGGCAGACCAGCGTTTTGGCCATCTCCATCGCGAGCGCGCGTTTGCCGATGCCTTCCCGTCCGGCTAAAAGATAGGCTTGTGCGATCTGGCCGGAATTGAGATGGGAATGAAAGATCCGCTTGGCCAGCGCTTGTCCTTGAATCGCGTCCCACGCCATGATCAGCCTTTTCCCCGCGGTTTGCGCAGCTGCCGCTCGACCGCGGCCAACACCTCGGCCGCGATTGCCCGCTCATCGCCCATGGCCGAGAGCCGCACGATGCGCTTTGCGTTACGACGCGCGAGTTCCAAGTATCCGTTGCGCACGCGGCGGTGCAGCGACAACGCTTTGCGTTCCATCCGGTCTTTGGTGCGCTTCAAGCGCGCGAAACCGGCTTCCACGGAAAGATCCAGCAGGAGCGTGAGGTCCGGCAGCCGGTTGTCGACCGCGGCTCGGCCTGTGGCATCGAGCCAGCGAACGTCCAAGCCACCGCCGAATCCCTGGTAGGCAATAGTTGAATCGTGAAAGCGATCCGTGATTACTACTTTGCCTTTGCGCAGCGCGGGCAGGATCTGCTCGTTCATAAGCTGAACGCGGCCCGCGAAAAAAAGCAGCGCTTCGGCCATGGGGCTCAGGCGCTGGCGGCTATGCAGCAGCACGCGCCGCAGCGCGCGCCCTAATTCCGTTGATCCCGGATCCCGCACCGCGACCACGGAATGCCCTGCCTTGCGCAGCGATGCTGCCAGGCGCTTGCACTGGCTCGACTTGCCCGAACCCTCCGGCCCCTCAAAGCTGATGAAAAATCCGCGCTTCAGATGCGTTCCCATTTCGGCCCACTCGCTGTGTCCGTCAAGATGATCCCGCCACCGAGTAATTCTCTGCGAATCTCATCTGCACGCTTAAAATCCTTATTGTGGCGCGCGACTTCGCGCTCGTCGATCAATGCCTGAACGGTGGCGTTAGGAAATTCCGGGTCATCCAGGCACGTTAGCCCAAGAACCTGAGCGCATTCTACTAAGCAACTCTTAATGGGCTGCATTTGTTCCCCAAGACCGAAATCCGATAACTGCTGAGCTTTATTTACCCATCCAAAGAAAACGGCCAGGGCATCCACCGTGTTGAGATCTGTTTCGAGCGCGACATAGAAAGCCTCTTTCTGCGCTCTCAATTCTTCGCTGCTGGGAACTTTCGGGCCATCTTCCTGCATTGCCGCCTGGCTGCTATGCTGAGCAAAGCGAGAGAATTCACTGATATTCCTTTTGGCCTCAGCCATTTTTGTGGGCGAATAATCTATGGGCGAACGATAGTGCGTTTTGAGAAAAAAAAGCTTCACGGCGTCGACCGAGCCGCCGTCGGCGATCGCGCGTTCCAGCGTGATGTAGTTGCCCAGCGACTTG
>JAHFGY010000165.1 GCA_023247195.1 Candidatus Omnitrophota bacterium | reverse complement strand
GGCGTTGTGTACGGCGCGTTCGTGGCCCTGGCGCAGACAGACCTCAAGAAGCTGGTCGCATACTCGTCGGTATCGCACATGGGATTCGTGGCGATCGGGCTTGCCAGCCTCACGCCGGAGGGGGTGCACGGCGCGCTCTTCCAGATGTTCAGCCACGGGATCGTGACCGGCGGCATGTTCCTTTTGGTGGGCGTGCTGTATGAGCGCACGCACACGCGCTCGCTCGACGCTTTCGGCGGGCTCGGCGTGCGGGTGCCGAAGTTCTCCGCGCTGTTCATTTTCTTCAGCATGGCGTCGCTGGGCTTGCCCGGCCTGAGCGGTTTCGTGGGCGAGTTCTTGTCTCTCCTGGGCGCGTATGGATCGCTTCAGAAAACGGTGATTTTTGCGACGATCGGCATTGTCATGACCGCGGCTTACACGCTCACGGCAACGCAGAAGGTTCTGCTGGGGCCGCTGAACGAAAAGTGGAAAGCGCTCCCGGACGTGGACGGGCTTGAAATGCTCACCCTCGTGCCGCTGCTTGTTCTGACGCTGGTCATTGGCGTGTACCCGCTTTTCCTTATCGGCCTTCAGGACGCCTCGGTTCAGCGCTTCCTCACTCAGGTGCTGGGCGCGTGATCGAACGGATCGCTTGGTTGCTCCCATGAGTTCTATCCTTTCGGACAGCTTGTTATTTTGGCGGCCGGAGCTGGCCCTTGCCGCCGGTTCGCTGTTGTCGCTGCTGCTCGGCGCTTGGGGCCGGCCGTCGCGAGCCGCGATTGCCACGGCTTGGCTGACCGTGTTCGCGACCGCGTTTCTTTTGGCCGCCGCGCCGGGTCCTTCATCTGCCGCTTTATTTTTCGATATGATCGTGATCGATCCGTTCGCTTCGGCTTTTCGGTGGCTGGCGTTGGTGACCACCGCGATCGTGCTGCTTATGGTTGTGGGCTCGCGCGACGGCACTGAGCCGGAACGCGGCGAGTACGCGGGCTTGGTGCTGATGGTGGGGCTCGGGCTCATGCTCATGGCGCAAGCGAACAACTTGCTCATGGCCTACGTCGCGGTTGAGCTGGTGAGCCTCAGCTCGTACCTGCTGGTCGGTTTTGCCGACGACGCGCGCGGCAGGGAAGCGGCATTGAAGTACCTCTTTTTCGGCGCGCTTTCCTCCGGCGTGATGCTTTTCGGGATGTCGCTGCTCTTTGGTCTCACCGGCGAGCTCGGGTTCCTCGGCTTGCTGCAAGCCGCGAGCGGCTGGCCCGCGCAGCCGCCCAGCATCGTGATGCTGTCGATTCTGCTGATTCTCGTAGGCGTTGCTTTTAAGATTTCGCTCGTGCCGTTCCATATGTGGACGCCCGACGTTTACGAAGGCGCTCCGGTTCCGGTCACCGCGCTGCTCTCGGTCGGTCCAAAAGCCGCGGCCCTAGCGCTCTTAGTGCGCATGGTCGCGGCGCTGGCGCCGGCTTGGCCCACCCTTGGCCCGGTGCTGATCGGCTTAACCGTGCTAACCATGACGTTCGGCAACCTCGTGGCGCTTGTCCAAACCAACGTGAAGCGGCTGTTCGCTTACTCGACAATCGGCCAAGTCGGCTACCTGCTGATCGGGTTGGTGGTCCAAAGTCCGGCCGGGTTGCAGGGAATGATTCTTTATTTGATCGCGTACTTGTTCATGAACCTGGGCGCGTTCGCTTGCCTGGCATGGGTTGTCCAGGAAACCGGCCGGGAATCGCTGGACGCGTTCAACGGCTTAGGCCGCCGTTCGCCCGTTCTCGCGTTTCTTTTGGCGGTGTTCCTTCTTTCATTGGCCGGAATTCCTCCTCTTTTCGGTTTTATCGGCAAGTTTTACCTGTTCGGCGCCGCGATCCAGACGAACCACGTCGTGCTTGCCGTGGCCGGGGCGGTGAACAGCGCGATCGCCTTGTATTATTACGTTAAGTTGATCCGGCAGATGTACTTAGCCACGGAAGACGCGCCCATTACGCCGCGCGGCACGCTCCCGCTAAAGATAGCCGCTGGCATCTGCGCGGTTGCCACGATCGGCTTCGGTATTTTCCCCGCCTTGATCTTGGCCTGGCTGCCTCAGGCCACGCAGATAAATCTTCTTTAGCCGATTCTGACCGCTGTGTTATAATCGGCGTCTCCCATGGGCAAAACACGCCTATGGCTTCAGCAGGCCGGTCTGCTGACCTCGATTCCCTTTGTGCTACTGGTCGGTCCGATCGGCGGCTACTATATCGGCTCGCTCCTGGATAAAAAGTGGTCGCACGATCCCTGGGGCATGGCCATCTGCGTCATCATCGGCTTAGCCGCAAGCGGCCGCGTCACGGCAGACCTGATCCGTGAGGCCAGCGTTCTTCAACGGCAAGCAGAAGAGAAAGAACCCAAGCGTTAAGCAGCCATGAATTTGTCTCTGGTATTCGGCATTGTTTTCGGCGCGGTGTGGAGCCTGGCGAATAGCTGGTGCCTTGTGCGTCTTTTAAGCTGCTGGACCGGGCCGCGGCCATCCTGGCGCCGCGCGCTGGCTTGGGCCGCGTTCAAATTCCTCGCGCTTTACGGTGTTGCGGCCGCTGTCTTGATGTCGGGCCGGCTTTCGCTGCTTGGCTTTAGTATCGGGTTCACGGCAGCGCTGATCGCGGTTTGCGGCTGGGTAATGCTTCGCACCCGCGCCATGGCTCCGGTGCGGTGATGGCCGAGACGACGCACGAGACCGAGGCCGCTTACGAGCAGCCGCACGTCAAAGTCCACATTCTCAACGCTGAAGCGGTTGAAGAAACCCGCTCCGCCCACGAAACCGCGCATGACGAGCACGGCGGCGGCATCCCTGAACTCTCGAACGCCATCACCATCCTGAGCGCGTGGAAGCACGAAGTCCCGGCCGTGCGATTCCTTCACCGGTGGGAGAATCTTGTTTTCTCCGGCACCGTCGCGATCGGCATCGCGCTCGTCGCGTGGCGTTTCGGCCGCAAGCCCGCGCTGATCCCATCCGGCGGACAAAATTTCCTTGAGCTCCTCGTCGAGGGGATCGACAATTTCGTGCGGCAGGTCATCGGCCCCGCCGGCCGCGAGCATACCCCCTTTATCGGCTCCTTGTTCATCTATATCTGGATGATGAATCTTTCCGGTTTGATCCCCGGATTCAAATCAGCGACTTCGGTTCTGAACACCACCATCGGCCTTGCCCTGGCGGTGTTTTGCTATGTGCAGTACTTCCGCGTTCGCTCGCTCGGCCTCGGCGCGTACCTGCACCACCTCGCCGGCTCCCCCAACTTCGACGACGTCAAAGCCGCGCCGCTGCCGCTGAAGCTGATGCTTCTTCCCATCAAGCTCTTCGTCATGGTCGTTCTTTTTACGCTCGAACTTGTCGGTGAATTCGTGAAACCCATCAGCCTGAGCTTGCGTCTTGGTTTCAACGTATTCGCGGAAGACGTGCTGCTTGCGGTGCTCGTCGGCCTGGGCATCGCTGCCGGCGTTGCGCTGCACTTTCCGATTCCGATTCAGTTTTTCGTGGTCCCGCTGGTGCTGATTTTCAGCACGGTGCAGGCGCTGGTGTTCAGCCTGCTCACGTCGGTCTACATCTCGCTGATGTTGCCGCATGAGGACCATGCTTCACATGGCGAACACCATTAACGGCTAGGAGGAACAGGATGGGCGGTACTTCAACAGCATCATGGCTCGCGATCACAGTGCCTTTGGCGCTTGGGTTGGCGGCATCGGCATCAGCATTCGGTTTAAGCCAGGCGGTCAAGGCGGCTATGGAAGCCATGGCGCGGCAGCCCGAAGCGGGCGGACAGATCCAGACAGCCATGATCATCGGCTGCGCGCTGATCGAAGCGCTCACGATCTACGTGCTCGTGATCGCATTCGTCCTGCAGGGCAAGATCGTCTGATATGCCTCCGCTTTTGCAGCTGAGCCTACAGGAGATCCTCTCCCAGACGGCCAGCTTCTTTCTCTTGGTGGTTGTGCTGAAGCTGTTTGCTTGGAAGCCGCTTTTGGCGATCCTCGACGAGCGCAAGCGCCGCATCGCCGACGACATGAAGCGCGCCGCCGAGCAAAAAGCGGAGTTCGAGCGCCTTCACCAGGAGATCACGCGGCGGCTGGCTAAGATCGACGAGGAAGCGCGCGCGAAAATCGCCGAGTCCGTTGCCGAAGGGCGCCGCATT
>JAHFGY010000164.1 GCA_023247195.1 Candidatus Omnitrophota bacterium | reverse complement strand
GGCTCGGTATTACCAGTAAAGGCTTCACCGAATTTGACGGGAGTTGCCTCAGTCGTTACCGGCTGAGCGGCCCTATTGAGCCCGACGAGCTACCTGACTGCTCCACCCCGCAGTAAAATTTAGTTGTCCGGGTATTATAGGCGTCGGCGGGCAGCCCTGTCAACGTCGACGGCCCCACCCAAGGGCCGCCAGCGACAGGAAAGCGCCTTACCGATCTTCCCAGGGATAGCGAGGCGAAAGGTCTTTGGAAGAAGAAAGCGGGATCACGATCTCGCCCGGGGCGGCGACCTTAAATGTAGACCGGATCAGGTCCTCAACGTACACCGGGTTGTTCTTAAACTTGTCTTCGAGCTTGGCCAGGTGCGCCCGCTCAGAGGCGATCTGCTCCAGCTGGCGGTCGAGCGCCTGCCGCTGCTGCGTGAGGCTGACCCACGCCACGGCGTCGCGGCCAAAGGCGAGCCCGACCAGCAGCAGCGCAGCGACGATCGGCGCGTGCCTGAAAGGGGCTGCCAAGCGTTGAAGCAAGCGTCCTAGTTTTTGCATATCAAATGAGTACTGAGATCAGCGTCGCGCTGCGGCTTTCTTGGCAGCGGGCTTGCGGTTGAACAGCGGCCACTGGCTGCCGGCGTACACCGCGCGCTTGCCGAGGATCTCTTCGATGCGCAACAGCTCATTATACTTCGCGATGCGCTCGCTGCGTGAAAGCGATCCTGTCTTGATTTGTCCGCAGTTCGTGGCGACCGCGAGATGCGCGATGGTGGTGTCTTCTGTTTCGCCCGAGCGGTGCGACATGACCGTGCCGAATCCAGCCTTCACGGCCATGTCCACGGCGGCGAGCGTTTCGGTGAGCGAGCCGATCTGGTTAACCTTCAATAGAATCGCATTAGCGGCCTTTTCTTCAATGCCGCGCTGGAGCCGCTCGACGTTCGTGACAAAGAGATCGTCGCCAACGAGCTGCATGCGGCCGCCGAGCTGCTCGTTGAGCTTGGCCCAGCCGACCCAGTCATCTTCGCCGAGCCCGTCCTCAATAGAAACCAGCGGGTACTGCGAAGCCCAGCGCGCGTACTGGTCGATCAGGTGCGACGAGTAGCGCTCTTCGTTCGGCTCGCTCTTGTGCAGGGTGTAGGAGCCGTTCTTGCCCCACTCGCTCGCGGCGCAGTCCAGCGCAAGCATCACGTGCTTGCCGGGCATGTAGCCCGCCTGCTCGACCGCCTGCAGCACGACCTTGATCGCTTCTTCGTTGCTCCCTAGGTTCGGCGCGAACCCGCCCTCGTCGCCGACGGCGGTGGTCTGCTTGTTGCCCTTGAGGATTTTCTTCAGCGTCGCGAACACTTCCGCGCCGCAGCGAAGCGCCTCGCGGAAGCTGCGGAACCCGATGGGCATGATCATGAACTCTTGGATGTCGAGGGTGTTGTCGGCGTGCGCGCCGCCGTTGATGATGTTCATGAGGGGAATCGGAAGAACAGTCGCCTTCGTGCCGCCCAGCGATTTGAACAGCGGCTGCTTGCGGCTCGCGGCAACAGCTCTTGCCGCGGCAAGCGATACCGCTAGGATGGCGTTCGCGCCAAAGTGAGCTTTGTTCGGCGTGCCGTCCAGATCGAGCATCTTCGCGTCGATCTGCGCTTGCTTGGCCGCGTCTTTGCCGCGCAACGCGCGGGCGATAGGGCCCGCGATGTTCGCGACCGCTTTGAGAACGCCTTTGCCTTGGTAGCGGCCTTTGTCGCCGTCGCGCAGCTCAAGCGCTTCGTGCGTGCCCGTGGATGCGCCCGACGGCACAGCTGCGCGGCCTAACGATCCATCGGAAAGGATGACGTCCGCTTCAACCGTGGGAAACCCACGGGAATCCAAGATTTCTCGCCCGGTGATAGATCGAATGGAGGTTTTCATGACGGGGATTATACCGCGACGCTGGGCTTATGGTAAAGCGGACTGAATAAAGCTCAGGCGAATTGAGCCGTGGGCTCGGCAGAAGGCCGTTCCTGGCTTGCTGCGCTCGCTGCCTGTTTACCCAGTGAGGGCACCCATGCCCCGAACAGAACGTGGGCAAACGTGTTCACCTGGAAGAAATCCAATCTCGTGGTTGTCGTGACCCAATATGCGGCCGGGTCCGCGGCAAAGCAGATCGCGAAGATCGCAGCATTGCCCGCCAAGACCATTGCCAGAAAACCGGCGGGCGTGGAAGTGAGGTGTTTCCAGAGCGCGGAGCCGCCCGAGGCTACCGCGGGCAACGCTCTGCCCCACTCGCCGGTGCGCGCCAAGAGCTTGCGCGTATAGAACACGTACCAAGTCATGTAGTGGAAGATGACGATCCACGCAAAACGGTCGCGCGTCGCGATCAAGGGCTCGGACCACGGGCTGCGCAGCCCCCAGCCCACCACAGTCCCAATTGCTATCCACCCCGCTGCCGACGGAGCCGAAACCTCATCGCTCAGTACCCAGAGCGCGCCGTATACGAGCCAAGCCGCCAGCCATATTCCGCCCACAATGCCCGCAACCGCGTGCCACGGATGGCTCACGGTGATGATCCGATCCACGACCACAAGCCCGACAGCCAGCGCGACCCATGCAATGCGGCGCGGCGTCCAGTCAAAGGACTTGTAGCCGTTGCCGCTTTGCATGCGGAAGAGCATTTCATTGGAAGCATGGTGGACCATGAACAGCACCATGATGAACAGGTCGTTGATACCCGGACTGACCCACCAGCGCTGCGCCGCGGCGTACAACGCGACAATGCCAAGAAAACCCGCGACGTACGCGGCCATCGCCCCGTCGCTGCCGATCTGCCGGCGCACCAGCCGCCCGGCAAAAATGTACGCAAGGGTGAAGTGGCCGTAGCCCAGGATATTGCGCAGCGCGACCACGCTGCCTGTCTGGAATTTTCCGAGGCCGACAAGCCCCGCGGCCAGCAAGCCGGTGATCGCGGCCGCGCCCAGCCACAGCTTGGCGTAGTTCAGCGTTTGCGAAGGCCGGTGATGCATTGGTATCCCCCTGCGCGGAACGGTTTGACGATGCCGTCGATCCAACAAAGGACGCGGTAAAAAGCATGGTCGACGCGCGATGACGGCACGAGCGCGAAATTGTAGGCCAAGGTGAACAAGCCTAAGGTTTCGCGTTCAATCCCATACGCGTCCGGGTTCGGGATGGCGCTGCGGATTTCCTGCCAGCGAAGCAGCCGGTGCGCCGGGTTGAATAACAGCGGCAGCTTTCCTTGTGCGGCCAGTACCTTGCGGTTCTTGATTTTGAACAGCCGGCGGCCCGGCGCGGCGAGCGCCTCGACGATCGGCCGGGAAAAAGGGTTGTTCGCCCACCCGTCCGCGTTGTACTCGCCGATGAAAAACCGGCCGCCCGGCGCGAGCACGCGGTTCACTAAGTCGAAGAACGGCTGCGCCTGGTGCATATGGTGCAATGTGAACGTCGCGATCACGGCGTCGAATTGCTCGCCTTTAAAATCATGGCGCTCGATCGAGCCTTGGATCACGCGCGCTTGCGGCACGCGCCGGCGGGTTTCATCCACCATGTTTTCCGCGATGTCCAGGCCCGTGAGGTTCGCACAGCCGGCGTGCGCGAGAAGCTCGAGCACGTCGCCGCTGGAAACACCGACTTCCAGAATCTTGAGTTGTCTCGGGTCGCGGCCGTCGGCCGCGAGCTTGCCCAGGACCCATCGCACAAACGTCTTGCGCCCCTCTTGATAATTGAGCGAGTTGAAAAGCGGAAGCTTGCGGTAAAGCGGCGCGTAGAAGTTCATCAGCTCGCGCTCTTTTTCCAGCACCACGGAAAGCTCAGGATGCGGCATACACAGCCTTCCTTTCCGATTCGGCGGCAACGGGCGGGACCGGTTCGACCGATGCCCAGCTCAAACCGAGCAGGCGGAAGTAGCGGTATCGCCGGCACGCCGATCCACCCATGCGATAAAGGGTGCGCAGCGACGGGCGATTCGTGTCGTCGATCACCGTGCGAACGGCAGTAAATCCCAAACCGCGAAGCTTGCTCGCGGCCGCGACTTTCAGAATCGTGTCGATCCCTTTGCCGCGCCAAGCGCGCACGGTGAAGGAGTACACAAGAAAAGCTTCGCCCGGGCCGAGCGGGTACAGGATGCCCGTGGATTTTCCGCGGTAGGGTTTGAGGGAGAACCAATTGTAAGCGACAACGCGGCCGTCGACTTCCGCGGCCAGGCAGAG
>JAHFGY010000046.1 GCA_023247195.1 Candidatus Omnitrophota bacterium | reverse complement strand
CCGGCAACAGCTGTCTTTCAAGCGTACGCCCTAAGACCTTTCGATCTCGGACACGACGCCTTCCTCTTCGCTGTCGACGAGCGTGATCGCGTCGCCGGTCGCTGCCGCGCGCGCCGTGCGGCCGATCCGGTGAACGTAATCTTCGGGCGTGTTCGGCACGTCGTAGTTGACCACGTGGCTGATGTCGCTGATATCAATGCCCCGCGCGGCGATGTCGGTCGCGACAAGCACTTGGATGCGGCCGTTGCGGAACTGCTCGAGCGCATGCAATCGCTGGCCTTGGCTGCGGTCGCCGTGGATAACGGCTGATTTGAACCCTTTGGCGTGCAGCGTGTGGCCCAGTTTGTCGGCCGCTATCTTGGTGCGGGTGAACACAAGCACGGTGTCCATCTCGGCGCGCTTCAGCAGCGTGACCAGCAGCTCCGTCTTGCGGCTGCGGGCAACGGGAAACAGCACCTGCCGCACGCCGATCGCGGCAGCCGAGCGCTGCCCGACCTGGATCTTGATGGGATCGTGCAAAAATTTCGTCGTGAGCGCTTCGATCTCTTCCGGCAGCGTCGCCGAAAACACGAGGTTCTGCCGTTTGGGCGGAAGCATGCTCAGGATCCGCTGAATATCGGGCAAGAATCCCATGTCGAGCATCCGGTCCACTTCATCGAGCACAAACGTTTCCAGATCCACGAAGTCGATGCGGCCGGAATAAATGTGGTCCAAAAGGCGCCCGGGAGTCGCGGAAATAATATCGATGCCCCGCGCGAGCGCGCGGATCTGAGGATCCATGGGCACGCCGCCGAAAACAGCCAGGCCCTTGAGCGAGACGTGCTTTGAAAGATCGCGCAGGTGCTCCATGGATTGCAATGCCAGCTCGCGCGTCGGCGCTAAAACAAGCGCGCGCACATGGCCATTTCCGGGCTTCTGCATCAGGCGATGCAGGATGGGCAGAACAAAAGCGGCTGTCTTGCCCGTGCCGGTCTGGGCGCAGCCGATCACATCGCGGCCGGATAAAACCGCGGGTATGGCTTGGGCCTGAATAGGAGTCGGCCGAATAAAGCCTAAATCATGGATGCCTCGTAACAGATCCGGGTGAAGCCCCAGATCCGCGAAGAGCGGCCCTTCAGCCGCTTCCGGAGGGTTCACGAGGCTTTTTGCGCGGCGCGAGCGCGCACGATGCGCTCGGCTTGCAACCAGTCTTCGCGGTCATGACCTTGCACCCGACCGCGGCGCTCATAGAGCTCATAGGCGACTACAGCCACTTCCTGCTCGCTCGGGGTCCAGCCGGATGGCTGTTTCCCTGCAGGCGCGGAAGATGCGGCTGCCGCGGAAGCAGGCGCCGACGGAGCCTGGTTGCGAGCCTGCTTTCGTCCCGATGCCTTCGCTACTTCTGGCATTCTTCCCTCCTTTGTTCATTCATTGGTTCAATTGCCGTCAAAGCGGTATTGTCTCATAAGTCATGTGCCTTCGGAGATCAGATTTTGCGCGGGCGGTATCTGCTGGGTCCAAGCCTTTGCCTCGGCTTCCAGCACGGTCAGCGACTGCGCCAACGCGCGCTCCACCGCCGCTGCGACGTCGCGGCGCCAGCCAGGAAGCGACCGTTCAACCGTTCCCAGCAACCCCGCTCCTTCCACGCCGATGCCGTGAGTCAACCGGTGCCAAAACTCCCGGCCTTCTTCTTCCGCCGTTCCGAGCTCGGAATACCGAAGTCCGCTGCCGTCTTTCGGCAGCTTGAAGCCCGCCGTGCACAGGCGCAAGAGCTCCAAATTCACTTGCGTAGCGTCGGCGTCATCCAGCACATTTTCCCAAACAGCGCGCGCGGCCCAGTGACGGAACAGCATGCCGCATTCCCGCCGCAGCGTGCGTTCATAGGCCATGGCCTCGGTGCGAGTAGGTGCTGCCAGTGTGGGCAAAAGCCCGGGCAGCGCGCTGTCGACCAAGCGGCTGCAGCCTAAAAAGAGATGAAGCGCTCTAAGGCGCCGTTCGTGATCCGTCATGTTCCTCTTGCACGGCCGGCCAGGGCGCTTCCAGCAGCACGTCTAACCGGCCGGCATCCGTGATAGGCAATCGGCAGACAAACCCCTCGCACACATACGCCGTGGGGCGGTCATCGACAGGCGCATAGCCCTTTGTCCAGGGCGCCAGCCGATCCAGATCCGCCGCGTCGCGGCCGCCGGACGGGCGAAATACGCAAATCGTTCTCGGAAGGAAACGGGAACGAACCGCGCTCTCCATGGCAAGGAAAGCTGTTTGCTGAGAATCGCCCGCCAGAACAATCTCCCGCATGGGTCCTAAGATCGTATCCGCGGCTATCAGAAGCTGAGGATAGCCAAAAGGCGCTTGTTGCGCAAGCGGCTGGGCCGACTCCGCGGTTCTCCGCGCAACGCTCTCGAGGCGATCGTCCGATTCAAAGCGGGCCAAGCGGATCAGCACGCCGGCCGCCACGGAATTGCCCGACGGGGTTGCGCCGTCGTAGCGGTCCTTGGACGCGCTGATCAGCGGCTTGTCTTGCTTGGAGCGCATCCAGAAGCCTCCGTCGGCTTCATCCCAGAACTCGTCGATCATCCGCCGGCTCAACCTGTCGGCCTCGGTCAAGTAGGACGCCTTGCCGCTGGCATGGTAAAGCCGCAGCAGCCCGTCGGCGACAAACGAATAATCTTCGAGCGTGCCGGCGTAACGCGCATCGTGGTCCCGGTAGCGGCGGAGGAGCTTGCCTTGAGATTGAAGGCGCGTGAGCAAGAACTGCGCGGCGGCTTCCGCGGCCGCCAAATAAGCCGGGTCATCGAGCGCCGCGGCGGCTTCCGCAAACGCGCCGATCATGAGCCCGTTCCAGGAGGAAAGCACCTTGTCGTCCCGGTGCGGCCGGACGCGGCGGTTGCGCGCGGCAAAGAGATGAGCGCGCGCTTCGGAGAGATTCTCTTCGGAAGCGGCCGGCTCATGCAGCACGCTGCTCCCGCCCTCGAAATTGCCGGACTCGGTCACGCCGTACGCTCGCATGAAGCGCTGAGCCGTTTCCTCGCCGACTATTTCTCGGATCTGCGCCGGGGTCCACACATAAAATCGGCCTTCTTCCCCTTCGCTGTCCGCGTCCTCAGCCGCATAAAACGCGCCCTCGGGCGAACGCAGATCGCGAAGCACGTAATCCAAAATATCTCGCGCGAAATCGGCATAAACGTCTTTGCGCGTGATTTGAAAAGCCTCGATCGCGGCGCGCGCCATCAAAGCCTGGTCATAAAGCATCTTTTCAAAATGCGGCACGAGCCAGTGGCGGTCGGTCGAATACCGGTGGATGCCGCCGCCCAGGTGGTCGTGGATGCCGCCGCGCCGGATTGCGTCCAGCGTTGTCTCGACCATCTCCAAGGCTTTGGCGTTGCCCGTGCGCTTGTAGTAATGCAGGAGAAACGAAAGCTCATGCGGCCGCGGAAATTTCGGCGCGTCGCCGAACCCGCCGTTCTCTGGATCAAACGCCATTTCCGCTTGCGCGAAAGCCGCGTCCAGCACCGCTTCAGACAAACCGGTCGCAGCGGCCGGCGCGCCCTCGCGCTCCACCAACGATTCGATCACCCGGTCAGCGGATTCCGCCAAAGCCGGGCGCTGCTCGGTCCAAGCCTTGGCGATCGCCGGCAATAATTCTTTCATGCCCGGCATGTTCCAGCGGCGCTCCGGCGGAAGGTACGTGGCTCCGTAAAAGGGCTTCAATTCCGGCGTGAGGATCGCCGTGAGCGGCCATCCACCCTGGCCTGTCATGACCGTCACCGCGCGCATGTACACTTGGTCGACATCCGGGTGCTCTTCGCGGTCAACCTTGATGCTGATAAACGACCGATTCAGCATCTCGGCGATCTCGGGATTCTCAAATGATTCCCGTTCCATCACGTGGCACCAGTGGCAGGTGGAATACCCGATGGAAAGGAAGATCGGCTTGTCTTCGGCTTTGGCGCGGGCAAAGGCTTCTTCTCCCCACGGATACCAATCCACGGGATTATGGGCATGCTGAAGCAAATAAGGGCTTTTCTCTTGCGCCAAACGATTCATCGTGATCGATTTTGCAGGCATCTTGCAGGCAGCCACCGCAACCAGCAGCAGAAAACTAACCCGACGTAGTGCCATAGGCTGATGTCAGGAGCTTAACGGCCGCAAGCGGTTGCGTCAAGTACCCCGCTCGAACCTTCTGTTTGTTGACACGCCATCCGGGGCATGCTAGCTTGGGTTGTTATCCATGGGAGCTTCAACCCTTCTGGATCTTCTGTACCCGCCCGCATGCCTCCTTTGCCAAGACAGACTGGAGGCATGGCATCCCCCGTTTTGCCCGGTCTGCCTGGATTCGTTTCAACCGGCACAGGGCGCCCCGGTGTGTTTTGATGTTCAAGGCCATCCGGCCGCTTTTGAAACCGCGCGGGCGCCTTGGCAATACGCCGGCCCCATGATTCAGGCCGTTCATGATTTCAAGTACCGCCAGCAGCGGCGCATCGGACGCTGGCTTTCGCAAACCATGGCTGAGCAAGCTGAAAACGAGCTGCCGATTGACCAAGTGGACGCCATTGTTCCGGTGCCGACCTCCTGGCCAAAGGCCCGGTGGCGCGGCATGAGCGCTCCGGCTTTTCTCGCGCGCGATTTATCCAAGCGCTGGCGCAAACCGCTGAAGACCCGTTTGCTGCGGCAGCGCTGGTTCGCGGTTTCGCAAACGCGGCTCAGCCGCTCGCTGCGCCAACGCAACGCCGCTGCCAGCCACCGGTTCGGCGCAGGCCATGCCCGCAGGCTTCGGATACTTCTCATCGATGATGTGCTGACAACCGGCTCGACCGCTAATGCTTGCGCGCGGCTTCTCAAGGAAGCGGGCGCTTCGCGCGTGTTCGTGCTCAGCGCAGCCCGCACGCCCGCGGGAGCCGGCCGATGAAAATCCTGCGCAACTACGTCGTGGCCGAGCATATTTCCCCTTTTCTTGTGACGCTGGGCGGGCTCACAGCCGTGCTCCTTCTCGGCAATATCCTGAAATTCGGCGAGCTGGTCGTTGCCAAAGGCGTGAGCATTATCGATCTCCTGCGGCTGCTTATTTACCTGGTGCCCAGCTTGTTCAGCTTCACGCTGCCCATGGCTTGCCTCGTTGCCATGGTTTTGGCCTTCAGCCGCCTCAACACCGACTTTGAATTGATCGCCATGCGCGCTTCCGGCGTTTCTCCGGCGCGCCTGATCCCGCCGATGGTCATGCTGGGCCTTGTCTTGAGCATGATCCTGGTTGTCCTGAATGACCGCGTGATCCCGGCTTCGCACTTGGCATACCGCCGGCAATTGAAAGCCATCGGCATCAAGCAGCCCGCCGCTTATTTGGAAGCCGGCACGTTCATGAAAGATTTTCCTCCGTACATCATCTTCGTTTATCAGGTCCAAGGCACAACGCTTCATGATATCCGCATCTACGAGCCGCAAGCCAACGGCCCTACCCGCACGATCATCGCCAGCCGAGGCGAGTTCGAGCGCATCCCCGGCAAGCGCGGCGTGCAGCTCAAGCTCTATAGCGGAAGCGCGGATGAATGGAATCAGGAGAACCCGCTGGCGTTCTACAAAGTGGCTTTCTCGACCTATGTCATGAACCTTCATTCCGATCAAGATGATCCGGAGCGGCTCGGAAAAAAGCTGAAGGAAATGACGTTCGGCGAGCTGATTCAGGAGCGCCGCAAGCTGGCGGTCCAGGATATCGAAACGTTCCCCGTGAGCTTGGAGCTTCACCGCAAGATCGCGTCCGCGTTTGCCCCATTGATTTTCATGCTCTTTGGCCTGAACTTCGGGCTGCGGCTGCAGCGCTATGAACGGCTGATGACGTATGTCTGGATCCTTGCGCTGTTCATCGGCTATTACCTCGCCGGCATCGGCATGAACGCGGTCGCGCTCAAGGGATGGATGACTCCGGCCGTATCCATGTGGGTTCCAAACCTTTTTAGCGCGGTCGTTGCTTCCGTTCTGCTCGCTGAAACCGTCCAGCGATGAGAGCCTAGGGCATGCGCCTTTTAGACCGCCACGTTGTTTGGCAAGTCATCCCCGTGACGATTTGGTGCCTGGCTGTTTTTATTTTCATGAGCTGCATCATTGATCTTTTCGGCCGCCTCGATGAAATCCTCCGCTACCACATCCCGATGGAAGCGGTCCTGGAGTATTACAAGCAATTCCTGCCGCTCGTGTTTGTGCACGCCACGCCATTCGCGCTTTTGTTCAGCGCATCGTTCGTGGCCATGCGGCTCTCGCGCTACAACGAGCTTTTAGCCATGAACGCCAGCGGCACGAGCCCGTTGCGGGCGAGCATGCCGTTCCTCTTCGTGGGGTTGCTCCTGTGCGTCGCGGTCTTCAGCGTGAACGAAACGCTCGTACCGCACGCCGCGGCCACGTACGAGCGGATGAAGGCGCAGCTCTTCCGCGGGCAAAAAGAACATGAGATTTATGAAAACGTGGCGCTGATCGACGAGGTGAATCGGCTCTACCACGCGCGCCAGCTCGACCTCAAGAGCGGAGAATTGCAGGACCTAACGGTGCTTGAGCACGACGCTTCCAACCACCCGATCTCCAGCCGGTACGCCAGCCGCGCGATTTGGACCAAGCACGGTTGGCTGCTGCTGAACGGCGTACTGTACAACATCGGCCCCACCGGCAAGCTCGTTGGGGATCCGATGCCGTACGTGGAGCGGCTCATCGACTACCCGGTCGACCCGGCGGGCTTTGCCGAGCCGCTGGACCGGCCGGAAACCATGCGCTACGCGCAACTGCGCCACATGATCCACCGGCTTCGGCAAAGCGGAATGACGAACTTGCGGCGCTACAAGGTGGACCTTTTTTCCAAGGTGACGCTGCCGCTGATGAACGTGATCATCTGCCTTATCGCGTTTGTGAGCTCAACGCGGCCGCAGCTGCGCGGGAATCTCAAGGGGCTCGGCACGAGCCTCGGGCTAGGGGTCGCATACTATGTCGTCGTGGCGCTTTCGCAGGGTGTCGCGCGGTCGTGGCCTCTACCGACGATTGTTTCCGTGTGGCTTCCCCACATCCTCATCGTCGCCTGGTGCGTCCGCTCGCTGGAGACGCAGAGCTAATCGCTCACACTCAGCGCTCAAGCGAGCGCCAAGGATCCGCGCCGCTTACTTACGTGCCAACTTCCCAGCTCGACAGGTACTTCTGCTGCGCGGGCGTCAGCTTGTCGATAGATGTCCCGATCGCCGCGAGCTTCAGCCGCGCGATCTCCTGATCGATCTCTTCCGGAATCGGGTACACCTTTTTCTCCAGCTTGGACGCGTTGTTCTTGAGGTACTCGCAGCCCAGCGCCTGGTTCGCGAACGACATGTCCATCACGCCCGGCGGGTGGCCTTCGGCGCAGGCCAGGTTCACGAGCCGGCCCTCGCCGAGAATGTTGATGCGGCGGCCGTTCTTGAGCTTGAACTGCTGAATCCCGGGGCGGGTTTCTTTGGTGTCCTTCGTTAAAGCCTTGAGCTCGTCGAGGGCGATCTCTACATCGAAGTGACCCGAGTTGGAAACAACCGCGCTGTCCTTCATCTTTTGGAAGTGCTCGCCGCGGATCACGCTCGAGCAGCCGGTCACGGTCACGAAGAAGTCGCCGAGCGCGGCGGCTTCATTCATGCTCATCACCTGAAAACCATCCATCACCGCTTCCAGCGCTTTCACGGAATCGATCTCGGTCACGATCACGCGGGCGCCCATGCCGCGCGCACGCTGAGCCAAACCCTTGCCGCACCAGCCATAGCCGGCCACGACGAAGACTGAGCCAGCCAGCAGCCGGTTCGTGGCGCGCACAATGCCGTCGATCGTCGACTGGCCTGTGCCGTAGCGGTTGTCAAAGAGGTGCTTGGTCTTGGCGTCATTGACCGCTATCACCGGGTGGCGCAGCTTGCCCGCCGCCGCCAAGCTCTGCAGCCGGATAACGCCGGTCGTGGTTTCTTCCGTGCCGCCGACAATGTCCTTGCCGTAGCGCTGCGGATCCTTGTGGACCGACGAGACCAAATCCGCGCCGTCGTCCATGGTGCAATGCGCGGAAATCGAGAGCGCGGAATCGATATGCTTGTAGTACGTGTCGCGGTCTTCCCCGCGGATCGCGAACACGCGCACGCCGAAGTTCTCAACCAGGCTGGCCGCGACGTCGTCCTGCGTGGAAAGCGGGTTGGACGCGCAGAGCGCGATTTCCGCGCCCGCGGCTTTGAGCGTGATCATGAGGTGCGCGGTCTCGGTCGTCACGTGCAAGCAGCACGCCACGCGGAAGCCGGAGAGCGGCTTGGTCTTGGCCACGCGCTCCCGGATCTGCAGGAGCACCGGCATCTGGTGCTCCGCCCACTCGATCTTGGCGAGCCCGGCCGGGGCCAGACTGCGGTCGCGGATATCCGACGAAGAGCCGGACTTGGCCTTGGGGGTCGGTCGTGGTGGCATGGCTTGCTCCCTGGTTTTCGCTTGCCCGTTGCGGGCGGTAGTGGATGGCATTATTTCACCTTCGCTGCGCGCTTGATATCGGTTACACGATCGACTTCTTCCCATGTGAAACCGCCGTTGGCTTCGCGGCCAAAGTGGCCGTATGCGGCCGTTTGCAGGTAGATTGGCCTGCGCAGCTTCAGCGTGCGGATAATACCGGCCGGCGTCATGTCGAACAATTCGCGGATGATTGAAACGACCTTGTCGTCCGCGATCTTGCCTGTGCCGTGCGTGTTGACCATCACCGAAACCGGCTCGGCCACTCCGATCGCGTAAGCCAATTGGATTTCGCAGCGCTCCGCGGCTTCAGCGGCCACGATGTTCTTCGCGATGTAGCGCGCCATGTACGCCGCTGAGCGGTCCACCTTGGTCGGGTCCTTGCCTGAAAAAGCGCCGCCCCCGTGGCCGATCACGCCGCCGTACGTGTCCATGATGATCTTGCGGCCGGTCAGTCCGGTGTCGCCGTTCGGGCCGCCCACCTCAAACCGACCCGTCGGATTGACGAAGATTTTGGTGTTCTTATCCATCCAGGCCTTGGGAATGATGGGATCAATTACGAGCTTCTTCACGTCGGCCCGGATCCGGGCCAAGGTTACGCCCGCCCGGTGATGCGCGCTCACGACCAGCGCCTCGATCCGTCCGAACTCGCCGTCGTGATATTCCACGGTCACCTGGGTCTTGCCGTCGGGCCGCAGGTAGTCCACCAGCCCGGACTTGCGGATTTCCGACAGCTTGAGCGCAAGCTTGTGCGCGAGCACGAGCGGCAGCGGCATGTATTCGGGCGTCTCATTCGTCGCGTAGCCGAACATCATGCCCTGGTCGCCCGCGCCGCCTTTGTCCACGCCCATCGCGATATCCGGCGATTGCGACTGGATCGACGTCATCACGCCGCAGGTGCCGGAGGCGAATCCATGCTCCGGCTCGTGGTAGCCGATTTTGTGGATGGTTTCGCGCACGATCTGGGGGATCTCGATGTAGCAGGATGTGGTGATCTCGCCGGAAGCCACGACCAAGCCGGTGGTCACCAGCGTTTCGCAGGCCACGCGGCCCGTGGGGTCCTTGGAAAGAATCGCGTCAAGAACAGCGTCTGAGATCTGATCCGCGATCTTGTCCGGATGACCTTCGGTTACCGATTCGGATGTAAATAGCGACTTGCGCATACGACGACTGCCTCCTTCGTGTAGATGCGGTTACTCAACCAAATCCGGCGCTACCTGCCGCAAACTGGCAAGCAGGAACGTTTCGACTTCTTTGCTCGACTTGAGCTTCATCGCTTGCTCGGCCACGGTCTTCGCGTACGAATACTCCACGGCCCGGATCACGCGCTTCACCAGCGGCAGCTGCACGGGCGAAGTCGAAAGCTCGTCGATGCCCATGCCGAGCAACAGCAACGTCATGGTGGGCTCGCCGGCCATCTCGCCGCACATGGCGACCGGAATCTTGTTCGCGTGCGCGGACGCGATCACCTGCTCGATCAACCGCAAAACTGCCGGATGCGTGGGCTCATACAGGTGCGCTATTTTCTCGTTCACGCGGTCCACGGCCAGCGAATATTGAATCAGGTCGTTGGTGCCGATCGAAAAGAAATCCACCTCAGGCGCGATGAGGTCGCTTGTGATCGCCGCCGAAGGCACCTCCATCATGGCGCCCACTTCGATCGGGGCCATGGGAACGGATTCGCGGTCCATCTCCTGCCTCACCTCGGCCAGGATCTCCTTGGCGCGCTGAACCTCTTCCACGCCGGACACCAGCGGGAACATCATTTTCACTTTTCCGTGGACGCTCGCCCGCAGGATGGCCCGCAGCTGCGTCCGAAAAATGTCGGGCCGCGCCAAGCTGAAGCGGATGCCGCGCCAGCCCATGAAGGGGTTCATTTCCGGCAGGTGCATGGGCGAAATGAATTTGTCGCCGCCCAAATCCATGGTGCGGATAACCACCGGGTTGGGGGCCATTTGCTCCAGAACGGAGCGGTAGGCGCGGTACTGCTCTTCCTCGGTGGGAAATCCGGACCGGTTCATGTAAAGAAATTCGGTGCGGTAAAGCCCGATGCCGGCCGCCCCATGAGCGATCACCGACGGCACCTCTTCCGGCAGCTCGATGTTGGATGAAAGATGCACGTGGTGGTGGTCGAGCGTTTCCGCGGCCAAGTGCTTCAACTGCAGCAGCTGGCGATTGATCTCTTGCTGGCGCCGCTGCTCTAAGCGGTAGCGCTCGATCGTTTCCGGATCCGGGTCCAGAATCACATCGCCCTTTGATCCGTCCACGATCACTTGGTGGCCTTTTTGAAGCAACTCGATCGCGCCTGCGAGGCCTACCACGGCCGGGATCTCGAGAGACTTGGCCATGATCGCCGTGTGGCTCGTGCGGCCGCCGATCTCGGTGACAAAAGCGAGCACATGCCGCTTGTGCATTTGCGCGGTTTCCGAGGGCGACAGGTCATGGGCCACGATAATGACCGGCTCCTTGAGCACTTGCGGCACTTGGTCGCCCGTCTTGCCGAGCAGATTCCGGAGGATGCGCTTGCGCACGTCTTCGATGTCTGCGGTGCGCTCGCGCAGGTATTCGTCGTTGGTGCGCGAGAAGGCCTTCAGGTGGCGGCGCACAACCTCGTTGAAAACCACTTCCACGTTCAAGTGGTCTTTCTTAAGGCCGTGGATGATCTCTTCCCGAAGCGACTGATCTTCCAGCACGAGCAAGTGCGCGTTGAAAATTTCCGCGTGCTCCTGCCCCAAGTCTTGGGCAAGACGCTTCTGGATCTCGAGGATTTGGTGGCGCGTGTGGATCAGGGCTTCTTCAAACCGCAGCACTTCCAAGGGAATTTCATTCTCGGCAATGGTGCGCTTGGGAACGAGCAGTTCCTCGCTGTCGACCGCGAGGATCTTCCCCATCGCAATGCCGGGAGCGGCGGCGATGCCCTTGAGGGTGTTCATCCTCGCTCGCCAGGATCGTTCGGATCGGGCAACGGTTCCGTAACAACCCGACACAGCACTTCCAGCGCCGGCTCGGCGTCCGGCCCTTCGGCCAAAATCACGATGCGCGAGCCGGTGTTCGCCGCCAGGGTCAACAGCCCCATGATGGATTTGCCGTCCACGATTTTACGGCCCTTTTTGACCGTGACCCGGCAATGGAACTGCTTGGCCTTTTGCACGAACAGAGCCGCGGGCCTTGCGTGCAGCCCCTGCTGGTGGAAAACCGTTACCGTGCGTTGAATGACGGAAGGGTTCATTTGTTTAACAGCGAAACTCGCCAATCCAATGTTGCGGTCCAAGGCCGGTTCTCGGGCAGCTGCCAGCACCAGAGCAGCGACAAGCCCTGGTAAGTGCGTTCAAGGCCGCCCTCGGACTCCGAGACGGTTTCAATGGGCACGTGGAACAGCCTCGCCGGCGGATCGACTTTCACCGACAGGGTGATGCCCGCGTTCTCTTCCAAGAGCTCGAAGGACGATGCGCTTTCCACGCATCCGGGAACTTGCAAGTACCGAGGATCTCGAAGCGCAAAATTGAACTCAAGCGCGATGCACCGGGTTTCAGGGTCCGTGACCGCGTACGCGCACCGGATGCGCGACCCGGCGGCCTGCATGGTGATCTCTTTGCGCAGCTGTCCTTGCCCCTGCTGCCGAACCAAAAGGACGCGGTGCGCAGGAGCTTTTGCCGGTTCGGATTGAAAGCTTCCGGTCTCCCGGACAAGCCGATCACGCCATGTCCCGTTGACCGCGGCGCTCAAATCCGGCAGCTCGCTCAGCGCAAAATCCTGGAAGGCCAGCCGGCGTTTCCGGTCGTACACAAGCGCTTGCTCTTGCTGAAGCGCGGGCTCGTTCCATTGGGTCGCTTGGTCGCCGGGCGTGCCGCTCGGCCGCCATTTTTTTCCGCGCAAATGGTCATGGTAAGGCTCATGGTGCCGGTGCAGCGTGTCGAGCAAGTTGAGGCCAGCCTTGGGAATGTCCCAAGCGGTGATCGCGCCGTCTTCCGCGGGGTCGACGGTCAAGTGCGCTTCGCTTCCCCTCAGTTCCCATTCCGGCAGTCCGTCGCCGTCAAGGTCGCTTTCAAACGAGTCGACCGCCGGCCGAATGCGCCGCTTCAAAAGCGCCTCGGCTTCGTCAACGGCGGCTTCCGCATCAATCAAGTTTCGGTGCACGGCGCGGCGCAGATGCGAAAGGTACAATCCGCCGAACACGCCGTGCCAGTAAGCGCAGTTGCATTGTCCGGCATAGAGAGACTGCCGAGCGGAAGCGATCCGGTCGGCCGGTCCCTGCGGCTTGGCCGCTTTTCTTGCGGCGGCCGGCTTCAGCTTTCCCAAGTCGGACTCTAGGTTCGCCAAGCGCCCGCTCACGCGCAGCATGCGCTGCTGCATCGCGCCGGACTCCGGGTACTTCAGGAAAAAATTCCGGAATGATCCCGCGGACCAGCTCATCATCTCTTGGTAGCTGCTCGCGGGAACGTAGACGAGCTGCTTGGGCGCGTGCGCTTTCAGCGCTTCGCCAAGTGTGGCCGTGGCCAGCCATTCCTCTTCCTGCTCAAGCAACGTGAAAAATCGGTCCAGCCAGCCCTGCTCGAACACCCAGCGGTGCGTTCCGGGCCAAAAGCCGAATTTTTCGCCGTCATCCGCGAACGTGATCAAAGCCTGCTGGCGGTTCTTGAGCGATCGTAAAAAATCCAGCGTGCGCTCCGGCGGCTGGAACGGCACCCAGTAGCGCAAGCGCACGGACGCCGGAAAGATCGTCAATCCGGCGCCTTGGTGCTCGGTTTGAAAGCAGTCAACAAGGTCCCAAAACTCGCTGTCTTGTACTTGGGACTCGGGCGCGATCCAGGGCCTGGCGGACTCCAGCTGCGAGGAATCGAGCACGGTGTAGCGGATGCCGGCCTCTTGCAAGATCGCGGCCAATTGCGGTTCCCACACGCGCTCGGTCAGCCATAACCCGGCGGCCGGCTGCCCCGTGAGCTTGCGCAGCCGTTCATCCATCTGGCGGATTTGCCCGCGCTGATCCGCGTCCGGGATCACCGGCAAAATCGGCTCATAGTAGCCGGACGACAACAGCTCGATCTGCCCGGCGCGAACGCGTTCCTGCAATCGCTTCAGAAAATCCGGCCGTTCGTCCGTTATCCAATCCAAGAGCGGCCCGCTGTAGTGCAAACTCATGCGGATGCGCGGGTGCCGTTCCAGAGCGGACAAGAAAGGCTCGTAGCATTTCGCGTAAGCTTCCTCGAAAACAAAACCGAAATTGCCCACAGGCTGGTGGCAATGCACAGCCATCGCAAAGGTGACCGGCCTTGGGTTCATGGCGAATTGAGCGCCGGCTCCGGCGCCCGCGTGGCCGCGATCAAGCGTCCCCGGCTGCCGATCACGAGCTGCACGATCAGCTTCGCGACTTTGTCCGGATCGTGGCGCACATGGTTGTTCAAGCTCACGAGGTCCTCTTCGAGCACCTGGTAGCCCATCTGCCGGATCATTTGGACCGATGAGTCGACCGGGGTCGCGTCTTCCTTGCGGTAGCGCTCTTGCAGCTCCGTCGGGATTGGCTGCGAGTTCACAATGCAAACCTGGATGATGCCGGGGTTCGTGTGCGCCACCAGAGCCTTCACGTGATCCGCGGCGGAAAAACCGCGGGTTTCGCGCTGCTGCGTCATAACGTTGCAAACGTAAATCT
>JAHFGY010000163.1 GCA_023247195.1 Candidatus Omnitrophota bacterium | reverse complement strand
GCAAACATTCGGCGTCAACGTGTTGGCTTCCTACGCCGCTACCTAGCGCGAGTAAGCGATCGCGTTCGACTTCGGTCAGCAGCGGAAGTTGTGTGGCACTTTGGCCGGGATTTTCGACCAGGCCTTGCAACATGATGGAAAATATTTCCGTCATCCGCGCTACCCTGTCCGGGTCGAATAGGTCGGCGTTATATTTGAAAGCACCGTGAAACGCCCCGGCCGCCTCCATCATCTCCAGCTCCAGATCGAATTGACCTTGCTGCTGGGCCATGTCGAAAAGTTCCACGTCAAGGCTGCCCCAGCGCATCCGCGTCTGCGTATCCCCCGGGACCCAAGCATCGGTGATCGCTCCCGCGCGTTGCGCCTTCTGCAGCACGAACGAGGCTTGGAACAGCGGTGAATAGCTGGCGTCGCGTTTTGGTTGCAGGCGCTTGACCAGCAACGGGAACGGATAATCCTGGTGGTCGATGGCGTCGAAGACGGTCTGAATGACTTGGTTCAAGAACGCCTTGAACGTGGGATTGCCGGACAAGCGCGCGCGTAGCACCACGGGGTTCACGAAATAGCCCACCACCCCGGCGAATTCCGGCCGGCCTCTGCCGGCGATGGGTGAACCCACCAAAATGTCCTCCTGACCCGTGAGCCGGTAAAGCAGCACTTGAAAGGCGGCGAGCAGCAGCATGAACGGCGTCGCCCCCTCGGCCTGGGCCAAGCGCTTTAATCGCTGGCTCAATTCCGCGCTCAGATTAAAAGCGAAAGCGGCGCCCCGGTACGTCTGCACCGCCGGCCGCGGCCGGTCGGCGGGCAGGTCGAGCACCGTCGCGGCACCGGCGAGTTGTTTCTGCCAATAGGCCCAAAGCGGCTGTCCTGGCGGACCTTCCAGCATCTCGGTCTGCCAGCGGACATAATCGGCGTACGAATATACGATAGGCGGCAGCAAGGCGGTGATTCCGGCCTGCTCGGCGGTATACGCTAACCGCAGCTCATCCAGGAAAATCCACAGCGACCAGGCATCGAAGGCAATATGATGAACGGTCAGCAACAGCACGTGGTCTTGTTCCGCACAGGTAAATAAATCCACTCGCAGCGCGGGTCCCTGTTCGAGATCGAAGGGCCGGTGGTAAGCCTCCGCCACCCGCTCGTTCAGCGCGTCCCTGGTCCATGACGCGGCGTCGGTTTGCTGGAAACACAACTCCTGATATTCAGTAAATATCTGGACGGGCTCAGCGTTGTGCAACTTGTAGGTGGCGCGCAATGCCGGATGTCGGTTCAACAACAACTGGAAAGCGCGCCGTAACGCCGCGACATCGACCCGGGAACGGATGCGCGCGGTAAAAGCGATATGGTAAGCCGCGCTCTGCGGCGCGCTTTGCTGAAGAAACCATAAGGCCTTCTGACCGCAGGACATCGGCTGGACGCTCGTGCGCGCGCGGGCTTTCTGTTGCAAGGACCGCTTCAGTAACTCACGCTTTTCCTGAGCTGAAAGACTTTTACGGGACAGCGAAGTCTCGCTCATGATGGCTGCCCTTCATCGAGCACCATGGAATCGAGCAACTTATCCACCTCATCGTCGGAAAGCTGTTCCAGTTTCGCCAAGGTTGTTGCCGCCTCCCCGGGGCTCAGATCGACCATCGGCTGGAGTGGGTGAATCTTCTCCGCTCGGCCTGAACCGGTGGACGGTGCCGGCGTCACCGCGGGCATGGTTTCTGTTTCCATCGAGCGTGGACGCTGGGCGGCTTCGGCACCACCGAGTAGCTGCGTCAGCAATTGCTCGGCCAACTGCGCGATGCTCTTCTCTTTCATCAGCGCCAGCGTAGAAACCTCAATGCCGAAGCTTTCGCGTATACCTACTTGCAGTTCGAGTGCCATCAGCGAATCCCCGCCCATGTTGGTCAACGACTCTTGTAAATCGAGCTTGTCGGGGGGCAAACGCAAGGTGGCGGCGATCTGCTCGGCCAACAACGCCGAGAACCGTTGTTTAGCCGCCTCCGGTTCCAGGGCCAACAGCACGCGCCGCAACTCGGCGACGGCCGAATGCTCTTGCTCCTGTCCTTCCTTGGCCATGAGCCGCGCGAACCGCGGGGAGCTTGCGCTGATCGGACTGAATCGGCCCCAGGTTTGCCAATCCACGTCCATGACGCCGAGCTGAATGGGGTTCCATTTCAGAATCGAGCCTAATGCCTCCATCGCCTGGGCCGGCGTAAAGGCCTTGATCCCCATGCGTTCCAGGTGCTGCTCCACCTCTTGATTCGCGGCGGCCATGCCGACGCCGCCGAGCACACCCCAGTTGATGCTTGTGCCAGGCAGCCCCTGGGCACGCCGGTAATGCGCCAAGCTATCCAGGAAAACATTGGCCGCGACGTAATTACCCTGGCTGGCGTTTCCGATGAGCGCAGAGATGGAAGAGAACAGCACGAAAAAATCCAGACTGGCGTTGAGCGTATGCCGGTGCAGCTGCCAGGCGCCCATCGCCTTAGGCACCATGACCTTGATCATGCGATCCTCATTCAGATCGGCCAGCAGGCCGTCATCCAAAACTCCCGCCGTGTGTATGATGCCTTTGAGCGGCGGCATGGCCGATTTAATCTCGTCGACCAGGCGTATTACTTGCTCCTCTTGACCGATGTCCGCCGCCGCCGCGAGCACACGGGCACCCTTTACCTCCAAAGCATGAACGGTCTGCCGGGCCTCCGGCGTGGCCGCGCCGCGCCGTCCCACCAGCACCAGATGTCTGGCCCCTTGTGCCACCAGCCACTCGGCGATCTTGAGACCGAAACCACCGAAGCCACCGGTAATGAGATAAGTGCCGTCAGCCTGGACCAGTGCCCGATTTATGCTTCTGGGCCGGACGGGAACCGTGTCGTCCTGCAAGGACACTGTTACCGGACCAAGATTTTCTGCCAGATCGCGGAACGCCTCGGCCAATTGACTCGCCGGGAACAACCGCGCCGGGCGCGGCGCAAAATCGCCGGCTTGGAACCGCTCTTCCACCTCACCCAGGATCTGCCGGTAAAGCGCCGGGCGCTCTGACATCAAGCGCTGCACGTCGACGCTGGCAAAGCGGAGATTACGCTCCAACACCAAGGCCATGGCGATAGGCGTAGCGCCAGCGACCTCCGCCGCTCCGAGCCGGATAAATCGACCGTGGGGGGCGAGGATGCTCAAGTCGTCGGAGACAACTGTCCGTACATTCAGCAACACGTCGACGCCCTGACCGTCGGTTATCTCCATCACCCGTTCGGCAAAATCGAGCGAGTCCGAATCCAGAATGTGGTCGACCCCTTGACCCTTCAGTCCCTCGCGTTCTACATCACGCTCCACGGCGACAAGGACGCGGGCACCGACCCACTTCGCCACTTGGATCGCGGCCGCACTCTCGGTGGCCCCGCGGATGAGCAGTGTTTCGCCGCGCTGCAGACGGGCGATGTGGCACAACCCATAGTGGGCGGCGGTGAACGGCAACAGCGCTCCGGCGCCATCGGAGATGGCGATATCAACGGGTTTCGGCAGGGCGAATAACGCATCCACCGATACCGTCATGTAGGAACCGATGCCGCCTGGCACACAGGCCATGAGCTCATCGCCCTGGTGAAAATTTCGGACACCGGCTCCGACCCGGACAATGACCCCGGTAAGCTGCCGGGCACTGTCGTAAAAGATCTTTTCGCCGCGCGCCCGGTTCATGGCCTGGCGCAAATCCGCGTTCGTCAGTGCCACGACATGAACACGAATCTCCACCTCACCGGGGCCGGGCGCACGTCGCTCCGTTTCGCAAAAGGAAATTTTCGCCACATCCCCCGAGGCGCCGGCTTCCAGCTCATAGGGACTGTCCGCTGCTACGGTGACCGCTTCCGCTTGTTCGGCTTGCTGCAAGGTGCTGGAGGAAACGCGTATCAGACGGTGACAATAGCGTTCGCTGCCGTGCAGCGCGACGTCGTCTTCCGGGCTGTCCGCCAACAGTTCCTGCGCCAAGCGCGACGGGTTCGGCTCGCGGTGATCGAGATCCACCAGCGTGCAGCGCATGCCAGGGTATTCATTGAATGCAACCCGACCCAAACCTACGAGCGGCGCTTGGGCCAAGGACCCGAAAGCGTCGCTCTCATGAACCTGCTGCGCGCCGCGCGTGACGATGAATAGTCGCGGTGACTCGGTCCAACCAGCTTGGCCCAAAGTCTGAATCAACTGCAGGACCTCCTGGGAATCT
>JAHFGY010000045.1 GCA_023247195.1 Candidatus Omnitrophota bacterium | reverse complement strand
CCCGGATTGAAGAACCCATTCCCGGTAGCGGGATTGGAATTGCGCCCTGCCCGCCCCATCCAGCAGCGTCGCCGATGTCTCCGGCGAGCTCGCCACAGCGGTCACGCCGGTTTGACTCAGTAGGCCAAGCATCGCGCGCTGATCCTGGAACGGGTAACGGTACAAGCGAGGCAATTGAACGAGCATTCCACCGATAGCAATGATAAGCAAACTTCGAGCCACCCAGCGATTCCGGATAACGCTCAACGCGGCCGCGGCGATCACGGTCATCCACAGCGCGCTGTCGCCAAAATAGCGGACGTTCACGGCTACCGGCGCGCGCAAACCCAAATCACCGCACAATGAAAACACCGCCGCGCCGAGAATCGGCAGAACAGTGAGCGTCACCGCAAGCACCGCCGCGCCGCGAACTCTCTCCCGCCGCGCGAGCGCGAGCGCGCCCGCCCAAAAAGCCAGCGCGGTTGCCGCAAGTCCGGCCAGGCCAAGCGCGATCAGTCGCCAATCACGCAGGTGCACGGAAAGCCGCGTGGTCAACACGCGGGGGTCGTCCATCTGCCACAGCGCGAGCACCGGCTTAGCCAGAGCGCCCACTTGCACGCCTCCTACATACGCGCCCATACCCGCGCTCTTGAGCAGCGGCGTGCTGCTCGAAGACCCGGCCGCCACGCTGCGCATCTGCTCGCCGTATGCGGGAAGCCAAGGCAGCCAAGCGATGGACCCTACAACTACGGCCAAGACCCACCACCCGACCTCCGAGCGGCGCGTGAGCCATGCCGCGGCAAGCCCGGCCAAACCGATCCCGGCAACGATAAAAATCGAAAGATAAAAAGTATAGAGAAGCGCCGCCAAACTGATCGCCACGCCCGCGAGCCAGGCTTTTCCCTTGCCCGGAGCGGACTCCAACCAGCGAACCGCGCACGTCACGGCCACGGTTCCGATAAGAATGCCAAGCGCGTAGGGGCGGGCGTATTGAGATAGAAAAACAAGGAGCGGCGAGCACGCGGCGAATATGCCGGCGGACCAGGCAATGGCTTCCCCAAAAACCCGCCGCACCAGCGCGACCATCAGAAGGATGGACCCAACCACGCAAATGAGCGAAAGCGCGCGAAGCCAGCCAATGGCGGCTGGAGCGCCAAAGGTATGACTGACAGAGGCCCACCCGATCATGATCAGTGGGTACAGCGGCGGATGCGCGTCATACGCGACCAAGTCGCGCAGCAAACGAGCTACCGGCTCGCCCGCGAGCGTGACGGTTGTTTGCTCATCGCCCACGATCGGCCGATTCAATCCAGGCAGCCGCAATACGCACGCAAAAAGGCCGAGCAACACCAGCATCATGCCGAATCGGCCCGGACCCGGTGATCGAGCGGCTTTCTGCTGGGCGCGAGCCGCATCTGATGGCCTTTCGGCCGCGCGGGGAGCTGCCTGTTCTAGCTCTGGCGTGTTCATTTTGCGTTCACTCGCAAACCGTCGGCGGCAGCCGCGGCGGGACGTCCTGCCGTGCGCGGCTCGATAGCCGGTTTGGCCGCGTGAACCACCGAGCTTGCGGCCACGGATTCCGAAACCACAACCCCTGCCCCGATCATGACGTCGTCTCCGATTGTTATGGGTCCGACCACTACGCTATTCGCGCCGATGAACACGCGATGGCCGATCCGCGGGTAAAGATCATCCGACCACGTGCGGTGCGCGCCTCGCGATCCGATCACCACACCGCTCATGACTTTGGCATCGTCTCCGATCACCGTGGCCCGCCCGACCACGATGCCGGTGGGATGCGGAATGAAGAATCCCTTGCCGATGGTCGCGGTCGGGGGGATATCCGCGCCCGTGAGCGTGATATTCAGGCGGTAGACTAAGTAAGCGAGCCATTTACCCGGCCGGCCGAGGCGGTGCTCAAGCCAGTAAGAAAAGCGGTACAGCCCGACCGCGTGCCGACCGGCGTCAAGCAGCGTGGATACCATGCGGCTCCCTCGCTTGTGAACGCGTGTCCGCAACAGCGTCAACCATGCGCGCAACTTCTTCAAAATTCCGCTCAACCGCCCCAGCATATTCCGACGCAACCGCCTGCGTATGGCGTCTCACGCGGCCGCACAACTCGGCGTCGCTCAGCAGCCGGCACACCCCATCGGCTAATTCAGCTGCGTCGCGCACCTCCAGCTTGTCCCAGCCTTCTTTTAATTGGGCGGTCAGCTTGCGCCACTTATTCATGTGCGGGCCGAAAAAAATCGGCTTGCCGTGCACCAGCGGCTCGGCCATGTTCTGCCCCAGCGCGTAGCGGTCCCCGGACAACAGGCTGTTGCCGATAAACGTCACGTCCGCGATTCCGTACAGTTGGCTGAGCTCTCCGTAGGTATCCAAGATAATCATGCCGTCGCCCGCGGCCGCGTCTTTGAGCAAGCTGCGCAGCGCCCAAGGCACGCCGCGCGCATCGGCCGCGGCCTGCGCGAGCGCGACATCTTTCACGTAGCGCGGCGCGAGAATAAGCCGCACGCCCGGCAGCCGTCGTCGCACCTCGGCGAACGCATCGAGCACAATGCCCTCTTCACCGGGCCGCACGCTGCCCGCGACCCATATGCCGCGAGCGCCGCCTAATCCCAGTTCCTGCACAAGCCGCACGCGCTCCGCGTCGCTGATGCGCAGAAACTCAGCGTCGAACTTCATGTACCCGCTCACGGTCAGCCGCCGAGGGTCGCACCCGATCCGCTCGTAATTCACGCGGTCCGAATCATCCGCCACGCAGATCCGGTCGAAATCCGCGTAAAACCGGTACGCGAGCGGTTTCTTCAAGTGAACGGATGTGATGTAGACCTCCGGCAAGCAGGCGCTGATCACAATCGTCCGCGCTCCGAGGCGCTTCGCGGCTTTGACGACAAACGGCAGCCGCACCTGGTCAACGCTCACAAATACAGCCGGATGAATGGCGCGCAGGTAGCGGTTCGCGATCCCGCTGATATCCCAGGGCGCAAAAACCCCCCGGTCCACATGCGCCTGGGTCGAGGCTAGCTCCACGATTTCCGGGTTCCAGGACATGAGAACCACGGCCCAGTCCGGGTAGCGCACCTTGAACAGCCGAAGAAACGTGTGAATTTGATTGTATTCGCCGTGGCCGTTCGCGTCGATCAACAGCCGCTTGCCCGGGGTTCCGGGAATGATCGGCAGATACCCCAGCCGCTCCCAGAACATCCGGCGCGAAAGTGCATGCTCGCCCATCACCACCCAGCGCAGGAAATTCGCGGGCAGTTCAGCGGCTACGCGGACGATATATTTCAGTTGGAGAAACGGGTCCGCGGGCACGGTTGCTCCATGGATCACGAGCCCTCAGCCTTGACCGAGGTCAGCGTGGTGGATCGGTTCGCCGGCTTCGATCGCGCGATTAGCGGGCTTTCCCAGCGACTCAAAGTATTGGTCGCTGGGTATGCCTTCGGCCGGCAGCAGGATCAAGACATTTTCCGCGGTCAGGGCCTGCCCCGGTTGAATCGCGGATGCCGCCACAAGGCCTCGGCGCATGGCGCGGACGCTGGCTTGCTCCGCGTCCGCGATCCGCTTGCCGGGCACGCCGAGCGCGGGTTCGATCTGCCGGATTCCTTCCGCAAGCTGCCGAATATCCGATGGGTCCGCGGAAAGCTGGTGGTCGCGTACGCCGCTCATCGACTTATCCAGCGTAAAATGTTTTTCAATGACCCGCGCGCCGAGCGCCACGGCCGCGAGCGAAGCCGCGTTGCCCACGGCATGGTCGGAGTAACCAACCTCCAAACCGTACCGCTGCGCAAGATACGGAATGGAGCGCAGGTTGAGCTGGTCATACGGCGCCGGGTAGCTGGACACGCAGTGCAGGAGCGTGACCGACTCTTTGAGGAACGCGGCGCCCGCACGCGCTTCAACGAAGCCGAGCGTCCGCTTGATCGCGGCATCATCGCTCATGCCGCAAGACATGAGCATCGGCTTGCGGAACTCCAGCGCTTTGGCGATCAGCCGCTCGTTCGTGAAATCCACGGATGAAATCTTGAACGCGGGCATGAGCGGCGCCAGAAACGCGAGGCTTTCTTCGTCGAACGCCGTGGACAGGAACGTGATGCCCGCCGCGGCCGCCCTTGCCGCGATGCGCTTGAACTGATCGAAGGAAAGTTCGAAACGCCTTCGCTGCGCCACCCGCGCGGTTTCGCGCGGCAGCACCAATTGATCGGTCTTGTACGTTTGAAACTTGATGATGTCCGCGCCAGCGCGAGCCGCCTCATCCACCAGCGCCAGCGCGAGGTCGATGTTGCCCTCGTGATTGATGCCGGCTTCGGCGATCAATACAACGCGTTTGGCTGAATCAAGCGGGCCGATGCGCATTTTTTTTAGCCTTGATGATGAACGCGGTCGAAAGCATGCGCAGCAACGGAGTCCGGCACAAGCTCTCCAGCGCGCGGCTTACCTTCACGGTCGCGGCCGGAAAGCGCTTGTCGAGCGGCGTGAGAAAAATCTTGTAGTTGTAGTAGCACACGTCCACGGTACTGAAACCGTGCCGCCGCAGGAAGCGCCGATACGCCCACTCGGAATACTCGCGGTGCGCAACGCCTTTGGTGAAGGGCCCCACCATGAACTCGATCTGCGTCAGGCGCTTGCTGTCGGGAAAAATCCGTTGGAGCCCTTTGAACACGCGGTTCAGGAGCCGGTGCCACATCCGGTACGGGCTCCAGGCGTTCGGCAGCGTGATGATCACCGTGGCGCCGGGCCGCGTCACGCGCGAAATCTCGGAAATCGCGGCCGGCTCGTCATCCAGGTATTCCATCAAGCCCATGCAAACCGCGGTGTCCAGAGATGCGTCGGCAAACGGAAGTTTCATGACCGAGCCGCACAAAAGCTCGGCGCGGCCGGTATGCCCGCCGATGCGCAGGAGCTCTTCCGCCTTGGAAACCATGTTCGGCGCAAAGTCCATGCCCACCACGCGGTCCACGTCCATGTCGCGGTCGAGCACGCGGCGCAGCAAGATACCGGGCCCGCACCCGATGTCGACAAAATTCCCGAGCCGTTCCGGAAGCATCTCGAGCACGCGCTTCAGCCGGATCGTGAACGAATGCGCCTCGCTGGTCTGGCCTTGGTAGAACGACGCGTAGGTGTTCGCGACCGTATCAAAATGGGTTTTGACCCGCTCTTCCTGAACCGCGGTTGTCATGATCTTCTCGCTTGCGCCGGGGGGGCCAGCGGAAATGGGAACGGCTCACCGCAAAAGCCCGCCATGGTTCGCCGCAGCTCGTACACGCTCGTTTCGCTCGTGTTCACGCCGGGCAGCGTGGTGCATGCGCAGATGTAGCCGGAATCTTTGAGGATCTCAATCGATGCCGGGGTGTAGTCCGCCGCGCCGCCATTCGGGTACGCGAAGAGCGTAATGTCGCATCCGGTTTCGTCTTCCAGTTGCTCTTTCGAGCGCACGACCTGCTCGCGGATTTGGTCTTCCGAGAGGCGCGACAAGATTGCATGATCTATCGTGTGGCCGCCCAGCTCGACTATCGAACTCTCGGCCAGCCGGCGAACATCGTCCCAGCTCATCGTTTCATAATTCGCGGACTTTACGGAGCCGGAGCGCGGCATCGCCGCGGCCTTCAGCAACGCCAGCAGGCGGTTTTTTTCATCTTCCGGCACCCGCTTGAGGTGCGCTTTGATCTCGGTCACGGCCAGCATGCGCGCCTCGCGCGTGTCGAGCGCAAAACACGTGAGACCCGCGGCCGTGAAGTCGATAACCGCTGCGTCGGTTTGATCAATCGCTTGCTCGACCTCGTCGACCCAGAACATCCGATCCGTGCCGATGAACCCCGTGGACAGGAAGAAAGTCGTGGGCACTTGGTACCGTTCGAGTATCGGAAGCGCCACGGTCACGTTGTTGCGGTATGCGTCATCAAACGTGACAATAACGCCGTCCGGATCATCGCCCACCGCATACGCTTCCACCAGATCGCGCAAACTCAGAAGCCCTGCTTGTTCCTTCAAGGCCCGCATCTGGCGCTCGAATTCCTCCGCGGTCAGGTGCTTGCCCTGAAAATTCTCAATCCCCGTGCTCGCTTTATCGGTAACGCCGTGATAAGCAAGAATCGTGACAGGCATTGTCCTTTACACTTTCATTAAAAGCCGTACGCGACGGGATAATCGGCCCGCGACGCCGAAGCGCTCGCCGGGGTCCCAGGTGGTTTGATCCCGCCCTGGCGGCGGGATTTCGCGCTCGATCATGCCCGCGGCCAGATCAAGCACGTCTTCAACCGCGGCGTCCATGAACGGGTAGTAAACCATGCGCGTATTCAAAGCGTTCTCATGGTGGTAGTCGTAGCGTTCCTGCTGAAAACCATAGATCAAAACCGGGCAGCCGCAAAAAGCCGCGAACAGCATGGCTCCGGACATGCCGCCGATCGCAAGCGACGCACGGTTCAGAACCGCGACTTGAGCGTCCATGCGCAGCGCCGGATCAACGTTGATCACGTCCACGCAGCCATCCGGCACGCCGTCGGCGTAGTAAGCGCCGCGCGGCTCACCCAGCAGCGCGATGAGCGCGTCCGGGTACCGCTCCTGCAACCCTTTGAGCAGCTGATCGTACTTGGCCTGCGGCCAATTTTTGTCCGGACGCCGCACCGCGCGCGAGCGGGGGAACACGGCGATCACGCGCTTGCCCGCCGGGATTCGCTCAGCCGCAAATTTCTCGCCGGCGGCCGTTGCCTCGAGCTGCTCAAAACGCTGATCTTGCCGCCGCGGCCGGTGCGCGACAAAATCCTGATCTCGGCTCGCATCCGGCTTCACCTCAAGCCCGACTTTCACCCCGGACGCCGGACACGTATTCAATTGAAACGGAACAATCCATTCTGTGCCCGCGGGCAAGCGCGCTTGGTACTCGGCGAGCAATTTTGAAGCCTGCGCTTCGGCATCCGGCCCGTCCGCCTGCCGGTCCAACGTCACGCTTTCCCACACCGGCCGCATGCCGTACTGCAGCCGTTTGCGCCATACGTTGCCGCGCGGCGCTCCGTTGCGCCAGAAATCCGCGAAATAAGCGCGCTGCGACAACGGCACCTGTTGGAACCATTCCGGGTGGCCCCAAAATTCATCCACATCCGGATAAAAGGCTTGGCGTCCCGGGAAACTCGCGGCCACTTTGTGCGCGGACGCGTACTCCGTGCGGCAGAGTTTCTTGACCCAGCCCTGCCACCACAAGAGCTCCCAGCCGAACTCGCCGATAAAAGGCCCAAAGAAAACGGTCTTTGCCATTTTAGCCGACTCGAAGAACCGGGATCTCCGCCGGAATAGCCGAGCCATGGTCGCGCAGGTACTTCAGCACAGCCAGCCGGTGGAGTCCGTTCAAAGCGGAGTAAAAATCTCCATGCTTCACAACGCTGATGAACCCAGCCCCTTGCCGGCCCATGTAATCCACCGGACTTTCTTTTCCTTGGGCATCGATCTCGATATGCGGCGGCGTCTTTGCCTCAAAGTCATCCAGCAACGTTTGTTCGTTCCACTGGTACCCATGCGTGCGCAGCGAGTTGATCAATAGCATGAAACGCAAGACCTGCGCGCCCGGGTTGCTGTATTGCCACGTCGCGCCGCCGTCGCGCGGCCGCTCCGACAATGGCGCGGTGATGTACTGCCAATAGCGCGTAGCCTCAAGAAGGCTTCCTTCCAGCCGCATTTCCCGCCGGATCAGAAGATCCGCGAATTCATACCGGGCGTCCAAGACGACCGCGCGGCCTTGCTCGTCGCACATCCAGGGGCGCAAATCAGCCGTGGACTCGCGCGTAAATGTGTACAGGCGATCCAGGTTCAGCGATAAGCGCGCCCGCTTCGCGGAAATAGCCGCCCGCAGCGAACGAGCCAGCGCTAGCATCCGGTTTTTGCCCGTTCGCGGCGATCTCGCCTGCTGCGGTACGCCTCGAGCCAGCGGTTCGGGATGCAAAGCTTCACCAGTTCCTTGGCGATGCGCCGAGTGACAAACCCTTTGAAAGGACGCGTCGTACCGTTCGCGGCCGCCGGCACCGCAACTGAGACCGCTGGCTTTTCCGCTACAGCAACCGCTGTTTGCCCCTCGCGCTTGGCGTGCTCCTCGGTCTTGAGCTTCTTATCTTGCCCGTCGAGATAATAGCTGTCATAGCCGATCCAGTCGTGCGCATCCTCGCGCCGCACCCAGAACTCTTTTGAGGGATCGTCGTGGTCTACGCGGCCTTTGGGCACCGCTTGGTGGCACGTTCCCACGCGCCGCGGCGCGGTGGCGTACCAAGGCGAGGCCTTCAGCTCCGCGAGCGACTGCGACATGGCTTCGGCAAGGTCCACAAACTCTTGGAACGTGAGCTCCGTGCGGAGCCATTTCCAGTGCAGATGGATATAGTCCGCCCACTGCTGCACTTCCACACGCACTTCATTGGACGAGATCGCGGGGTTCTTGCGGCTCGGCTGCTCGTGCAGCTTGCCGGTGCCCAGGAACAGCATTTGCCCCAGCGGCACGTTCGCGGGCTTGCCGTGGTTGAGCCAGGTGAGGTACGCCTGCTGCGCCATCTTGCAGAAAACCTCGAACTCCTCTGCGTCGAACTCAATGCGCGCGTTGCGCCAGTGGAGGTGAATGCTTTCCGCGATCTCGATGGCCGCGTAGTTGCTGTAAAACGTGGAGACCGGATCAACCGATTTGAACGCTAAGATTTTCTTCGCAACGCCCACCGTCTGCTCCTGATATGCTTTGCTTACCGGCCCAGAACAAAAACCCGCTTCTGCCCGCTCGCCAGCCACAGCCACGCGGATGCGAGCATCAGGCTCACGCACGCCAGCCCGACATTGCCGGCGAACGACGGCTCGATCCACGCGTTCACGGCAATGGCCGCGCCCACGAGCACCGCCACGGCAAGCAAGTCCCGGCCGAATGCCAAGAGTTGCCGCACGTACCGGTCCGCATAGAGAAACCGCAGCCCCAGCCGTCCGAACCCCACGGCATAGACCACGTAGCTCAAGACCTGCGCGAGCACAATGCCTTTTGCGCCCATCCAATGCGCCAACGTGAAGAACAGCACGACCTCGCACACCGTCTTTGCAAAGAAAACCGCGAGCAGCGTCCAGGTCTTTTCCATGGATAGGTACAGCATGCGGAGGATCTGGAGCGGTACGCGGAAGATCAATTGCACGGTCAAGAGCTGCAAGAGAATCGTGGCCGGCAGATAGCTTGGCCCGCCCAGCACGAGCGCGATCTCGCGAGCGAACACCGCGAGCATGAGCGTTGCCACGGCCGTGAGCAGCAGCACGGTGTGATACCCGCGCTCGTAAAGCTCTTCCAACTCCGTGCGGGCGCGGCCTTTCAATTCCCCGAAGACCGGCAGAAACGCGGTTGAGACCATGGTATTCACCGCGCTGTTCACTTTGTTGACAATGTTGAGCGCGAACGAAAGATGGCCCACGGTCGTGGTGCTGAACCATTTTCCCGCGAACAGCGTGCCCATGTTCAGGTAACTTTTGTACAAAATCTGGTTAAGCGAGACCGGGATGCTGCGCTGCGCCAACGATAAGGCATCAGCCCAAAGCTCGGACCACCGCACCGGAGCCGCTGCCCACCCGGCCGAGCGCCGGAGGCTCGCGTAAAGCCACCAATTGTAGGCCGACACAGCCAAGTCCAGCGCTGCGCCGCACAGGATATAGCCGACCACGGTTTGGTGCGTGAGGATCGTGTACCCCGCGGTCGCCAATTGGACCGCGATCATGACCAGCGCTTGCCACAGGTACCGCTTGTATTGAAGAAGCCCTTGCAACACTTCCGGGCCAACGGGACTGCCTAGAATAGCAACCCATTGCACGATTCCGAGAGCGATCACGATCGAGTGAAGCCCCTCAAAATGGTAAAACGCTTCAGCGGGTCCGGCTGCGGCGAACATGAGCAGGCCGACCAGCAGCCGGCACGCGGCCTTGATCAGGTAATTCGACCACACGATCCGGTGAGCCGTTTCCGGTGAACCGGATCCGGCGAGCCGCGGCACGACCACGACATCGGTCTCGATCACGATGAAAGAAATGATCCCCAGGACCGAGGAACCGACCGCGAGCAGCCCCATGAGGCTTGGCCCGAAATAGCGGTAAAGGCACGCGGATGTGATAAGCCCCGTGCCCAGCCGCAAAATCCACACGGCCGAAAACGTGCTGATGCCTCGGAGGATCTTCTGGTGCCACATGGGCGAACGCTCTATCTCCGGCCGCTTCCCGCAGGAACGCGCCTGCGAACGCGCGGCGCCGACGGTTGCTCGGCTTTTGCTGCGGCGACTGCGGGCTCTGTTTTCACCGCCGCGCCGTTGTCCGGCGCCATCCACGCCTGGAAGTCCGTGATGAACTGCTGCACAACCTCATCCGTCTTGGGATGCGCCACGAACGGCTTGAAGAACTTGTGCGGCACGGTCACGATGTCCGCGCCCGCGCGCAGCGAGTCGTTGATGTCATGGATGTGCCGGATGCTGCCCGCGATGATCTCGCTCGGGTAGTTCCATTCCTTAAAGACCTGGTGCACCTGCGACACGATGCTGTACGCGTCGTACCCGGTGTCGCGGATCCGTCCGATGAAAAGGCTCACGTAATTCGCGCCCGCCATGGCGGCCATGACCGCCTGGTTGAACGACATGCAGCACGTGCAGTTCACCTTGACCCCGCGCTGTCGCAGCTCGCGGATCACCGCGAGCTCGTCCCAGCCGATCGGCACTTTTACGTTCAAGTTCTTGTACCGGCCGAAAGCTTTCACGAACGACTCTGCTTGAGAAATCATTTCCTTGGGGTCGGTGGTGAACACTTCCACGCTCAGGGGGATGTCGTAGCCGTATTTCTCCAGCAAATCGATGATCTTCTGGATATGCGCTTTGAAGTCGCCTTTCTTCTCTTTGGAAAGAATGGAAGGGTTGGTCGTGATCCCCCGCGGGAAGCCGCGCTTCAAAGCGTCTTCAATCTCATCCAGATTCGCCGAGTCGACGAAAATCTTCATGCGAAAAGCTCCTTCATTGGCTGCCTGAGCGTGCCTGTAAAACCCATGCCACCGCTTCCCCGAGCGTTCGGACCCGATGCGCGGGCGCGCATGGTCCGGTGCAATCCCCGCTGTACGGCCGTTCCACCAACACGCCGGTGCAGCCCACCGCGTTCCCGGCCCCAATGTCGCGCCAGCGATCGCCGATCATGAACGATTTCGTGAAATCGATGTCCCATTCCCGCTGCGCCTGTTCAAGCAGCCCGGGCTTTGGCTTGTGGCACTCGCACCCGTCTGATTTGTGATGAGGGCAATAATAAATCGCATGCACCGGCACGCGCTGCCGAAGCAGGTCATGCATGCGGTTCAATTCAGCCGGGTCCAGCTCGCCCGTGGTAATCTCCGGCTGGTTCGTGACCACAATGGCCAGGTACCCGGCATCGACCACAGCCTTCACCGCGTCGTGCGCGTCCGGCATGATCTTGAACTGGTCCACGTGCCACGGCGCTATCCCGCTGCCGTCCATTAAGCGGACCTCGTTCAAGACGCCGTCACGATCGAAGAAGACGGCGCCCTTCATGCGCGGCTATGCGCTCGGCAACGCCGAACGCGAGTAAATGGTGCAGCACCACGTGCCAGCCTTCGACATGGGGCGTGGTGTTGTAAGGAACAACGATGCATACGTCACAAACCTCTTTCATGGCGCCGCCGTCGAATCCGGAGAGCCCGATTGTCTTGCCGCCGCGGTCCTTAACCCACTGAATCGCCTTGAGCAGGTTCTGCGACCACGCGCCGGCCTTGTCCTTGCCCGCGCCGCCGTGCACGCTCACGGCCACGAGCATGTCGCCGGGCTTGTAGAAGTTCGTGAGCTGCTCGGTGAACACATGCTCCCAACCATCGTCATTGACGAGCGCGCTGAACAAGCAGATGTTGTCGACCAAGCTCATGACCCGCATGCGGCGGACGTCCGGAAGCGCGGTCATCTTGTTCAGATCCGATGCCAGGTGCGACGCGGTGCCGGCCGATCCGCCGTTGCCGATCGTAAAAACGGTCCGGTCGTTCTCCCATGCGCTGAATAGAACATCCATGGCTCGATCAATGTTCTCGCGGTCCAGCTCGCGCTGAATCTTCGCACAGCCGTCCATGAAAGTATCGATGTATTGCCGGTTGCTCACCCATCCCGCCGTCGGCGTATTCTGCGCTGGCGCGGTCTTTGGAACGCTTGTCGCGGTGCTTGGCATCAGTCCAACCCCATGGTCTCAACCAACTCAGTGACCCGCTGGCGCATGTCGTCGAACGACAGCGGGGCGTTCCCCATACGCTCCACGCGGACGGCGGCCGCGCAGCTCGAAAGAAAAGCAACAGTCAGCAACGGCGCGCCCACGGACAGCGCCAGCGCCGCAGCGGATAGGAGCGCGTCTCCCGCGCCTTTGGTGTCCACCGCGTCACGCGCGAGCGCCTCGATCGGATAAAATTCTTTGTTCGCGCCGTGCGGGTACTCGAACGCGATCAACCCCTTTTCGCCCAGCTTCATGATCAGCGCTTGCGCGCCCGCATCCGTGAGGCAGCGCCGGCCAAGCGATGTGAGCCCGCAGTCCTGATCGCCCACGGCGAACCGCACTTCCCGCTCGGTCGCGCACAGCAAGTCCGCGCCTTTGTAATCCAAGATATTGCCCCAGCGGCTCGCCACCTGCGTGTCCGCCACGATCTTCTTGCCTCCATCCTTGGCCAATTGGAGAAATGTCGGGATGCTCTCGTGGTGGAACAAGCCGTGGCGGAAGTCGGAAAACACCACGGTGTGCACCTCGGGCAATTGCTGCTCCATGATCTGCTGCACGCGGATGAGCGGGTCGCCTAAAAGAGGCGTGTTATCGACTTGGTCTATCTGTATCAATTTGTAGCCGCCGCTTTCAAAGATTTCTTTTTTCGTAGTCGGCCGCGTGCTGTCCACGATCAGATTCGCGTTGACCTGCTGCTTCTTTAAGTACTCTGTAACGTATTCGCCGTCCGCATCCGCTCCCACCAGCGTAACGAACCGCACGTCCGCGCCGAAGTTCGCCATATTCTGAGCGACCACAGCCGCGCCGCCGATAAACGTCTCAGAAGCGTCTTTCTTAATCGAGAATGTGGGGGTTTTGGTAGATGAGCCAAGGACCGTGCAGTGGTGGTATTGATCGATGATCGTGTCGCCGACCAACAGTATCTTCGCGGTCGCAAGCTTGGCGAGCGTGCCCAGGATCTCCGCTCGGCCGATGCCCTGCGTGCGGCACATGGCGCTGATTTTCTCAAGCGTGACCTTGGGCTTGGTGGTGCGGATGATCGTGGTCGAGGAGAACACGATATCGCCCGGCGAGAAAATCATCTTTCCGCCGTAAGCGGTCACGGCGCGCATCTCTTCCTGAGTCTTGGGGTGAGCGTCCGGCCGCTGGCCATCGTACTCGTAGCCCTTAATAAAGATGTCCGGCTTGAGCGCGCTCAATGCCGCGATCGGCGTGGATTCTTTGTCGATGTAAACGTAGTCGACCAATTCAAGAGCGGCTAGGTTCTCGGCGCGCAGGTCTTGGGTGATATAAGGCCGGTCTTTTCCTTTTTGAACTTGCTCGTCGCAGGTAAGAGAAACCACCAGGATATTGCCTTTTTCTTTTGCGAACCGAAGGTGGCGCAGGTGCCCGGGATGCACGATGTCGAATGTTCCGTGGCACAGGACCACGGTTTTGCCTTCTCGGACTCGGCCAAGCTGGTCCACGAGCTCCGGCAATTTGTAGATCTTTCTCCGATAGTCAACGGCAGTGGCCATTGGCTTAGCGTTGTCCTTGGGGTTGAAGGCCGGCTTCAGACATCTCGCGGATTCGCGACGCCACGAGCATGCTGCGCAGCCCGCGCTCACTATCCGGCGCGGCTTGGCCCGCGATGCACCGCATGAAATGATTCCATTGCCCGTCCCAGGAGCCGTCGCCGATAAAGGTCATTTCCTCTTCGCGGGGAGTACCGGACGGCCGCACGCGCTTTCCGATCGTCAGCGTTTGCGTGCCCCATTTCGGCAGCGATTCGACCCGCACGTATCCTTCGCTTCCGGACACTTCCAGGTGGAAACGGTTTTTCCAGCGCAGAAAGCTGAAATGGAGCTTGGCGAGCACCGACCCTTTGCGCAGCACGGCAAAACCGTTGTCGTCCTGCGCGTGCTCAAACCGCGCCAAGTCGCCCGATACGCGGTCCGGCTCGCCGATGAACCACAGCGCCAAATCGATGCTGTGGATGCCCATGTCCAGCAGGCTGCCCACCTCGTTCGTATTCGTCAGCGCGGTGCCGTTCACGTAGTCGCAGGTGAGAAAATACGGCTCTCCGATCGCGCCTTGGGCCACGAGCTCGTACGCCTTTTGCAACCCGCGGTCGTACCGAAGGTTGAAGCCTGTCTCCAGGACAACGCCTTGCGCAACCGCGAGCTCCGTGATCTCGCGCGCTTCCTCTAAGCTGCGGCCAAGCGGCTTCTCGGCGAGCACGTGCTTGACGGCCGCGAGCAGCGCCATGAGAATCTCCGGCGCATATTTGGTCGGCACGGCAACGGTGACCGCGCCAATGTCCGGCCCCAGCGCGTCGCGCCAATCC
>JAHFGY010000162.1 GCA_023247195.1 Candidatus Omnitrophota bacterium | reverse complement strand
AAGTAGTTCTGGAACGTGACCGTGGCGAGCGTTCGGTTTTCCTGCCGGATGCGCACGCCCTCTTTGGCTTCGATGGCCTGGTGCAGCCCGTCGCTCCAGCGCCGGCCCGGCATGAGCCGGCCGGTGAACTCGTCCACGATGATGATCTCATAGTCTTTGACCACGTAATCCACGTCGCGGCGGAAAAGCTCGTGCGCGCGCAGCGCCTGGTGAATGTGGTGGACAAGGCGCATGTTGGTTTCGTCGTAAAGATTCGCGACGCCGAGCAGCTCTTCGGACTTCGCGATGCCCGCGTCGGTGAGCGCGACGGTGTGCGCTTTTTCATCGACCTCGTACATTTCGCCTTTTTTGAGCTGGCGCGAGACCTTGTCCAGCCGCGCATACAAGTCGGTCGACTCTTCGGCCGGGCCGGAGATGATGAGCGGCGTGCGCGCCTCATCGATCAGGATGCTGTCCACCTCGTCCACGATCGCGAAGTGGTGATCGCCCTGCGACATTCCCTCCAATGAGAAGCGCATATTGTCGCGCAGGTAATCGAATCCGAATTCGTTGTTCTGCCCGTACGTGATGTCCGCGCGATACGCCTCGGGCCGCGATACCGGCCGCATATGCTGGAAGCGGTCGCTGGCTCCGGCAAAGGACGGGTCATAAATAAAAGAAAGCGACTCGTCGCCGGCCCGCCGCTCCACCGGGTCCACGCCTTGAATGACGCCGACGGATAATCCAAGCCAGTGGTAGATCGGTCCCATCCATCGCGCGTCGCGGCGCGCCAGATAGTCGTTCACGGTCACCAGGTGCACGCCCCGCCCGGTGAGCGCGTTCAAATAAGCGGGCAGCGTCGCAACGAGTGTCTTGCCTTCCCCGGTCGTCATTTCCGAAATCTTGCCCTCGTGGAGCACCATGCCCCCCATGAGCTGCACGTCGAAATGGCGCATGTTCAACTGCCGGCGCGAAACTTCGCGCACCACGGCGAACGCCTCGGGCAGGATCGCGTCCAACACCTTTTGCTGAACCTGGCGGCGCTTCTTCTTAAGATCGCTGCGGTCGTCCATGTCCATGGCGTACCACTCGGCCGGCGTGGGCTTCGGGAAACTATGATCTTCCAAATCTTTTTGGATGCGGCCGCGGAACTCGTCGGTCTTGGCGCGCAGCTGCTCATCCGTGAGCTTCTGAATCTCGGGCTCGAGCGCGGTGATGCGCTGCACAACCGGCCAAAGCCGCTTGCGCTCGCGCTCGTGATGCGTGCCGACTATTTTTTTGAGAATCGTTTGTATCATGGTTGTTTGCGTTGCCTTACGGCTGGCCGGTACGGCGCCCCGCCTCCCATTTCAAAAAAGCTTCCATGAACGGATCGAGCTGGCCATCGAGCACGCCCAGAGCATTGCCTGTTTCGTGGTCGGTCCGGTGGTCCTTCACCATGTTGTACGGATGTAGAACGTATGAGCGGATCTGCGAACCCCACTCGATTTTTTGCTTTGACGCGTACTCTTTTTGCTGCTGCTCTTCTTGCTTGCGGCGCTCAAGCTGAGCCAGCCGCGACTTGAGCACGGTAAAGGCTTTAGCTTTGTTCTGCAATTGAGAACGCTCATCCTGGCATTGCACGACCAGGCCGGTAGGCACGTGCGTCAGGCGCACAGCGGAGTCGGTCGTGTTGACCGACTGGCCGCCCTTGCCGCCGGAGCGGAACACGTCGATCCGCACATCCGCCATGTCCAGCTCGACCTCGGCGGTCTCGTCGATCTGCGGAATCACGTCCACGGAAACGAACGAAGTGTGCCGGCGCTTGTTCGCGTCGTAAGGCGAAATGCGCACGAGCCGGTGCACGCCTTCTTCGCCCTTCAAATAGCCGTACGCGTACGGGCCTTTGAAAATCAAAGTGGCGTTCTTAATGCCCGCTTCTTCGCCCGGCAGGTGTTCGATCATTTCCGTGGCCACGTTATGCTGGTCAGCCCAGCGCTGGTACATGCGCAAGAGCATCTCGGCCCAGTCGCATGACTCGGTCCCACCCGCGCCTGAGTGGATCGCGAGGATCGCGTCCTTGCTGTCCTGGTCGCCGCCCAACAGCTGGCGGATCTCGAGCTGATTGTACTGCCCTTCCAACGCGGCCACTTCTTGGGCCAAGTGATTGAGTGACTGCGAGTCCTGAGAATCGGTCAAGTTGAGGAGTTCTGCGGTATCGGCAAGCCCGCGCTCGAATTGCTCGACCGGCTGGCGCAGGCTTTTCAAGGCTTTGAGGGTCTGGATCGTGCTGTTAGCGCGCTGCTGGTCGCTCCAGAAATCAGACTGGGCCATGAGCTGCTCGATCTCGGCGATGCGGGTAGATAGACCCTCCGGGTCAAAGAAACCTCCGGAGTTCATTCCAGCGCCGCCGCAACGCTTCTAAACGCGAGCGAAGATCAGCGACGAGATCGGAAAGAGGGCCCTGGCTCATGATGGGCGGTAGTCTAGCACGTAAGCAGGACAGGAACAAGAAGAGCCGAAGCCAGCGGCTTACTCGCCGACGTCGGTGTGTCCGGCGGCCCGGCGCGCCTCGCGCTCTTCGATAAAGCGGAGGAAAGCGTCGACCACTTGGGGATCGAACTGCTTGCCGGCGTGGCGCTTAAGCTCCCCTTTGGCATCCTCCAACGAAAGCCGCTTGCGGTACGGGCGGTCGGTCACCATCGCGTCCCAGGTGTCCGCGACGGTCAAAATACGCGCGCCCATGGGAATCGCGTCTCCCTTTAACCCGTCGGGATAGCCGGATCCGTCGTACTTTTCGTGGTGGTACCGTACCAGATCGCCGAGTTTGGCCAGCGAGCGCACCGGTTTGACGATGGCCTGCCCGATAGCCGGATGCTGCTTCATGATTTCCATCTCTTCATTGCTGAGCGCTTGGGTCTTGAGCAGCACTTCATCTTTAATGCCGATCTTGCCCACGTCATGGAGCACGCCGCTGTCGTTGAGGATGCGCTGCGTCTCGGCATCCAGCCCCATGTGTTTGGCGATATTCTTGGCGTAAAACCCGACGCGCTTGGAATGCCCGGCACTGTACGGATCCTTGGCTTCCACCGCAAGCGCCAAGGCCATGATCGTTTCCACGTAGGTGCGCTCCATGTCCAAATTCAGCCGATAGTTCTCGATCGCGACCGCCACTTGAGAGCTCAGGCTCAACAGCAGCGATTCGTCGTCCTCGCTGAAAGCCTTGGTCGGCTGCTCGCGCATAACCGCGATCACCCCCATCGGCGTCTCGCGCAGCTTCAGCGGCACGCACAGCACGGAGCCGTCGGCGGGCGGCGCGCCGGAAAATCCGATCGTGTCGGGCTTGGCGGTGCTGCGCATGGGTTTGCCTTCCTTCGCCACCCAGCCCAGCACGCCGTCGCCGAGCTTCACGTGGAAGTCCAGCGCCGGCGCCAAACTTTTCTGCGCCCATGTGGTCTTGATCGACAGCTCGCCGCGCTCGCCGTCCACCAGCAGCAGCGTTCCGTATTGAGCGTCCATCGCCACCGCGGCATTCTCGACGATAAGCGTGAGAATCTGATCAATGCCTTCATAGGAAACAATGGCGCTGCCGATGCGCGACAGGAGCCGCTTCACCAATTGGCGAGATGATTCCAGCTCCTCGATCTTGCTTTCCAAGTCGTTTGTGATGCGATTGAACGTGCGCGCCAGCTCGCCCAACTCATTCGGCTCATTGATCTCAACGGCCGCCGTTTGCTCGCCGCTGGTGACCGCGCGCGCCCGGTCGACCACCTGCAATATGGACTGGACAATGCGCCGCGCGATGAGGAAATAGCCGATCAGCGCGGAAGCGGACACCAGGACGATCACGATGCTCAGGTCCACGTTGTTGAGCATGGCCCAAACAAGCAGCAGGATCGGGACAAACGACATGAACCCAAAGGCCAGCGCAATGCGGTATTGCAGGCCTCGGGTCGAGGTCTTGCTTGGGCTCGGTTTCGGTTTTATACTCATAGCTTCCCTAAGTGGCATAAGTACTTATGAAAATAAGTATACCTGACATCCTTCGGCCTGAAGCATCTCTCGCTTGCGTTGGGTTCCATGGGCAAAACCGCCGAGGGTGCCATCGGAACGGGTTACGCGGTGGCACGGCACCTCAGGCGCATAGGGGTTGCGGTTAAGCGCGTTGCCGACCGCGCGCACCGCGCCGGGCCGGCCCATTTGCCGGGCGACCCAGGCGTATGTGCGCGTCTCGCCTTTGGGAATCGTCCGGACAACGGCGTAGACCTGCTCCTCAAAGGGCGTGGGCTTTCGGTTTGGCTTGGTCTTTGTCTTCATTTTTTCAGGGCCTCCAATACGTCCATGGCTT
>JAHFGY010000044.1 GCA_023247195.1 Candidatus Omnitrophota bacterium | reverse complement strand
CGACAATACCGTTTGATCCGCCGCCAGCACCGCCTCCGCCACCGCCACCTCCGCCGCCGCCGCGGGTTCCACCGCCTCCTCCTCCGCCGCCGCGGGTTCCACCACCGCCACCGCCGCCGCCGCGGGTTCCACCACCACCACCGCCGCCGCGGGTTCCGCCACCGCCGCCGCCGCCGCCGCGGGTTCCACCGCCGCCACCGCCGCCGCCGCCTGTGGAGGGTTGAGCGATGCTGCGAAGACGGCAAGGCAACGCGATTATCGAAGCGGCATTTGTTTTTCCGATTCTGTTCTTGCTGCTGATCGGGATTTTAGAAACGGGCCGAGCATGGACGGATTACAACTTGCTCACGCACGCGGTTCGGGAAGGCGCGCGGTTCGCTGCGGTCAGGCCGCAGCTGCGGATCAACGACGGCGCTGTTCTCGGACGGATTAACAGCGTGTTGGCGATGGGCGGGCTTCGCGCGCAGCGCACCGCGGTGATTTACACGACGCCGCTGCAGACAGGAAGGCTTGTTCGCGTGCACGCGGAAATTGATTTTATACCTTTGGTTTCGGGACTATTGCCGTGGGGAGCGGTGATCCCGATTCGGACGGAAGTGATCACACGGTACGAGGTCTAAGATGGCAAGAAATTCGATGCAGGTGATGACGGGCGTGGCCATCGTGTCGGGTTTGGTCGTAGCCGTTGGTCTCTACCGCGTACTCGCAGGGCGTCCTATGAATACGGCGCAGATGCCGGTCGTGGTCGCGCAAAATATCCTAGCGGCCGGAACCGAGCTGAACAAATCGGATGGCCGCATCGACACGCGGCCGGCCGCGGATGTGCCGCCCGGCGCTTTCAGCGACACTTCCTCTATTGAGGGCCGCACCACCCGCGCTTCCATTCCTTCCGGATCGCCGGTCGTGGAATCGCTCCTGGTGCCGCTCAACCAATCGCCTATCCGGGCTTTACTCAAGCCGGGCTTTCGCGCCGTGAGCGTATTTGTCGACGGCCGAGGGGACATCAAGCGCCTCTTGCAGGCGGGCGACCGAGTGGATGTGGTTGTGACCATGGACGACCAGGACAACATGGCCTCTTCCCGCATGGTTCTGCAGAACATCGAAGTATTGATGGTGCCTCCGGTAAACGATCACGAAAACGAAAGCAATTACTCAGCCAGCGCCGAACAGCAGGAATGGGTGCCGGTGACGCTTGCGGTCAGGCCATCCGATGCCGAGAAGCTGGCGTTGGCCATGAAGGTCGGCTCGATCCAGCTCTTGGTGCGCGGCTATGAAGATGAAGCCATGCCGGGGACAACGGGCGTGACCAAAGACACGCTGCTGCCCGCGTCGCTCGCGACCGAGATCGACACGGATTTGAACAAGGATGACAAGGAAACAGTGGAAAAAACATTGGAAGGCGCGACCTATCGCCAGATCGAGGTGATCAAGGGCCAGGAGCGCCATCGGCAGCGATTCTTAGAATCGCAGAGGTGAGGAATGAACCGTCGCGTCGCTAACTTCGGATTGGGGATCTTGGCCGTCTGCCTGCTCCAGGCGCAGGCATTCGCCGCCGCCCAAGACACGCCGCATATCGATCAGGCGGCCGCGTTGAGCACGCCCATTGCGCTCAACGTCGGGCATTCGACCGTTGTGGATTTTCCCAACGCGATCGATCGCGCGTCTATAAACAACACCGAGGTGGCGGACGTGGTCGTGGTTTCGCCCACTCAGCTGCTGGTGCACGCGAAACAGCCTGGATCGACCAGCCTGATTGTTTGGCGGACCGGCGAGAACTCATTCTTCCTGGTCAGCGTGGCCATGGACGTGCTGGGCCTGGACGCCATGCTGAAGCAGGTGTTTCCCAAGGAAAAAATCGAGGTCAGAAGCACCGCGGGCACGTTGATTCTCGGGGGCGACGTTTCCTCGCTGGCCGTGGCCGAACGAGCGCTGTCGCTGGCGCAGACCTATGCGGGCAGCGAGAACGTGGTCAACATGCTTCAGGTCAAGCGCACGCCGCTGGATAAGATGTTCCCGGATCTGTTTCCCAACGAGACCATCGCCGTACATGAGACTCCGGACGGCATTATTCTGACAGGCGAGGTTTCGAACCAGGCCATGGTGGACAACGCAGCGGTCGTGGCCAAAGCATACAACCCGAACGTGACGAACTTCCTGGCCGTGCGCAAGCCCTCCATGGCCAGCTTACTAAAGGAAATCATGCCTGGAGAAGAAGACGTGAGCGTTCACCAGGTGGACGACACGATCATTCTTTCCGGAACGGCCAAGTACCCGCTTAGCTCGCAAAAGGCCGAGCAGGCAGCGGCCGCCGGAGCCGAGCATGTCGTGAACTTGATCGACGTGCCGGACCGCAAGCAGGTCATGCTGGAAGTTCGCTTTGCCGAGGTCAAGCGCTCGATCGCGAACTCGTTCGGCATCGATTACTTTGTTCAGAACACGCAGCTCACCCACGGGCGCTTTATGGGCAACGGGTTGTCGCCCCAGCTGCCGTCGACGCCGCAGTACAGCCGCTTGGATCCGGCGGACTTCTCGCTGTCGGAGTCGCTCGACCAGTTCCTTGAGCTGCGCGGCAGCAAGATGGACGTAGGCGTTGCGCTGAAGGCGCTTCAAGAGAAGGGGCTGATCCGCATCCTGGCTGAGCCGAACCTGGTGGCCATGAGCGGCGAGGAAGCGAGCTTCCTGGCCGGCGGTGAGTTCCCGATCCCGGTCGTGCAGTCCGGCGGCACGGGTGGCGGCAGCGCCGTGACGATCGAATTCAAGGAGTTCGGCATCCGCTTGAGCTTCAAGCCGGATGTTCAGTCGAACGACACGATCCGCCTGCACGTGGAGCCGGAAGTTAGCTTGCTCGACTTCGCGACCGCGGCGGTCTCGTTGGGCGGTTTTGAGGTGCCGGGGCTTGTCACTCGCCGGGCCAACACCAACGTGCAGCTTAAAGACGGCGAGAGCCTGGTCATCGGCGGTTTGCTGTCGCAGATGGACACGCAGTCCGGCAACAAGGTGCCGTTCTTGGGCAACGTGCCGGTCATCGGCCAGCTCTTCAGCAGCAAGGATTTCCAAAATGAAGAGACCGAGCTGATCGTGCTCGTGACGCCGCATATTGTGAATCCGACTGACTTGGACATGCCTGAGCCGTACCCGAACATGAAGAAGGTCGGCAATGCTGTGGAAAATCACCTCACGACCCCGCCGTATCCGGATGAGCGGGGCGATGCGATCCGCGATGCGATGAAGAAGCCGGAGGAAAAGCCGGTGATCGTGGAGCCTGCTACCGTCGGTGAGGACGGACGGTCTGAAGGGCCGGCTCCGGCTGTTGTGGCTCCGGCATCGTTCGAGGTAAAGCCTGAAGCAAAGGACGAGGCTATTTCCGCGCCGAAAGTCGCGGCGGATAAGGCCTCGGTAGAACCGGCGGTCCCCGCGCAAGCAGAACCGGTTGAAGCGCTCGCGGAGCCAAAGGCTGCCGATGCTCAGGAACCGGCCGCTGAGGCGCCCCATGGCGGAGCGGCTCCGGGCTTTGACACCAGTATGTTTTCGACCAGCGGTGCAACGCCCGGCACGCGGCCTCAGTCGCCTGAAATGTTAGAGGCGGCGCGGCAGGCAGCGGGCGAGACAGGCGAGTCCGTTGAGCCTGCGGGTGAGCCGGCCAAGGACGCCTTGGATAAGAAGGAACAAGAACCCCAGTCCGAATCTTCCATCGACAAGCCGAAAGAGCATTGGCGCCGCGTGGAAGAAACCGAAAACTGCGACGAAAAGGGCTGGGAGCACCACAACTCTGTCGTGAACGCGGTGGTGGGACGTTTCGTCGGCCAGCCGTGCGACGACTCGTCGGAGACAACCGGCAACAAGGGGAAGCAGAACTTCTTCACCAAGCCGGATGACGAGCAGTGGTTCCACCCGGACAGCAATGGACCTGTGGATGGGAACCTGTCGTAAATCAAAAACGAAACTGGCGGATCGCCGCGGCGCCGTGATCGTGACGGTGGCGGTCGTGCTGGCCGCGCTGCTGGGAATGGCGGCGCTGGCGGTGGACGGGTCCTACCTCATGGAGATCCGCTCGCAGATGCAGAACACGGCCGACGCAGCTGCAATGGCCGGTGTTTCCGGTTTGTCCGTGAGCCCGACCGAGGCGCGGGCGCGGGCCGCGGACTACGCCCGCCGCAACCCGGTGTTGCGGCAGCAGCCGCAGATCCGGCAGAGCGAGCTCATGCTCGGTCAGTGGGACTACAACACGAGCCGCTTCACCCCCACAACCGGGTCGCCGAACGGCGTGCGGCTGACGCTGCGCCTTTCGGACACGCCTGAGCTGGCGAACCCGCGGCTCTTCTTCGCGCCAATTCTGGGTTTTCGGACGGCGGATGTTTTCGCGACAGCCACGGCTTCGCTGGGAAACCGCAACGTGATGCTCGCGCTCGACCGCTCCAACTCCATGGACGACGACAACCCCAATCCGCCGCAGCCCTTGACGAACATGAAGATTGCGGCCGCGCGCTTTTTGGACCAGCTCCAGAGTTTTCCGATCCGCGGCGACCGGGCGGGCTACGTGATGTACAACGAGCGGGCAACGCTCGTCAATCAGCTGACGGAAAGCTACGACAACGTGCAGCGGTCGATCCAGCAGACTCAGTTGTGCACGCCGGGCCCGGGTTGCACCGGCCACACCAATATCGCCGAGGCAATGGACCGCACGCGCCGGGAGTTGACTTCTTCGCGGGCGAGTTCGCGCGCGCTTAAGGTGGCCGTGCTGCTTTCCGACGGCAAACCCAACACAACGAACGGCGGAGTTCCCGGCGATCAGTGTATTCCCGGCGTTTCGCCGTGCCAGACGATTCCGGGAAATCCGGCCGAACAGCAGTGTCTGGATCAGGCAAGGCAAATGAGAGACAGAGGAATCGTGCTGTATACGATCAGCTTGGGAAATGATACGAACCAGCCTCTGATGGAAATGATGGCGCTCGCGACCGGCGGCGAGCATTTCTACGCGCCGTCGACGGACCAATTGGACGGGATTTTTCAGCAGATTTCGGCGCGCGTGCCGGTCGTGTTGGTGGAGTAGGCCGCGCGCCTGTTGCGCTCGGCTTCAGGGGGGATACGATGGACCAGATGCGGGATCCGGTGATTGTCCATGTGATCGGCCGTGACGCGGGCTTCCTGAGCCGGCTGAACGCGGCTGCTTCGGCTTGCGAGAAAGAGCACGGGATCGGCTGCCGGATCGGCACCGTCAACCGCTTGGGCGATGTGGCCAAAGAAGCGCCGCAGATGACCTTGATCGATCTGGATTCCATGTCCGACGCGATCCTCGGCCAGATCCCGCGCTACCGCCAGCAATTTCCCAACACCTGGATCGTCGTCACTTATCAGCAGCCCTCGTCCGAGCGCATGCTGGGCGCGATGCGGTCAGGCGCGAACGATTTTCTCGCGCATGCTCCAACGGTGGAAGAGCTGCACGCGGTGCTCCAGCGCGCGTCGCAGGGCAAGAGCGCGGTCAGCGTGCGGCCCCCGGGACGCATCATCACGGTTTGCAGCAACAAGGGCGGGGTGGGCACGACCATGGCCGCCATCAACGTGGCGGCCTCGCTCTCGCGCCGGCTGCCCGGAGCCGTGGCCGTGGTGGACCTGGTGCTGCAGCATGGCGATATTTCCGTGTTCTTGGATGTGCCGACGACGTACAGCGTGGCGAACGTGGTCACGGAATTGGACCGCATGGACCCCAGCTACCTGCGCAGCGTGCTGACGCAGCACGCCGCGGGCATGTACGTGCTGCCCGCGCCGCACGCGCCGGATGAGGCCGAGCTTGTTTCCGCCGGCCAGATCAACGGCCTGCTCCAAACGCTGCGGAACTGCTTTGACGCGGTCGTGGTCGACACCGGCAACGAATACAACGAGCAGACGCTCGCGGCTTTGGACAGCGCGGACAAATTGTTCATGCTGACGCTGCCCGATCTGCCGTCGATCCGCAACACGAAGCGCAGCTTGGAGCTTTTCGAGCGGCTGCACTATGATCCGTCCAAGGTTGTCTTGATCGTCAACCGCCACGACGCCCAGGAAAAGCTGGCGCGCGATTCCATGGAAGAGGCGCTGGGACGGCCGGTGCAGTGGAGCATTCCCAACGATTATGTGACCGTGATGCGTTCAATCAATCAGGGAACCGCGCTCCAGATGATCCAGCCCAAGGGCCGGCTGGTGACGAATTTCGATCAGCTCGTTTCGATGCATATCCTGGACCAGGTGAACGGGCACGCGAAGCCGGATTCAGTGGATGTGCGCGGCAAGCGCTCGTTCTTCCGGAGATAACGAGGGCTGACACATGGGACTCCGGGACCGTCTTAAAGGCGGCAACGAAACGCCGCGCGAGAACACCCCGCCGCCCGCGCCGAAGCCGGCGCGGCATGAAGAGCGCGAGGATGTGCGCCGCAACGCCGACTACCAGCAGATCAAGCGCGCCATGCACCGCCAATTGATCGACCATATCGATTCTGATCGCATGGTCATCATTGATTCCCCCGAAATCCGGAAGCAGATTCGCGGGCTGCTCGAGCAAATTCTTCACCAAGAAAACCCGCCGCTTAACCAAGACGAGCGGCGCCAGATGATCGACGATCTGGAAAATGAAACCTTCGGCCTCGGGCCTATCGAGCCTCTGCTGCGCGATCAGACCGTCAACGATATCCTTGTCAACCGGCACGACGAAGTCTTTGTCGAGCGGTACGGCAAGCTCGAGCGCACGGCGATCGTTTTCCGCGACAACAACCATTTGCTTCAGGTGATCGAGCGGATCGTCAGCCGCGTCGGCCGGCGCATCGACGAATCGACTCCGATGGTCGACGCCCGCTTGCCCGACGGCTCGCGCGTGAACGCGATCATTCCGCCGCTGGCCGTGGACGGCCCGTCGCTTTCGATCCGCCGCGCCAAACAAGTCCCGATCACCATGGACGATATGGTGAAGCTCGGTAGTCTGAACAGCGTGATGGCGACGCTGCTTCAAGCCGTTGTGAAAGCCCGGCTGAACGTCCTGATTTCCGGAGGCTCGGGCTCGGGCAAGACCACGCTTTTGAACGCGATGATCACGTATATTCCCGAGGGCGAGCGGCTTGTTTCCGTTGAAGACACCGTGGAATTGAGGCTGCAAGGTCAGCATGTGGTCCGGCTGGAAACGCGCCCTCCGAACATCGAGGGCAAGGGCGAGATCACCCAGCGCGACCTGCTCAAGAACGCGCTGCGCATGCGGCCGGACCGGATCCTGGTGGGCGAGGTGCGCGGCAGCGAAGCGTTCGACATGCTCCAGGCCATGAACACCGGCCACAAAGGGTCGCTGGCGACTATCCATGCCAACACGCCGCGCGATGCGATCTCCCGTTTGGAAACCATGATTCTGCTCGCGGGCTTGAACCTGACCAGCGAGGCCATGCGCCGGCAGATCAGCTCCGCCATCGACTTGGTCATTCAGACGCAGCGGTTTCCGGACGGCGTCCGCCGCGTCGTGAGCATCTCGGAAATGTCCGGCATGGAAGGGAGCGTCATCAAGCTCCAGGAGTTGGCCAAGTTCCAATACAACCGCGGGAGCGCTTTTAACACCATCCGCGGCGATTTTGTCCCCACGGGCGTGCTGCCCGGCTGCCTCGATGACCTGCAGCGAACGGGCGTTGCTTTGAATACCCAGTGGTTCGCGCAGGCCATTCCGTCCGACCGGCGAGAGGGGAACTGATATGTTGGAACTGCTGCTGGCCGGAGCCGGCGGCGGTCTGACCGCCGTCACCGTTTGGTGGATTCTCGCGCGTGGAATGGCGCGGGATGCCCAGCAGCTGTCCCGCCGCATCCAGCAGATCAGCCAAGGGCCGGCATCGCAGCAAGATGCCACGATCGCCTTGTCCACCCGCCAAACCCGCTACAGCACGATGCCGCTCTTTGGGCAGTTTCTGACCGAATTCGCGCTTGCCGATCATGTGTTGATCCTTTTGGAACAAGCCGGGTCCCGGTTGAGCGTGAGCTCATTTTTTATTCTGCACGGGTGCGCGGCTCTGGGGACGTGGATGCTGCTTGGCTTGCTGGGCAGTCCGACCCTCGCGAAAGCGATCGTTGTTCCAATAGCGGCCGCGGTCCCAACGCTGCATATGCTCGCCAAGCGGCGCAAGCGGTTTTCGCAAATCACATCGCAGCTGCCGGACGCGATCCGTTTGATCACGTCGGCGATGCGGGCGGGCCTTGGCATGGAAGCGGGCCTCAATATCGTTGCGCAAGAGATGCCGGATCCGCTCCGGGAAGAATTCAAGAAGCTTCTGAACGAGTGGCGGCTCTACGGCGACATGAACGAAGCGTTCCTGCACATGGCCCGGCGCGTGCCGACAGCGGACATGCGGCTTTTTGTCGCGTCGGCTTGCTTGCACCGCGAGGTCGGCGGGAATTACGTGGAAGTGCTGGAACAGTTGGAAGAGACCGTGCGCAACCGGTTCCAGCTGTACCGCGAGCTGAAAATGCTTACCGCCGAGAGCCGCATGTCGGGTTGGATTTTGGTTGGGTTGCCGATATTTGTTGGATTGTCTCTAGCTATCCTGAACCCTGGCTACATGGACCTGTTGCTCGAACGTGAAATCGGCCGGATCATGTTGTATGGGGCCATTATGCTTATGGTGATCGGTGTGATTTCCATCCGCTGGCTCACACACCCGAAGATTCGTTGAGGAAAAAATGGAACCGATACTGATCAGCTTAGGCGCTTTTATATGCGTGGCAAGCCTGATCGCCATGCTGTCCAGCGCCGTTTCCCAGCGCAACGATCCGCTTCACCGGCGGTTGATGGCGTCGGTCGCGGCGCCAGGCGCGGCGGCGGTGGAAGAGGAATCCCAAGGCTGGCTCATCGATCTGTCCGAATCCGTGCTTAGGCGCTTTGGCATCAGCAGTTGGCGCACGCCGGGCGTCCGGACGTTCGGCCAGCGCATCGGTTTGTTCATCACGCTCCTCGTGCTGGGCTTTACGTCCGCTTTTTTCGCCGGCAAGGGAATCGCGATGCTGAACTTAGGGCCCCTGTTCGTTATCGCCGGAATGGCGCTGGGCGGGTGGATGGGCGCGATGCTGACCGTCCGGTATTGGATGCATCGGTATACCAGCCGGTGGCAGGATGAAATCAACAACGGCGTTATCGACGTGATCGATTTGTGGGTCCTGTGTTTGGGCGCGGGCATGAGTTTTGCGGCCGCGCTGGTGCGCGTGGCGCAGGATGAAGAGCTTACGCCCCCGGCCTTGCGGGAAGAGCTCCAATTAACGAACCAGGAGATGCTCGCCGGCGCCTCCCGCGAGGACGCGTTGCGGCACCTCGTGCGCCGCTGCGGCGATACGGCGGATCTTAGGGCGCTTGTCTCGCATATCATCCAGGCAGAGCGCCTGGGAAGCAGCCTTACGGATACGCTGCAGGTTTATTCGCAGACATTGCGATTCAAGCGCACGCAAGACACGAAAGAAATGATGCAGACGCTGCCGCTCAAGCTTACGTTCCCGCTGATTTTCTGCATTCTGCCCGCGCTCTTTGTGGTGATCCTCGGGCCGTCCGTGATCCGCCTCTTTGAAGTCCTCGGCGGCAAGTGATTTTTCCCGCCTGCGCCGTCGGGCTTTGACTTTCCCAGGCTGTTCTGCTACCGTAACATTCTCCTATCATGAACACGTCTACTCTTCCTCAAAAGATGCTTTCTCTGGTCGTGGCTGCCGGCGCGCTGGTCAGCTTTGCGCCGGCCGCGGCCGCGGACTGGGTTTGGTCGCCCGGAACAGGCTGGATCGGCCCCCGCGGCGCGGTGCGCGACACGCCATCCGAGCAGCTGGATGCGGGCGTGAGCTTGTTCAGCCAGGGCAATGTGAAGAACGCCAAAATCGAATTCCGCAAATTGCTTCGCGCTTACCCGGAATCAAAGGAAGCCGCTGAGGCGCAGTACTACCTTGGCCGCTCCGAAGAGGAAATGGGCAATTACTACAGCGCGTTCAAGGAATACCGCAAAGCGGTTCAAAAATACCCCTCAACCCCGCGCTTTGACGAGGTCCTGGAGCGTGAATCCCAGATCGCCAACTATTTCCTCGGCGGACGGAAGCACAAGGTGTTCAACACCGTGGCCATCCTGCCCGCGCGCGACAAGGCGATCGAGATTTTTGAGGCGATCGTCGCGGACGGACCCTTCACGGATCAGGGCGAGCTCGCTCAGTACAAGCTCGGCATCGCGCACGCGGCGCTGGGCGACTACGAAGAGGCGGTTAAAGCGTACGAGCAATTGATTTCGCGCTACCCCAACTCGCCGCTGGTGGATGACGCGCGGTACCAAATCGCGCTGGCGAGCCTCAAGGGCACGTTCAAGCCCGGCTACGACCAATCGTCGACGGACCTGGCCATGCAGGAGCTGGATGCATTCTTGCGCGAGCAGCCCAGCAGCGACTTGGTGCCGGAGGCGGAGAAACGGCTGGAAGAGCTTCGCGAGCTGCGCGCGGCGCACGAATACGGCGTCGGGCAATTTTATGAGGGGCGCGACCGGCAGGAAGCGGCTCGCATTTATTACGAAGCCATCGTGAACAACTACGGCCAGACATCCTGGGGGCCGAAGGCGCTTGCCAAGCTGCAGGTATTGGACGCGCAACTGGACCCGCAACTCGAGCCGGCTCCGGCCGCGGCTCCCGCTCTTGCTCCGACCGCTGAGCCCACTCCCGCGCCCATTGCTCCTGAGCAGGAAGCTCCGCGCAGCGGCACATGATCAGGCGATCGGCCGGTTTTGCCGCCGTGGCGACGGCGCTATTTCTTGCAGGGTGCGGGTACACCACCCGCCCGGGAATTCCTTCGAATTTACGCACCATCTACGTCGCACCGTTCGCGAACAAGATCAACCTCGCCAAACTGCCGACGAACAATGACCGCTTTCCCATCTACCGCCACGCCATGGAGCGAGACCTCACGAATGCCGTGATCGACCGCTACCAGTTCACGGGTCTGCTGCGTCCGACAAAGCCGGAAACCGCGGACACGCGCCTGGACGGGGAACTCATTGAGTTCCGGCGGGACGCCTTGCGGTACAATGCCTCCCAGCAAGTCGAAGAATGGCGGCTTAATTTGGTCGTGAACCTTCGCTTTACCGACCAGACCACAGGCCTGGTTATGTGGGAAGAAGCGAGCTTTACCGGCGATACAACCTTCTTTGCCATCGGACCAAACGCCGAAAGCGAAGAAGCGGCGCTTGAACGCGCGATAACCGACCTCGCCCGCCGCATCGTCGAGCGTTCGGTCGAATCTTGGTAGCGCCGGCGCCAAGCGCCCTGCCATGGCGGCTACCGGCCTTTACCTTTTCCTCGGACCCGATCGGGCGGGGAAGCAAGAGCGCCTCCAGTCCTTAAGCCAATCCCTTCAAGCCGGCCCGCTCGACCGTCATCGATTGGAAGCCGCGGGTTTAACCGCTTCGGTCTTGCTCTCGATTTGCCGGCAGCGGCCGGCCTCGGCCTCGGCGCGCTTGGTGATCGTGGACGAGGCGCACAAGCTCGGAGCTGACGCGGTCGAGGCATTGGCCGCGCACGCGGAAGTCATCGCCAAGACCGCTTGCGTTGTATTGATCACGGAAGCCGACCTCGCGGCCAAGCACCCGCTCCAAGCCGCCATCCGCGCGTTCACCACCGAAGCGTTCGCGGGCTTGCCGGGCGCGCCGATCAAACCGTTTGCGATGGCCGAGGCGATCGGCAAGCGCGACACCGCCGGAGCCCTGGCGGCGCTGCATGAACAGCTTTCAGTCGGCCGCGAACCGGTAGAAATCATCGGGATGATCGGCTGGCAGCTGCAGCGGTGGGTGACGCTGCGGCGGTTGATGGACGCGAAGATGGCGCCGGCGCGCATCGCGCAGCAGCTCGGCATGCGCGGCGACTGGCAGCTGGGACGTGTTCAGTCGGAGATAGCGGGGCGGCCGCTGGCGGCGCTGCAAAAGGCGCTGGAGCGGTGCTGTCAGACCGATGCGGAACTCAAAAGCGGAAGAAACCTACCCGTGCTTGCGTTGGAGAAATTGGTTATTGAGTTGTGCGGAGCGGGTAAATCGGTTAGTTCTTCGACGCGGAGCGGTTCAGCCGCAGCGCGAGCCGCGACTTGACGCGGGAAGCGGTGTTGCGGTGAATCACGTGGCGCGACGCGGCCCGGTCGTATTTCTTCTCGAGCGTGCTCAGAAGAGCGCGGGCTTCGTCGACTTTTTTGGTTTGGATCAGCGTGAGGAACTGCTTGGTGAACGTTTTGAGCTCAGACTCAAGAGCCTGATTGCGGCTGTGCCGCTTCTTGTCTTTGCGTAATTGTTTGAGTGCAGCGTGCTTAATCGGCATTGCTTCCTCCGTATGGAAATGAGGCGTTAATCTAGCATGGCGACCACCCAATGTCAACCTGAGGCGAAGGCTGTTCCGGCGGCCGGCCGGATCGCCCGGTCAACCGGCGTCATCGCCCTGACCACGGCGCTGAGCCGCGTGCTGGGGGTTATCCGCGATCAGCTCTTTGCCAACTACTTCGGCACCAGCATCGCGGCCGAAGCGTTCGTCGTGGCTTTTCGTCTTCCGAACATGCTGCGGGACCTGGTGGGGGAGGGGGCGGTCACGAGCGCGATCGTGCCGGTGCTCAGCCGCTACCGCGCGAAGAACAAGGGCGAAGAGTTTTGGCCCGCGTCGCAGGCGCTGCTTGGCCGGGTCCTGGTGGCGCTCGGCGTCATCGGGTTGTTGGGCGTTTTCCTGGCCGAACCGTTCGTGCGGCTGACCGCGCCGGGCTTTGCGGCCGACCCCGAAAAGCTGCGCCTGACCATCCGGCTCACGCGCATCTTGTTTCCGTTCATCACGCTGGTCGGGCTCTGGGCGTATTTCATGGGAGTGCTCAACAGCCTGCAGCGTTTCGCCGTTCCCTCGCTTGGCTCCGCGATCCTCAACATGGCCATGATCGCGTCGCTTATTTGGTTCGTGCGCGGAGGCAGCACCGAAGGCGTGGTGATTCAGGCATGGAGCGTGCTCGTCGGCGGCTTGCTGCAGCTCGCGGTCCAGATTCCGCCGGCCATGCGCTTAGGCTTTCGCTGGCGCCTGCGCTGGCGCCACCCGGGAGTGACCGAGGCGCTCCGGCTGCTTGGCCCGCGGGTATTGGGCTCAGCCGTGTACCAAGTGAATGTTCTGATTGATACCGCGCTGGCTTCCATGACCGCCATAGTGGGGCTCGGCGCGGTTTCCGCGCTTTACTACGCGAGCCGGCTCGTGCAACTGCCCATGGCGCTTTTCGGCACGGCTTCGGCGCAGGCGAGTTTGCCGGCGCTGTCGGACCAAGCCGCGCGCGAAGATTGGGGAGCGTTCCGCAACACGCTGCTCGGCGTTATCCGGATGGTCGGGTTCGTCATCCTGCCGTCGGCGGTTGGCTTGATCGTACTGGGCGGGCCGATCGTGTCCGTGCTGTTTGAGCGAGGCGCTTTTGACCGCCATTCGACCTTGATGACTACGCAGGCGCTGGCCTGCTACGCGCTCGGTCTCTGGGCCTATTCCGCGAGCAAGGTTGTGACCGGCGCTTTTTACGCCCTGCATGATACGCGCACGCCGGTGAGGCTGGCGGCCGAGGCCGTTGCCATCAATTTTGTTCTGAGCCTTCTTTTAATGGGACCGCTTAAGCTGGCCGGGCTTGCGCTGGCGGCTTCGTTTTCGAATATCCTGAACGCGCATCGCTTGCTGCGGCGTCTGGAAGCGCGTCTTGCCCAGCCGTTGATCCGGCCGCTTTACGCGCCGCTTGGCCGCATCGGAGCGGCAGCGTTGGTCATGGGCGGGGCGTGCGTGGGCCTGCGAATGGCTTTTGGCGACGGCATCCGCACGATCCTGGGTCTTTCCGCGGCTCTTGGCATGAGCGGGCTCGTGTATCTTCTCTCCGTGTGGGCGTTCCGCGTGCCCGAACTCGCTACTTTCCAGCGATGGGTCCTACCGAAATGGAACCTGCCGAATCGAACCCGTTAGCGTCTCCGCTCACGCTGCGCGAGCAAGCCGAAGCGCTGCCCGTGACGCCCGGGGTGTACCTCTTTTACGACAAGGACGATAAGCTCCTCTACGTCGGCAAAGCCGCCGAGCTGCGCAAGCGCGTGCAGTCGTACTTCCGCAACGACTCCCGTTTGTCCCCGCGCATCGCCCGCATGGTGCGGCAGATTTCGCGCATGGAAACCCGCGCCGCCGCGTCCGAAGCCGAAGCGCTGCTCATCGAGGCTGAGTGCATCAAAGGCCAGCGGCCGTCATACAATGTCGCGTTCCGCGACGACAAAATGTACCCCATGCTCAAGATCACGGCCGAAACGTTCCCGCGGCTCTTGGTCACGCGCCGGCGGCAAGCGGACCGCGCGCGCTACTTCGGCCCTTACACGGACGCGGGCTTGATGCACCAGGCGGTTGAGTTCATGCGCAAGGTTTTCCCGATGCGCACGTGCAAGACTTTTCCGGCAACGCCGTGCTTGGAATATCACCTGGGGCGGTGTTTGGCGCCGTGCGCGGACTATATCGACGCCGCGAATTACAACCGCATCGTCGAGGACCTGGTCGCGTTCCTCGAGGGAAGGCGCGACACGCTCCTGAAAGACTTGAACCGCCGCATGGCCCGGGCGGCGGCGGACA
>JAHFGY010000043.1 GCA_023247195.1 Candidatus Omnitrophota bacterium | reverse complement strand
CCTGAAAAGCTCTGGCCTGTTTGCGGGCGTCATCCCAGCGGCCCAAAACTGCCATTAGGCCGGCTAACTTAATCTGGTCCCACGAGCTGATCTCGCCGCCTCCGTCAACATTGCTATCGCGATATACCCTCTGCATCGCCGCATCGGCGATGCGTTCCGCCGCGGCCGGAAGTCCAGATTGCATCGCGCCTTCGGCCAATGCTATGAGGTATTTCAATTCCATCTGCTCCTCGCTAGTGAACGGATTCACCCGTTCCATCCTCTCCCAAAAAGCTCCTTCAGGCGCTTCGAGATCCGTGGCTATGGCAGCCAAAGCCAGCTCTATTTCACGACGTGACTCTGTGCGAAAGCCCGCTTCCCGAAGCGCCTCAGCCAGCCGGACCCGTCCGCCGTCTATAATGTCAAACCGCTGTTCTTCCGCGGCCAATACGCTCACGATGGATTCATCCGCCAAACGAATCCATTCCGTCACTCGCTCTCTCGGTACAAGAGACCCATAAGCGCGAATCACTTCGATCAAGGCATAAAGACGGGTAGCTCCGGGCTCCAAACTTTCGAATACTTCCTTTTCTTTTTCCAGCAAAGCGGGAAGACGTTCGGTGAGACCCGCGGTCCGGGCCATTTCGGCCAATCCGACGGAAGTCTGCAGCGCGTCTTTGTTTATGATCCTAAACTCCACTGGCGTTGCGTCGAGCACAGCCGCTGCCTTCCGTACCGCATCATCCGGATATCCGGCCCGTGCATAGAGTTGAACACAGCGCAGGAACATTGGACCGAAATGCGGGGCATACGTTCCAAGATTGAGCGCCTCGTCGCGCAGGGACGATTCATTCACCATGCGGAAAGCCGCTTCCGATTTTCCCTGTCGCAACAAAGCCTCGGCGAGAGCGAGACGTGCCTCCATCGCCGCCCAATAGGGAACGTTGTCAGAAAACATTTTGATTTTTTCGGCTATCTGCACTCGAGCCGCTTCGACGAATCCGGCGTCCGCAAATATGCCAACGAGCTCAAAAAGCAATTGTTCGTTCCACCCGATGCGAGCGTTCTCAATGCGATCAACGAGTTCCGGCAGCTCGGCCATGGCTTCGCCAACCAAACCGTTCTGAAGAAGAAATCGCATATTGCTCATGCTCAGCTTGATGCGGGCGACGGCGAGATCGCTACCCATAACTTCCTGGAATTGATTCAACTGCCAAATCTCATTCCGGACGTTGACTGCCGTTGTCAGTGCCTGGCGTCGCGCATTGCTTGGAGTAACTCGTATGCGGTTTCGAAGATCCTCGGGTGTGAAAGGCAGCCCTTCGTCATTCATGGCGTGTGCGAGCCTCGCGTAGAAATCGTCGACCGCCATCTGGAAATCGACCTCTGCGGAGATATCGTCTTCAACCCACAGCTCCAGCGTATCGTTCGATTGTCCGTTCAGAAAATCCCGCGCGGTCTCGACCAAACCATCGAGCGTAGCAGGCGTTGTGCCGTCGGGCGATCCATAGACCTCAGGGAGCAGTTCCCTCAGATTCGCCTTTCGCCACACAACAATATCCGCCAAGGTCTCCGTAGTCGGAATCTGACTCAACGATTGCGGCCCGCCGGCCGCATGCAGAGGAGCCGCGGGAGAAACCAACAGAGCCAGGGAGACAAGAATATTCACCGATGCGCGCGGTGGACGCTTCAGGAGATACAATCGGCGATAGTGAAAAAACGTATTCATCGCGGCGCGGGTCCGGATTCAGGAATGCGCGAAAGCCGCCGGTCAAGCAAGGAGCTCGGCCGCCAGGGCTGTCGCTTTCTCAGGATATCCGCCGTGTACCTATCCGGGTCCGTGTCCATGCCAACGGCCGGCGTGATGACAATGACGCGAAGACCTGCCTCAACGAGCTGCCGGCTCACTTGCTCCGAATGAAAGCCGCCGATAATAAGCGCAGCTGACGAAGCATCCTCAGCTTGCATCCGTTTGAGCGCATTTTCGGCGATTGCCGTGTTGCGGAGTTCCGCCGCGGCGTAGAAGCGGGCCGCCTGCTCGAGGTCGACCGGAAATCGATCGACCGCGCTCTGCTCAATCCGAGGTAGGTCAGATGCCGCAGCCAAACGCTGCAGGTCCATTAGCCAACTCGCAGCATCGCTCTTCGATCGGGCTACCTGATACGCAGCGAAATCAGAAGGCGACCACTTCAGAAGAGCGAGCTTATTGATAAGCATCGCAATGCGCCCAAGCTCGACGATCTCTTTCTCCGGAGGGCTTCGAGCCAGATCGTCCTCGAGTGCTACCCGCAGCCGCTCGATCCCAGTCAGCGAGTCTGAGATGGAGAACGATTCTATGGGTCGTGGAGGCTGTTGCCGTTGAGAAAATTGTGCCAACATGGGAAAGGAGTCGATCGAATGACCACTTTCCTCCCAGAGACCAACCAAGCGTCGAATGTAGGCAGGCAACTGACTCTGATCCTTAGCGAGGATCCGGCTGCTATCCCTGACAAGCAACAAATCGCGTGACAACATTCGTTGGGATAAAATCTCAACGGTCCGGTTCATCCAATCCGCGTACGATGTGAGCTGTGGGCCTAATGCTTTCGTTTCGACGAAGCACCGAAAATTCAGGTCATAGAGGTCCTGCTCCTCAACCCCCCAAATAGACCATTCACGATCGCCGACAATATCTGCGTATTCATAGCCCGTGAAAATACCTTCGCGAAGAAATCGCTCAGCTAGACTCCGGCGACTCGTTGGCGTCCCCTCTTGCCTCAAGAACGCAAGGCTGGCTTTTCCGCTCCCGCCTTCCACCAAAATAAGCGGCAATTCGCCTACCTGCGCCAGGTAGTTCAAGATTCCGGCAATGTTTTTCTGAGTCGTATAGTTGGAATGGACGTCTTGAATGAGGAAAACGCTACGAACTGGCTTCCTGTCGGCGGGATCGAATCGCTGGGTCACACGTCCAAGCGACCGCGGAAGTTCGGGCAACAGATCGAAAACTGACTCCGGATTTGCCTGAGATGCGCCTGCTATTGCCGGAAACAAGCATCCAAGCAGTAGCAGAACGGAAAAATATTCTCTTAATCCATTGATTACCATTTGTTTATACTTCTTGGTATGCTTAAAGATTCGAGCAATTCGGCGCGCGCGACTGCAAGGCTAAGCGTTCAAAATATACCATATTTTTAGCCATGAAAATGCCACTTCACTGCTTTGATTGACGCGCTGCCGACGTGCAGATGGGATCAGATATGGTATGCTTTCTTAAGTGTTTATAAGTGGCGGTTGAAAATCCGCATAGCGGAGGAAGATCTGTTATGGCTGAAATCGACAAGTACCTGAAGCTGCTTAAAGAGAAGAACGCCAGCGACTTGCATCTGCGGGTCGGCGCGCAGCCGCTCATTCGCCTGCATGGGGATCTGATCCCGGCTTATGCCGAGGACGCGCCGCTGACGCAGGAGCGGGCTTTGGCTCTCATCGAGGAAATCATGAACCGCGAGCAGCGCCAGTCTTGGCATGCGCGGTTCGACCTGGACATGTCTTACGAGATCGTCGGCACAGCCCGCTACCGCGTGAACGCGTTGTTCACCCGGTTGGGCCCCGCGGCATCGATCCGCATGATTCCCTACGAGATCAAATCGCTGGAAGACCTCGGCCTGCCCGGCCAGATCATGAAGTTCGCGGATTACCGCAAAGGGCTGCTCTTAGTCACGGGCGCCACGGGCAGCGGCAAGAGCACCACGCTTTCCACCATGGTCGACCACATCAACCGCGTGCGCAAAGAGCACATCCTCACGATCGAAGATCCGATCGAGTTCGTCCACCAGAATAAAAGCTGCTTGATAACGCAGCGCGAGGTGGGCTCGCACACAAGCTCATTCGCGGTGGCGCTTCGGGCCGCGCTGCGCGAGGACCCGGACGTGATTCTCGTCGGCGAGTTGCGCGATCTGGAGACGATCGAGCTGGCGCTGACCGCCGCGGAAACCGGCCACTTGGTCATGACCACGGTGCACACGAACAGCGCCGCGGACAGCATCGACCGCCTCATCAACGTGTTTCCCGAGGCGCAGCAGCAGCAGGTGCGGCAGGTGCTCTCGAACGTGTTGATCGGCATCGTTGCGCAGAACCTGCTCAGGCGCAAAGACATCGTCGGCCGCGTGGTCGCGACCGAAGTCATGGTGTGCACGCCCGCGATCGCGAACCTGGTCCGCGAGAGCAAGTCTCACCAGATTCCGTCGAGCATCCAGACCGGGCGCAAAGAAGGCATGCAGACCATGGATCAATCGCTGATGACGCTGCTTGAGGCGGGAAAAATCCACGCGGATGAAGCTTACCAGTTCGCGAAACAGAAAGAGCCGTTCATTCCGTTCCTGGCCAAAGCGGGCGCCGACATCACCGGGCCGGCGCACGCGGCGACGCACAAGCGCTAATTGATTTCGATAGTCTCTTCGGGCTTCCCCACCACCAGATCGATCACAACCGCCCGGTGATCGGATCCCACTTGCGGCCCCACCCGCCGGCTCTTCACGTCCACCGTCTCGGAAAGCAGCACGTGGTCGATCGGGATGCGCAGAAACGGCGGAAACAAGCTGTTCCAGGTGGGCTGAAAACCGAACCCCTGCCGGCTGTCTTTCATATTCGACTCGTTCAGAAGATCCGTAAACACCGGTGAAAAAGAACTCGTGTTCAGATCGCCAGCGACAATTGTGGGCGCTTTGGCCATCACCACGAGCCGGGCGAGCGATTGGAGCTGGCGGTTCCGCACGCGGGTCGTGGTGGGGCTCACGGGCGGCGGCGGGTGCACCCCGAACAAAGCCGTGGGCTGCCCACCCACCATGAACCGCGCCTCGATCGCCGGCAGCGTCTCCGGCCCGAGCCGAATGATCACCGCCTTATCCAGCGGGATGCGGCTCAGCAGCGCGATCCCGTAGTAATCGCTTCGGGGCTCGCTCACGCCGTAGCGGTACTCCGGCAGGCCCGCGCGAAGCGCGGACAGCCAAGCCTCATCCACTTCCTCGACGAGGATCAAATCCGGATTGGCCTGCCGCAAGAAATCCAAGGTGCGGATCTTCTGCTTATTCGTCTTGTTCACATTCAGCTGCACCAGCCTCACGGACGCCGAAGCGGCGTCAATGCTCTTGCGGCCGAAGTAAAGAGGCACCACCGTCGATGCGTTGATGATCGCAGCCGCCAGGCAGACCACCGCCAGCTTTTTCCAACCCTTGAGCCACCAGGAGAGAGCCGCTGCCGCCGCCAGCCAAAGCGCGTACTGAGCGCGGAAATGCGTGCAGAGCTCGTTCAACCATCCCAGGTGGGCAAAGGCGGCGGCCACCGTTGCCAGCAGGCACAGCCCGGTCACTAAAAAGAAAAGTGCCCGCCGGGACGAAAAACGCTTCAAAACCGCGCGGCTCATTTAGGCGACTGGCGCTCCTCTTGTATACGCCGCACGATATGCAAAACCACGTCGCGCGGCGCAAAACGGACAGCGACCATCAGAAGTTTATTGCGGAATCCCGGCACCACCCGAGGCTTCCCTTGCATCATGGCGCGGAGCCCTGCCAGCGCCACATCCTTGGAGCTCATGATCCGGCCTTTCATGAGCCGCGTGTGCTCGATGCCGGCCCTCTTCTGGAACTCCGAGCGCGTAGGCCCGGGGCACAGCGCGGTCACGGTGACGCCGGTGCCCTTCACCTCGTGGTGCACGGCATCCGAAAAAGAAAGCACGTACGCTTTGCTCGCGTAGTACGCGGCCATCAAGGGGCCGGGCTGGAAAGCGGCGGTTGAAGCCACGTTCAGGATCTTGCCGCGGCCGCGAGCGATCATGGACGGAAGGAAAAGGCGCGTCAGGTGCGTCAAAGCGGTGATATTCACCTGAATAAGGTTCAGGAGCTGGCGGGCGTCCGTTTCAGACATGTGCCCGTAAGTGCCGAACCCAGCGTTGTTGACGAGGATATCGATCTGCACATCTTCTTTTTGAAGACAAAGCGCGATCGCTTCCGGTATGGCCGGATCGGACAGGTCAGCGGCGATCACGTGCACGCGTATGCCATGCGCCCGCTGCAACGCCTCGCCGAGCTTCTCCAATGCTGCCTTCTGCCGCGCGACCACGACCAGGTCGTAGCCTTCGGCCGCGAGCAAACACGCGAGCTCATAGCCGATGCCGCTCGATGCGCCCGTCACCAGGGCCGTGCTCCGGCGATCACTCATGAAAGGAAGCGACGCACAGGTTCGATAAAGCGCTCCGGGTCTTCAAGGTTGATGAGATGCCCGGCTTGCGGCAGGATTTCTTGTTTTGCCTGCGGGATCGCTCGCGCCAGGTTGTTGGCTTCTTCGAGCGGAATGATGACATCTTCGTCGCCGGCCATGACCAGCGTCGGGCAGCGGATGCCCGCGAGCAACGGCGTGGAGTCCCGCCGGTCCGCCATGGCTTGCTGCGCGTTCGCGATGCCGATGGGCTTGTTCTGGTGGATGATTTTTCGGACGGCTTCCACGACGCGCGGCCGCTGGGCAAGGGTGGTCTTGCCGAGCAACTTTGGCAGCAGCTGGACCGCAGCATTCTCGACGGTCAATTGCCCCTGCATCAATTTCTCCGCCATGGCCAGGCGATTCTGTTTTCCTTCCGGCGAATCGATTCCGGCGCGCGTCGAGCAAAGGACAAGCGCGCGGATGCGGCCGGCGAATTGCCGCCAGAACTCAAAAGCCACATAGCCGCCCAGCGACAACCCGACCACGGCAACAGGCCGGCTAATCGCCAGTTGATCCAATAAATCGGCTACGGACTTCGCCATCAGCGGAATGGACGGCACGTCTTGCGGCGCGGATTCGCCCAAGCCGGGAAGGTCGGGCGCGATAACGTCCGCATCCCGGCTCAGGGCCTCGATTTGCTCATCCCACATGCGGCGATTCAAGGGAAAAGCATGCAGCAGCACGACCGGCAATCCGCTTCCCTTTCGGGTGTAAGCGATTATTCGAACCGCACAGCCTCCATGTGCTTGAGCCAAGCCTCGATTGCCGTTATCGTGTCTTTCAGGGTATCGGACGCATGCGATACCGGTTTGAGCCGCGCGGCTTCGCAGCGCTCCCAGATACCGGTGAGCTCTGCGATCAGATCCTGAGGAATGTTGCGCGCGCTCAGGACCGACTCGATCTCTTTTTGTGTAAGGCTTTCGGCCGACAAGCCGAACCGTTCGCTTACGTAACGCTGCAGCGCGCTCAGCAACGTTTGATACGCGTCCAAAACGCGTCGCTCTTTGGCGAGCTTCTCCGCGCGCCGGCACTCTTCAACAGCGCGCGCATGCGCTCGGCTTGAGTCCGAAGCACCGGCCGTACCCGCTCCTTGCTTGCGCGGAGCGCCCAGCAGCAGCGCCACGCCGATAGCCAGCACAATGCCCGCCCACAGCGCGGGCGGCAGGCTGAGCCACAGCGCGGCCGGCTTTGGCGCAGCGACAACGGGCGAGGCCGCGGGCGGCAGGATTTCAGCGGCAGGCGGAGGCGGTTCCTGAGGCACAGGCGCAGCTTCCGGCGGCGCGGCAGATTCCGCCTCGCCCGTCTGAACATGGAAAGAAATCGGCTCGGCCGCGACGGTCCGGTACGTCTTGGATTCCGGATCGAAAAAGCTGAAAGTGATTTCAGGGAGTTCCTGGATGCCGGCCGAAAGCGGCACGATCACCTGCTCAAAAACCTTGGCCTCCCGGTCGGCCTGCACGGTTGCCCGTATGCTCGGCTCGCTCGTCTTGAAATCTTCGCGGCGGCTATGGAGCACCGGCGAGGTCACGGTATCAAAATTGCCCGTTCCCCTCACGATCAGCGTCAAGGTGACCGGCTGGCCCACGGCCGCCTGCCTGGGCAAGACCGCGGCCTCAATGGTGAAGTCGCCGACCGCGCCGGCAAAGCCCTGCGGCTTTCCTTCCTCGGGCAGCGGCAAAACCTCGATGGGCACAGCATCCGATGTCACTGTTACGGCCACGACACGGCCGCTTCCGAAAAGGTTCGTCCACGCGGACTCGTCCGAAGGGTCGGATGCGCCCGCTCCGACCGGCGAGCGACGGCCGTTGGAAGCCGAAGGCGGGACCACGACTTCACAACCGATCTGCGCCGGCCCCAGCAAAAATTTACCCGGCTTGGGCGCGCTGACCGACATGTCGAACTCGAGCAGCGAAAGACGCTGCTGCCCGAGCGGCACGTCCGAGCGCTTCGGCGGGCCGAGCGATTTGATCTGAAACTCGTTGGCGCCGATCGTGGGTTTCTCGATTCCCCGCACCGCGATGCCGCCGACCACCAATTGAATCCGCGCGAACGCCAGCTCGTTCACAAAGATCCGGGCCTTATCCATCCCGATCTTCAACCGCAGGTCATTGTCCAAATTCACCTGCTTGGCATCAACCGCTGGAGGGGTGATCGGAGGAGGGGCGGACGGCCGTGAGGAGCGCGGCAACACCTCAAGCGTGAGCGACTGCGTCTCGAGCGTGGAGGAACCGATATGGACCGGGAAAGGACCCAGGGTAAAATTGCCCTCTTTTTGAGGAAACAAAAGAAAGCGGTGGGTGATCGAGCTGCTCATTTGCCCATTCACGATCGAAAGCATCGTGGCCGGACCAAGATATTGAATAGTCAGGCCCGGCACATCAACCTCGGGAGGCGGGACATCCTGCGTTCCGTGGACCGTGACGGTGAACTGCACCACCTCGCCCAGGGCGATCTGCGGCTGGCTGAGTTCGGCATCGACCGCAAAATCATCGGCCCAACAGACGCTGCAGACAGTCAGCAACGCCAGGAATACCGCCCGCTTCATGGGCGCGCGTCGCCGGGCAGGTAGTCGTAGGCGTGACGCGATAAGCTCGCGATATACCGCTTGGCCGGGCCGCTTAGCCCTTTATGCCGCGTCAGAACGCAGATCAACAGGTCGCCGCCGTCGGTGTACACGATCCCGACGTCGTGGCAAACGGAGCGCTCGAGCCCGGTCTTGTGAGCGACCACCGTGCCCTTTGGCAGCTTCGCGGGAATGCGGTCATTCAGCTTTTGGTGGCGCATCCAATCCAGGCCTTGCTCCGAATACCGCGGATTCACCACCTTGCCGCGGTACAGGCGCTTAAGTATCTCCGCCATGTCAGACGCCGTGGTGTAGTTCTCCACGCCCTTATCGCGCTGGGAAAAGTCCATCATCTTCCGGCGCAGCGTCGTGTTCCGAAGCCCGAGAGAGCCGAATTGCTTGTTCGCGTATTCCATGCCGATCTTACTAAGAAGAATGTTCGTTGCGGTATTATCGCTCTGGCTGATCATCAACTCAAGCAGCCGGCTGACCGGAAACACCGCCCCGGGCTTTTCAGCCTTCAGAATGCCCGATCCGTTGGTCTGATCCGCGCCGCGCAGCGTCACCTGCTCGTCGAGTTTCAGCCGTCCCGCTTTCTCGGCCGTGAAAGCCGCGCCCATGACCGGAACTTTGATGATGCTGGCGGCGGCAAAGCGCCTGTCGGGCTGGTGGGTGAAGCGCCAGCCGGTTGACAGGTCTTCGACCACGATGCCGCTTTGTCCGGGGAACGCGCGGATTTCCCGCTTCAATTCCGCAACCATGCGCTCCCAGGACGCGCGACGCGTGCGGATCGCGGCCTGCCGTTCTTGGGCGCGCTTCCAAGCGAGCGGTGCCGCAAAAAGAAGCGGGATGCACAGGAGTGCGGTTAATCCGACGAAAGAAGGCGCGCGACGGCGCACCCGGCTGCGGTAAGGATCGCGGTTGACCTGTTGGGGAACGTTCTCAGTGGGTTGGCGGACGCCAAGCCCGGTTTCGCTGCCAAAGGCCAAGAGCCAAAGGCTAGACTGCACGCTGCGCATCGCTACGCGCTAACAGAGACTCTTAGAGTTTCGGATTCTAAGCGTTCTTGTTTTGAGGAGGCTTCGTTCGACCGGGCAAAACAGGTTCCAGGACCGGCGGTATTTGCCTGTAGTCTTCTAAATTCATGTTTTCGAACTTGCTCGGCGGCTCGGTCACGGCGCGCGTGCCGGGCGCGATCAGCTCGCGGATGTCGAGCCACATGCCGTCGCGCGTGTAAGCCGCGATGTCATGGCGCTGCGTGTCCATGCGGATGGCGTCTTCCGGGCAGGCCTCGACGCAATAGCCGCAGTAGATGCACAGGCCGAGGTTGATGTCGAAGCTCTTGGGGAATTTCTCGACGTTCGGGTCCGGGTGCTCGGCCGGCGTGATGTAGATGCAGCGCGCCGGGCAAACGGTCTCGCAGAGCATGCAAGCCACGCAGCGCGGCGTGCCGTCTTGGCGGCGGGTCAGCCGGTGCCGCGTCCGCAGCCGGGGAGACGTGATGCGCAGCTGGTCAGGGTACTGGATCGTCACGGAAGCGGGAATGTCGCGGTAAAGGCCAATGCGATGGACGATATGGAGGAACAAGTTTCTCCAAAGATGCCAGTTGGTGATCCAGAGGCCTTTTGCGATGGCCGGCAGGTAAATGCGCTCCCAAAAGCTCAGGCTGCGGCGCTTGTGGGCATCGCGGATGCGGTGTAAAAGTTCTTCTCCCAGCTGGCTCATGGCCGATCGCTTTCCTTGCTTATCGAGAAATCCACCGTCGAGGAATTGTTAGGATAACACTTGTTCCGGTTGTTTTCTACTCAGAAATCCGTACAGATGCCGGACCTTCTCGGCGCATTGCTTTTGATCGTAGTGCTCGCGGATACGCTGCTTTGCCCGCTCCCCCGTTTCCCTGCGCAGGCGCTCGTCCCGCGCGAGCCGGATGATCGCGTCCGCGATGCCTTGCACGTCGCGCGGCCATACCAGCTCGCCGCACCCTTCGACGATTTCGGGCAGACCGTCCGTGCGCGTGGCCACCACCGGAACGCCCGCGGCCATCGCTTCCAGAATAGCAGACGGATGGGCTTCCTCCCAGCTTGTCGAGGCGGCAATATCCAGCCGGCTTAAGTAATCGGCGGGGTCCTTTGCCCCGACAAACGCCAGACAACTCTCTAAACGCAGCTCGCGCACGAGCGCCCGGCATGACGCGACATAAGCAGGGTCTTCCTGCAGCGAGCCGATGATCTCGAATTCCGTGTTCGGCAGCGTTTCCGCCACGATTTTCGCGCTCGCGATAAAGGCGGTCACGTCCCGGGTAGTCGTCACCGGCCCGATCAGCCCGACGCGAATCATGCCATCGTAAATCCGCGGCGCCAAATGAGCGAATTTATCCGTTTCGATGCCGATGGGAATCACGCTTGCGCGATCGGGCGGCAATCCGGAAAGAATCTGCTGCTGGCGCTCCTGCGCGCCGGCGAACACAACCCGGTCGGCGTAGCCATAAGCAAGCCCTTGCAGCCGGTGGAACACGGCTTGCGCAAACGACCGGTCCGCGTCGAGCACCGCCGAGCCGTCCTCCGTCACCACAAGCGCGCCGCCATGCTCTTCCTTGCCGCATACCCCCAAGAGCCCGGCAAGGCCGCTGTCCAACGCATGGTACACGTCCGCTTTGGGCGGCTCGGACTGCAGGACCGCATAAAGCCGAAGGTGCCAAGCCCGCCAGGCCGAGGCAAAAACCTCGAAGGGCTCTTCGCGCGCCATCATGCGATGGTACCGCTTCAGCGATGCCCGGTAGCGTTGGGAGGCGAAGATATCCTGCGCCTCCAGGAGCCGCAATGCTCGGTACAGCCGAGGAAACGGCTCCCAATCGCCGTGCAAGAGCGCCTCGTATCCGTCGGTGGCATCCTGCCAAGCGCGTTCCACGTTGCGCGGCAAACGCCACCACAGCGAAGACCGGAGAAGCTCGGCCGAAGCGGATGGAAGAGCAACCGTGTCCGCCGCGACTACGTTCGCGGGAAGCGGGGCGGACAGCAAACCGGACCTGCCTGTTCCGTGCTGGATTACGTGTCCACCTATCGCCAACACCGTGAAATCCACGTCCGGCAACGCTTCGATAAGCGAGCGGAACGGCGAGCCGCTGGTGATCAAGCAGACTTTTATTCGTTCGGCACCCGCTATTCGCTCGGTGTCAGCACTCATGCGCTCAGTTCCACGCTTGCACCCAGTCCTTTTTCTCGGCATCGAGGTCGGGTACGCGCGATAGGCGGTGCATGAAAAGCCGCGCTTCGCGCAAACGGCCCATCCGATAACTCAAACGCGCCAGGAGCAGCAAAGAGCGCGTCGAAAACGGGTCTTTGTCCAGCAAACGTCGCGCAACCGCTTCCGCCTGGCTCCACTGCCGGCCGAGCTCGTGCGCATGCGCCAGCGCGAGCATCCAATCGCTGCGCGTTTCGTATTGCAAAGCGCGCGTGAGCGCGGTAATGGCGCCTTGCAGGTAGTGATCCTGCAGCACGGGAATCGAATCCTGGAACCGGGCCATGGCCAGGCAGGCTTGGCCGACGCCATACCATGCGTCGCCCGAAGGAATCGATGCCAACGCCTCGCGCTCGGACGCGCGGATGCGCTCGCGAAGAATTTCCTCCGTCGCGGCCAACACCCGCGCCGCGTGGCGGCGCACTTCTTCATTTTCGTCTTTAAGGAGCTGCCTCAGGAGCGAAAGCGATTCCGGATCCGCGCGGCCGCTCCAGCCGCGGATGGCATCCAGGCGTTTGCGAACCGCTTTTTGGCGAAAAGGGATGCCGCGCATGATGCCTACTGCGCCACCGCAACCGACACGTCGGGCCGCACCGGATCCAGACGCTCCAACGCTCCCTGGAGACGATCGAGGACTTCTTCCCCGGACTCGCCTTTACGCCGGCACGCCACGGCCAAACGCCACCGGCCCCCGCTTTCGGCTTTAGCCAGCGCCTCTTCCAGGACAGGCTTGAGCCGGAAAGCGGTGGCCAGCGCACCGTCGAGCGGCGCAAAAGGCAGCGCAACGAGCAGCTTGCCGGGCTCTTTTCCAAGGCCCGCCAGATCCGTTGCCCGCGTGCCTGAGCGCAGGACCGCTGCGGCTCTTACCAGCACGGCATGGCTTGCGTCGCCGTTGAACTCGGCCGGGCCGGTCCAGCACGCCAGCACAAGACTGAACGGAAAATCGTACCGCTCGGCGCGGCGGCTTTCTTCGTTGATTCGGCGGATGAGGTAGTTGGGCTGCAGGAGGCGGGTCTTTGGATCTTGCACCCGCTCGGCTTGAGCGGACTGGTAGGCGGCGGATTGAGCGAGAACGACGCCGGCCAATTCGCCGATCTGAGCCAGGGTGCGCAGCGTCGACGCGGAAAAACGCTCGAACGGCAGCGCTTCAACGGTGAGAACCGCTTCGCACGCGCCCTCTAAAATGACCGGCGCGCAGATCAGCGTCCTGAAGCTGGTGAGCCCCGGGACAGGCATGAGCGGCACGTCTTCCGGAAGCTCGGTGAATGCCGCGGCCCGCCGTTGGCTGAGCGCGAGCCCCATGAGGCCCTGGTCGGCGGCAACGCTCACGCGTTCGGACGGCATGGCCCAGCCGCGGGTTTGAACCAGGCGGAGCTGCTGGCCGTCCTGCTCCAAGTCCCACCAGGAACAGCTTTCGGCGCCGGCGAGCAGCGCCACCGCTTGAAGGATCGCCCCCCGCACCGTGCCGGGTTCCAGGCGCCCGAGCGCACGCAATAGGTCGGACAGCCGTCCGGCTGAAAACGTGGTCTCGGCCAGGCGGCGCTTGAGCTCGGCTTCGGACTGCGCCCGCTCGCGTTCGCGCCGCTCAAGCGCATGGTTCTGCTCCTCGAGACGCCGCACTTCTTCTTGAAGCGCGGCGGCGCGTTTGCGTCCGAAAAAAGGAAAAGGAGACAGTGAGTCTGCCATGGCTGTGCACCTAAGGTAATGCGCGTTTTAAAGGATTATAAGGACGGCTGTCACGGCGACGTTCAGCAGCGACAGCGGAAAGAGGATCTTCCAGCCCAGGTGCATGAGCTGATCGTACCGGAAGCGCGGGAGCGTCCACCGCACCAGCATAAAGAACCAGATAAAGAAAACGACTTTAAAGGTAAAGCTCAGCAATCCGAGGACCACGTAAGCGAGCGAGGAAACCCCCAGCGTTGATCCCCACGGAAAGACAAACCCCGTAGGCGTCAGATAAGGCACCTGCCAACCGCCCACAAAGAGCGTGGTCAGCAAAGCTGAGATCAATACCACCTCGACGAAATCCGTCAGAAAGAAGAGCCCGAATTTCATGCCGCTGTATTCCGTGAAGTAGCCGATGATTTCCGGCTCGGCTTCGGGTAAATCGAAGGGCACGCGCTTGGTTTCCGCCAATCCGGCGGTCATAAAGATGATGAACCCGACCGGCTGCACGAAAATGCCCCAGGCCGGCAGCCATCCGCCCAGGAAAGTGCCTCCCTGTTTCGCCACCATCACGGACAGGTCCAGCGATCCATACCACATGGTCACGCCCACGAGCGAAACGCCGAGCGCGATCTCATATGCGAGCATCTGCGACGCCGCGCGCAAGCCGCCGAGCGTGGCCAGGTTGCTGCCTGAGACCATGCCGGCCAGGATCACGCCGTAAATGCCGATCGAGGCCAGCGCCAGAGCCATGAGCAGGCCGGCGTTGATATCCGCTACCTGCAGCGGGATCACCCGGCCGAAAAGGTGGATCGGAGGCCCGACCGGAATCGCGGCAAACGCCAGGAGAGCGAAGAAAACGGACAGAAACGGGGCCAGCGTGTGCAAGAAGCGATCGGCTTTGATCGGGATGATGTCTTCTTTGGTGAGCAGTTTGGCCACGTCGGCCAGCGCGTGCAGCAGGCCCAAGCCGCCCAGCTTTCGGAGCACCCAGTTGATGGGCGCGGCCCAGAAC
>JAHFGY010000042.1 GCA_023247195.1 Candidatus Omnitrophota bacterium | reverse complement strand
CGGTGAAGCCGTCCGTCGTTAGTTGAAACTCGCCATTAATCCGTTCGCGCAGATCGGTCAGGAATGTATAGGCGGTGTCTTGGTCGCGGCTCCCGACAGCGTAGGACAGGACAACCTTGTTGTCAGCGTCCATAGCGATGAACACCCATGCAGCGCCTTTGTAGCCGCTTACCACGCCTCCGGTGAACTCGAACATATTGTTTTTCTTCGCGATGTACGACCACATTTCGTCAGCTTGGACGCGTCGAACGCTGGCTTTGCGGATGACCTGATCGTGGACGCTCTTGCAGGAGTCAGCGACGCGCACCATCCAGCGCATGATCGTGTCTCGGTGAACGCCGGTGACCCGCTCGACGGAGCGGATGCTCTGACCCTCTACCAGGCCGTTCATCAACATCACGATTTGCTGCTTGCTCAGGATATACATATGCGTTCGCACTTGTTAAGTAATAGGGTAAAAATTTTTAGGGGATGATGCCCTTCGACTTCAAGATCACAGAATATGCCTTGGAAACCGCAGCCTTGCCGTTGAGCCAGCGGTTGACGGTCTGTGGTGGGACGCCAATTTCAGCGGCGAGTTCATATTGTTTCTTGCCGGTGCGGTTCATGTATTTTTCAATCTCTTGGACAATTTCGCGATGACGTGCAGAGCTGTTCTCCATAACGAGAAGAGAATACCATGTGCGTTCGCACTTGTCAATCGATTTTTTCGATTTTGTGCTATAATCACTATCGGCTTGACAATAAGCTCTGAGATAGCTATATTTTCACAAATTGAACTTACCAGCCCTGTATCACCTCGATGCAGGGTAGCCAGCGCCGAAAGGCGCTGGTTTTCTTTTTCCCTAGATCATCGGCGTTGCCAAGACCTTGACCGGCGGCCATTGGTATTGTTCTGCCAGGCTGCGGGTGATTCGCACGAAGGCATCGCACTCGAATTTGAGTTTGGAAATACGACCTATCCGAACGCCCTGCCTCACAAAATGCTCCTGCGTGTAGACATTGATGACGCGCTTCTTCTCCCGTTTCAGCACTTCGATCGCTGGCGTCAGGTCAGCATCGCCAGAAATAACATATGCGGTATCAAATGCGTTTCTGTTGCATAGGTCAACCATGTCTACGGCCAGGTGAACATCCACTTTTTTCTCTTCGGGAGGACGGCTGCCGCGCTGACGGTAATAGCCAGCCCGAAAGACAAGATGCTTGATCGAGCGAATATGCGAAAAGTACGCCTGCTGCTTCCGGTACTTATTTATGCTCGGAAGCTGGAAAAAATCGGCATCCGCATAATGAATTACAGCCAAATCGCGTTGCTGGATGAGATTCTTACAGAACGGTTCAAGATCCAGGCGTTCAATCCTGAAACACTCCCAAATAGCACGATGAATATTGTTACCGTCGACGAAGATCGCCGCTTTCGGCATCTGTTTCACCTTCCCTCGTGGACTTGCCCTTGTCAATCCCGCTTCAACTCAGCTATCATAATGGATGGGGCTACCACCCGAATGGGTAGTAGCCCCATCCAGTCACAACATAGCTCGGACAATAGGGCGGGGGATCAGCGGCCAAGCGTACCCCCGCCTATTGCTTTATCTAGGGCTGCCGAGCCAGCCGCGTCGTGGCGGCGGTCGCATGTTACCCTCCTTATTTCCACAACAAGACGGACGCATAGTTTCTTCATTGACAGGACGGCGGTGGCGAGTAAGATAAATAAAGCGACACAAAAAATTGCGAAGTTCATCCGCAAGGTGGGCTTTCGCTGGTCGCATGCCGCCAGGTTGCTCAAGCCTGGCGGTTTTTCATTTACCCGTCTACGATTTGCCGCCTTTCAATTTCAAGATATAAACTCCACGTTTTACGCGATCTACGATTCCTTGCCGCTGCATGCGTCGCAGCGCCATCCAGACAGAGTTCTCTCCCAAGCGCATCCCCTTCGCTTGAAGATGCTTGTTAATATATTCCAGCTGAAGCGGCCTTTTCTCGCGCTCGAAAAGAGCTTTGATGTTGTCCCGAACCGGGGCATCGCTCTTTATAGGGGCTCCTCCCACAAGCTCAGAGATTACTTGTTCAAAAATGTCTCCGGCGGCGACGACATTGTTAGCTTCCATCAGAGGAGGTTTGAACCTGACAACAGCGTTCAGAGCAGAGAGGTATTCCGTCCAGCGGTTGAACTCTGATTGCGCATCGAGAAGGCGGCGCTTCGCCTGCTGAAGCTCAAGTTCAGCGCGGCCAAGTTCGGCTTGAAGTTGCTCGCGAGTTTGGTTGTTCATTTGAAACACACGCGCATAGTGTATGAGGTGTGGAGTGCGCTGTCAACGAAAAGTGCCTTAATTCCAGCTAAGATTATACCTGTATAATTGTCTACCTGTAAGTATTTTGTAATCCTTGAATTTGACCTGTGGAAAAATAAACGGCGAAAGAGAAGGAGGCAAAATGCCTAGGGCAATCGGGCTAAATCGCAAATTAGGACACCCGATTCTAAAGGGTTTGGATTTAACCGTGCGGCGCGGGTGATTAGGACAGTACCAGTGTGCGGAAATGATCCCGGCAGCCGAGTCTCAACCGCAACGCGTTTGGAATCCGCCGAATCCTTACCTCTCGGAGCACCGGGAATGGCTCGGCGAGCCGCCTTCGGTTGAGCTGGAGGTGTACGAGGAGCGGGCTAAGTCGATTCTCTCGGAGAACGACAGCCCGGATGTCGGCTTCCGCTGGAGCGTAAACCCGTACAGGGGTTGTTTTCATGCGTGTGCATACTGCTACGCTCGGCCGACGCATGAGTACCTGGGCTATGGCGCGGGCACGGATTTCGAGCGCAAAATCGTTGTGAAACCGAATGCGCCCGATCTCTTGGAAGCGGCCTTTCGCCGCCCGTCGTGGCAAGGGGAACGCATCGCGTTCTCCGGCGTGACCGACTGCTACCAGCCGCTCGAGGCGGTGTGGAAATTGACCCAGGGATGCTTAAAGGTGTGCCGCGCGTTCCGCAACCCGGTCGGCATTATCACCAAGTCGCTGCTGATCCGGCGCGACGTAGATCTGTTAAAGGATCTCGCGGACCGGGCCGACGCGCGCGTCTATCTGAGCATCGCTTTCCTCGACGAAGATGTTGTTCGCGTGATGGAGCCGGGAACGCCGACGATCCGGAAGCGCTTTGAAACCATGCGCATTCTCTCGAAGGCGGGTATTCCCATCGGCATCGGAATTGCGCCGGTTATTCCCGGGCTAAACGACCGTGATATCCCCGGGCTTCTCAAGGAAGCGAAGCGTTCCGGCGCGCAGACCGCGTTCCACTCGCTGCTGCGCCTGCCTGGCAGCGTGCAGGACGTCTTTTTTCATCGGCTGCGCGAGAAGCTGCCGCTTCATATGAACCGAGTGGAGTCCCGGATTCGCGAGGTGCGCAACGGTAAGCTCAGCGACAGCCGGTTCGGTTTTCGGCATACGGGGCAGGGAACTTACTGGGAAACCGTGGACCGGCTGTGGGAGGTGTGGACCAACCGGCTAGGCTTCAACGAGTCCGAACAGCGGCCCGCGAAGCCTCCCTCGTTTCACAGGCCCCCTGCGGGAGGTCAAGAGGAGTTTGCCTTTCAAGTGTCCGAGTAATCGTCGGTATAGTATAGTGTCAGGCATGAAAAACACAGGGGTGAAGGCGGGCGTTATTCTTCTTATTGCGGGGTTGCTCGTTGGCGGCGCGGAACCGCGCGCCGAAGATCAACGCGTACGGTTAAAAGGCGGCGCTGAGTTTACCGCCAAGCAGCTGCAGAAAATTCGAGGCTCTGTGCTGGTCGAAATCGACCGGGCCGAAGTGGAAACGGTCAACGGCAAACCTTTGCCCAAGCCGGTCGTGGCCGGTACCCCGGCGCCTGTGTTCTCAGCCGTGGATCTGACGGGGAATAGCCTGACGGTTCCTATTCCTAAATCACCGACGTTGATCCAGTTTTGGGCAAGCTGGTGCCCATACTGCCGAAAAGATATGGAATTGATGCGCAGCGTGCAGGATGAGTTCGCGCCAAAGGGGTTGAAGATCATTTCCATCAGCATCGACAGCGAGCTGGAAAAGTTGACCGCGTTCCTAAAAGATAACCCGCTTGCCTATCCGGTCATCGCGCTGCAAACACAAGGCGACAGAGCCGCGTCTATCACCGAGATGTACGAGATGCAGGGCGTCCCTTCGTACTTTTTAGTCGACGCAAAGGGAGTGATCGCTCAGACCGCTTCGGGCAGCATGACCGCAAGACCGGAGCAGATGGTTGAGCTCAAGAAAGCGCTCGCGGGCGTTGTCAATGCCGCGGGTTCAACGGCCGCTCACTAGGATCGCGCCGCAGCCGATTCTTCCTCCGGCATTGCCCGTGGGCTGGCCGAAGTCATCCGGTTTCTCATGCACAATCACCGCGCGCCCGGCAATGGGATTTGGTCCTTTGGCAAGCGAGAGCCCGGGCAAAGTGTAAAGCCAAGTGGCGGTTCCGTCTTCCCGGACGGTAAGGTTGCCGAGATCTCCCGCGTGAGCTTTTTCCTGGCCGTCGGCTATCACATTGCCGTGCGTTGTGCCTTTGGGATTAAAATGGCTGCCGGCCGCGTTGCCGTTGTCGTCGCATAAACCGAATTCGTGGATGTGAAAGCCGTGCAAGCCCGCCGGTGCGCCGCTCAGTGAACCCTGGATCAAAAGCCCGCTCTCGGTATCGGTCAAGGTGACCTCTCCTTGAAGTCCGGGCTGAAGGCTGGTGCCGCGAAGCGCAGCCTTTGCGGTTTCGGCCAAGGCGTAAGGCGCGTGTGCTAAGAATGCCAGAGCGATCAAGACAGTGGTCGGACGCATGTCTCCTCCGAGTTGTGGATGGGAAGCGAATAGCTTAGAATGCACCATTGCCAATATAGCACCCCATGCGGGGAGAGGAGCAGAAGAATGAAAGCCCAATTGCTACCAAGTTTACTCGCTGCCGGCCTGTTTTTGTTCACAGGCGTTTCGGCCCGTGCGGAAGTTACGCCTGGCCAGCCTGCGCCGGATTTCACCCTCCAAGATTCTCAGGGATCGCCGTACACCCTGTCCGCTCAGAAGGGCCATTACGTGGTCCTTGAGTGGTTCAACGTTGAGTGTCCCTTTGTGCGCAAACACTACGACAGCAGCAACATGCAAGTGCTGCAGCGCACATGGCGTGACCGGGGAGTGGTCTGGTGGTCCATCTCTTCCTCGGCAAAGGGCAAGCAGGGCAGTTATGCCGCCGCGGAACTGGAGCACAAGATGCGCAATGCCGGCAGCTCAGCCGCCGCGGTCTTAAAAGATGAAGACGGCGTTGTAGGCAAGGAGTACGGCGCAAAGACCACGCCCAGTATGTTTATCATCGACCCGGAAGGAGTCGTCATTTACGCCGGTGCCATAGACGACAAGCCGAGCGTTGACAAGGCCGACGTCAAAGGCGCTCTCAACTATGTTACTCAGGCTTTGACCGAAGCAATGGCGGGCAAGCCGGTTTCTGTTTCGAGCGTGCCGTCGTACGGCTGCTCGGTTAAGTACTAGAAAGGCAAAGCCATCAATCCGCTTCAAGCGGTTGCTCTAGGGGCGGTCGAAGGCCTGACCGAGTTCCTTCCGGTTTCTTCGACAGGGCATTTGATTCTTGTGTCTCACTTTCTGGGCCTGTACGGAGAAGCGCTCAAGACCTTCGAAGTGGTCATTCAGGGCGGAGCCTTACTCGCCGTGATAGGGCTTTACCGCGACCGCGTTCTCCAATTGTTGCGGGGACTGATCGGCAAAGATCCGGCCGGCCGCCGATTATGCATCAACTTGTTTCTGAGTTTTTTCCCCGTTGCTGTGGTCGGGCTTTTGCTTCACGGCTGGATCAAAGAGCATCTCTTCACGCCTTCGCCGGTGGTCGGCGCGCTCGCGGCCGGCGGCGCCGTCATGCTGGCGGTGGATGCCTGGAGCAAGAAAAAGTTACCGGGCACGCGCACGCTCGACTCGCTTAAACCAAGCGAAGCCGCGCTCATCGGTTTGGTTCAGTGCCTGGCGTTATGGCCCGGCGCCTCGCGCGCGATGGTAACGATTGTGGCCGGGCTCTTATGCGGCCTTCCGGCCGCCGCCGCCGCCGAATACAGTTTTCTCTTGGCTCTGCCGACGCTGGGAGCTGCCGTGGGTTTGGACGCTGTGTCCAACGGCGCTGAGCTGCTGCAGACGCTTGACGCGCTTGCGATCCTCCTCGGCGTGGCGACCGCAGCTGTCGTGGCCGCGCTGGCCATGCGCGGATTCGTGCGCTACCTCGGCCGTCATGGGCTTGGCCTCTTTGGCTGGTACCGCCTGGCATTGGCGGCGGTGGTATGGGTGATCATGGTTCGCGCCGGACATGGCGGGCATCCCTGATGCCGGCCACTCGTTCGGCAGCGGTCGTTCCGGCCAAGCTTTCCCGGGAACTGCGCCGCCATATCCGCGATATTCCAGATTTTCCCACCAAAGGCATTTTGTTCCGCGACATTACGCCCTTGCTTGCCAACGCGGTCGCGTTCAGCAGAGCGATCGATTGGCTGTCGCGGCGTTACCGTGGCGTCCGCAAGCCGGATGCGATCGTCGCGATCGAATCGCGCGGACTCATTGTCGGTTCGGCGCTGGCGTATGCCATGGGAATCGGCATTGTGCCTGTCCGGAAGCAGGGAAAGCTGCCGCATAAGACATTCCGCGCGGCTTACTCGCTCGAGTACGGCACCAACACGCTTGAAATACACTGCGACGCGCTTCGCCGCGGCGCCAAGGTGATTATCGTCGATGACTTGCTGGCGACCGGCGGCACTGTCGGCGCAACCGTGCGCTTGGTCGAGCGCTGCGGCGCGCGCGTTCTGGAAATAGCCTGCTTGATCGAACTCACCGCGCTTCAAGGCCGCGAAAAGCTTTCCCCGAACCCCGTCACGACCCTCCTCCAGTTCTAGTTCCGCAGGTCGTACAAACTATGATCTGAAAACCGTACCGCAGCCGATGGCAGGATTCCGCCCTCCGGCTAAGATTTCACTAACGCACAAAGGAGAAAAACCATGCGTAGTCGTGTTCTAGCCGTTGCTTTGCTGGCCAGTGTTCTTTCCGCCCCTTCCGCTTGGGCGACAAGTTATGAGATCGACGCAGACCACAGCACCGTGGGTTTCAAGATTCGGCATCTTTTTTCCAATACATCGGGTGAATTCAAGACATTCAGCGGGAAGTTCGATTATGTTCCCGGCAAGCCGGAAGAGTGGAAGGCGGAAGCCACGATCGACGCCGCCAGCATCGACACGAACGTGGCGAAGCGCGACGAGCACCTGCGTTCACCGGATTTCTTCGACGTAAAGAAGTATCCGTCTCTCACGTTTAAGAGCACGCAGGTCACGGACGTTGACGGGGACAAGGCCAAGCTTCACGGCCTGCTAACTATCCACGGCGTTGAGAAGCCGGTTGTCCTCGACCTGGTGGCGCACGGAGAAGGCAAAGATCCGTGGGGCGGCGCCCGCTCTGGGTTTACGGCAACCGTCAAGATCAACCGCAAGGATTTTGGCTTGGAGTGGAATAAGGCGCTTGAGACCGGACAGCTGATGGTCGGCGAAGATGTGGACATTACGCTTGAGGTCGAAGGAGTCGTGAAATAAGGTTGACGCGCGTCGCGTCACCCATAGGCCCGTGAGGGCAAACACAGGAGGAAGTATGGATAAGCGGATGCGTGGTGTTGTGGCAGCATCGGTAGCGGGTATCTTGGCGGCGGTTGGCGCCGCGTCGATGGCCCAAGCGGCCGATGAAAAGATGGCCGGCGGCGAGAAGGCTTCCTGCTACGGCATCAACAAGTGCAAGGGCACCGGGGCTTGCGGCGGCAAGGACCACACCTGCGCCGGACAGAACGCCTGCAAGGGCAAGGGCTACATCGAGCTCGACAAGGAGACCTGCCTGAAGATCGAGGGCGGCCGCCTTACTCCCGAGGCTTCATAAGTAATTAACCGCGGAGCGCAATAGGATACGAGCATGGCATCAACGGGTTGGCCGAAGCTTGGGTGCGGGGTGGGTTTGCGTACCGAACATTATGACGCTATCACCAGCGCCTGGCCGGAAATGGATTGGTTCGAGGCCGTTTCCGAGAATTTCATGGATTGCGGCGGCCGGCCGCTTCATGTTCTTGAACAGATACGTGCCCGGTATCCTATTGCGCTCCACGGAGTTTCTCTTTCCATCGGATCAACGGATCCGCTCGACCCTCAGTACCTCAGCAAGCTGCGCGAGCTTGTGGACCGCATTGATCCCGCGATTGTTTCCGACCACTTGTGCTGGACCGGCGTGGAAGGTGAGAACCTCCATGACTTGCTGCCGCTTCCCATGACCGATGAAGCGGTCCGCCATGTGGTTGAGCGGGTCGAGCAAGTGCAGGAAAAGGTCGGCAGGCGCATTCTTCTTGAGAATGTTTCCAGTTACGTTACCTATACGCATTCCGCCATGCCGGAATGGGTTTTCCTCTCCGAGATCGCGCGCCGTTCCGGCTGCGGCATTCTGCTTGATTTGAACAACGTGTTCGTGAACGCAACCAATCATGTGTTTTCCGCCGAAGATTATTTGGACGGCATTGATCCGTCGCTGGTAGGCCAGTTCCATTTGGCCGGGCACACGGTCATGGATGGTTTTTTGTTCGATACCCACAACCGCCCGGTGATCGACGCGGTCTGGAATCTCTACCGCCGAGCGCTGAAGCGCTTCGGACCCGTGACCACGCTGATCGAGTGGGACGACGACATGCCGGCGTTTGAGCGCCTCTCCCGAGAGGCGGATTGCGCGCGCCACATCCTGAACGAAGTCTGCGGTCTCGCCGCGGCTTGATCGTCGGTAACCGATGCCGAAACCCTCTTTGAGAGAAGTCCAGCTTCGCATGAAAGCAAGGATCCTCCCTCAAACGGCGGAGGGCGTCACCGAACTCTCTTTTCTGAATCCTCAGGCGGGCGTCCCGGGCTGCGTGCGCATGCGCGTGTATGCCGACGGGTACGTGGCGCGCCTGCATGAAGCCTTATGCGAGGTATTCGAGGCGGTCCGGTTTGTGATCGGCGAGCAACGCTTCTTCGAGCTCAGCTCGGCCTACGCAAAGGCCTATCCTTCGCACGACTACAATCTGAGCCTTGCCGGCAGGCACTTTCCCGCATTTGCCGGGGCGGAGGCTTTGGCCGCGTCGCTTCCATTTATCGGCGACCTGGCGACCTTGGAATGGCGCGTTTGCTTGGCCTTTCGCGCGTCGTTGCAGCCGCCGCTGGATCCCGCAAAGCTCGCCGCGATTCCGGCGGATGCGTGGGACCGGTTGCAGTTCTATTTTCAGCCGGAGACAACCCTGGTCGCGTCCGACTGGCCGCTCGTGGATATTTGGGCCGCACGCAAGCAGCCGCGGGAAGGGGTGGCTATTCCAGTCGAAGGCCGCCCCCAGCGCGTTCTGGTGTATCGCTCCGGTTTAGACGTGCTCTGCGAGCCGATCGAGCTTCTTCAAGCGGATGTGCTGGCCGGGCTGGTGGCGGGCAAAAGCCTTGGGCAGGCATGGGAAAATGCGCTCGCGCAAACCGCCGAATCGGACGATTCCGAGGAAGCGCCAGACGTGGGCGCATGGTTCAGCCGCTGGATGAGGCAGGGATTGATCACCGACGCCGCGCTGTGCTAGGATACGGCCTCATGAGCACCGCAGCGCACGCCCTTTCAGCCGGTCACGCGCCGAGTCACGCCGAGACGCAGACCGGCATTCCCAACGGCAAGCTGGCGATGTGGCTTTTTCTCGCCTCGGAAGTCATGTTTTTCACCGGCCTCATCGGCGCGTATATCATTCTTCGCATGAGCAACCCCGCCTGGCCCGGGTCCGAAGGCCACCTCAGCGTTCCCATGGGCACGATCAATACGCTTGTGCTCTTGTGCAGCAGCGCTACGATCGTGTTTGCGCTTTCGGCGGCCGGCCGCAACCAGATCGCGACCACGCGGAAATGGCTGCTCCTGACGATTGTGCTGGGCTTCGTTTTCCTCGGCATCAAGGGAACCGAATACGCGGCCAAATTCCATCACCACATTTATCCCAGCACGAACGTGTTCTGGTCCTGCTACTTCGGCATGACCGCGTTTCACGCCATACACGTCATTGCCGGTATTATCTTTAATATTTGGGTCCTGATGTATACCTTCAGCCCACGGCTCTGGGAAACGCGCGGCCACCGGCTCGAGCTGGCCGGCTTGTATTGGCACTTCGTGGACATCGTATGGATTTTTCTGTTCCCGTTGGTGTATCTCTTATAGAGACATGAGCGCAACAGCCCATTCTTCCGACAAAACGTATACCGTGATTTGGATCTGGCTGATGGTTTTGCTATTGGCCGGGGTCGGCTTGGCGGAGCTGAAGGTTTCCAAGCAGCTGATCGTCGGTGGGGTACTGGGGCTTTCGACCATCAAAGCCGTGTTGGTCGCGATGCACTACATGCACTTGAAAACAGACCGACGCCTTCTTGCCTTTGTTTTGATCGCGCCGCTGGTATTAGTCGGCTTGGCGCTCTGCGTGGTCTTCTCCAGCCGTCTCGTAAGGCTGTAAGTCCTGCCTTAGAAGTCTTGCCGTAGGTTTCGAGCGAAGAACTAGAACTTAGATGGACGGCGAAGCTGTCGGTATGGGGAAGCGAAGCTGAGGGGTTGGAATCGGCATGGGCTTCGGCAGCGCCGCGGGGCCGCCTTGGGGCAGGCGAATCCGGCTGGCGAGCCCGAGCATGCCGAGGAAACGAATAGACAAGTAGGTTATGTCCACTTCCCACCAACGCAAGCCGTGCGCGGCCGAGGTGGGATAAGCGTGGTGGTTGTTGTGCCAGCCTTCGCCGAATGTGAGAGCCGCTACCCACCAGTTATTGCGCGAGCCTTCATTGGTCTGGTAGCTCTGGTAACCCCAGAGATGCGAAGCGGAATTGACCAGCCACGTGGAATGATAAACAAAGGCGGTGCGGACAAACATGCCCCAAACGACAAAAGGCCAGCCGCCGAAGGCGTAAAGCGTCCAGCCAAGGCCAAGAATCACAAAGATTTGGTGCTTTTCAAGCCAGGAGTGCACGGGGTCTCGGGTTAGCTCGGGAACGAACCGGTTGAATTTGGCGGGGTTGTCGATTAAATCATCGTAAGCAAAGAGCCAGCCCATGTGAGCCCACCAAAAACCTTTGTTCGGGCTGTGCGGGTCTTGCGGTCTGTCTGAGAAGGCGTGGTGAACGCGGTGGGTGGCTACCCACTTGATCGGTCCGCCTTGCATAGCCACCAGGCCGCCGATGGTTAAAACGTACTCAAGCCACTTGGGAACCATGAAGCTGCGGTGGGTCAGAAGGCGGTGATAACAAAGGGTAATGCCCAAGCCCGTTATCGACTGCAGGACGAAAAAGACCCAGAACGCCTGCCAGTTGAAGGTAAGCGGGGCAAAAAGAGCTCCGATGTGGATGATCGAGATGCCACCGACAATGCCCCACTTGATGTGTCCGGGACGGCTGGCGATCAGGCGCATACGCATGAGGAATTGCTCTAAAGGTGAGACAGAAACAGCTTGCATTAGGGATCAATTATACAACATTTTTCGAGGCATATCAATAGCGTTCAATTTGCCGAAGTAAACAGTACACCAAGCGCTGGTGCACGAGCAGCCGCGCGAGGCCTTGGCGGAGGATCTCGCGGCAATGGTCAATCGGGCAGCTCATCGCTTCCGCCGTCGCTGGCTCGGTGAAGAATTGCAGGAAGTAGATTTGAATCGCTTCGTATTGGCGTTCCGGGAGCCGGCGAATAATTCCCGTCACCAGATCTTGGTGATAAGCGTTGAGGAAAGTATAAGGAACGCAGCGCAAATAGCTATAGGCTGTCAGGCTCCGCTGCCGCGCGTCAAAGGGTCGGTCCATGGCCTGGTAAGTCCGCTGCACCAGCGGCCAGAAATGGGTGCGAAGCCAACCGGAAAAGGAGACCGCTTCGGGCTGCGTGGCATAATCCATGAGCAACTGGCGAAACAGGCGGTGGACCAACCGAGAGTAGTCGCGGTCCGTTACCACTCGGTAATCGCCCCGAATGCCGTAACGCTGCTCACCCAGCCGCGGAACAAAACGGCAGCCTTCGGTTGAAAGCAGGAAGTCCCAGCACGCGGTTGCCCAACTGAAGAGCGGCTGGAATTCGTTGACAACCGCTTGGTAATCTTCGCCAAGGCCCGCTTCCGGGTGGCTGCGGTAGTTCTGGTAGATGCGGAGGATGAGCGATTCGAGCTGCGGAAGCTTGCCCCGCTGCATATTCAGAAGTCGAGGCTGCTCAAAGACTTGCGGCAAAGCGATTTCAAGGGCAGGCTCTTCCTGCACGTGCACCAGGCGTCCCGGCGCTTGCAGGTCTTCCAGCTGAAGGTCTAGGGTATCCCAAAGCATGGCTGTTTGCTGCTTGCTGCAATCTCGTCGACAGTCTAACATACGGCTGAAATGGTCTACAAGGTGGGAATAGCCGCTCTTATCAGTTTAGGCATCGCGTTGCTTTCGCTGGTCAGCTGCATCCGCGGTCCGGGCATTTTCCGGCGCCTCAACCGCCTCGCATCCACAGGCGTGTTCGGCGCTTTTGCCGTGCTTTTTGCCGCTCTGTACGGCACGCTGTACGCTTGCCTGGTCTTTTCGGATCAGACGCTTGTGGGCACCGTGCGAACCCGTCCGGTGGGCCCCAAGCAATTCGAGTTGGTGTACGAGCCCGCGTCGGTTTCACGGGCGGAAAAGGCAGGCGAAAAGACGTTCCGCCTCAACGGCGACCAGTGGACCTTCAGCGGCGCGATGATCAAATGGCACCCGATCTTCAGCTTGATGGGCATCCGGAACTACCACCGGCCGCTGCGCATCGGCGGGCAGTTCTCGTCCGTGGATGAGCAGCGCGCGCAGCTGCCTACCGTGGAGTCCATCGGCCCGGGAAAGGATTATGTGTGGGAGTGGGCCTATTGGCTCGCGCCCAAGCTGCCGTTTCTTGACGCGGTCTACGGCAGCGCGGCTTACGGCTACGTGGATGCCAAATCGGTCCAGCAAATCTACGTCACGCCGTCCGGCTATATGATCAAGCGCTTGCCGCGCTAGGCAATGCGCTTGACGCCGGCCGGAATTTTCGGCTAGCATGCCCTGCAACCAACCAAGGAGATAGTCATGGGACACGGATCCACTTGTTGTTCGTCCGCTGAGCGCGCTGGCGTTCAAGCGTTCAAGGGAAACCCCCTTACTTTGCTCGGCCCGGAAATCAAGCCAGGCCAGAAAGCTCCGGATTTTCAGGTGCTGGCGCAGGACCTGACTCCGGTCACGCTTTCCAAGTTCGCCGGCAAAACGCTGCTCATCAGCGCGGTTCCGTCGCTCGACACCGGCGTTTGCGACGCTCAGACGCGTCGATTCAATGAAGAAGCGGCCAAGCTGCCGGGTGTTTCGATTTTGACCGTGAGCATGGACTTGCCGTTCGCGCAAAAGCGCTGGTGCGGCGCGGCCGGTATTTCAAAGGTGGAGGTCGTATCCGATCACCGGGACGCTTCTTTCGCCAATGCTTACGGTACGCTCATCAAGGAATTACGGTTGATCGCCCGTTCGATTTTTGTGATTGATCCGTCGGGCACGGTGAAATATGTGGAGTACGTGCCGGAGATGACGGCTCACCCGAACTACGAAGCCGCATTGGCCGCCGCGAGCAAATAAGGTTTCCAGAGCCGGGTCCCGGCGTTTCATCCGGGTCCCGGCTTTTGTTCACATGATCAGCTTCTTTCGCATGGTTTCCGTGGCTTTCGCGCTCGCCTGGCCGTATCCGTTCACCCCGTGGCGCTCGCCGCTTTTGCGGTGGCGCATGGAAACCTACGGTGTACGGGATTCGGACGGCCGCCTGCTCACCGCTTCTGAATTGACGCCCGCGCGCTTCTTCCGTTTCACGGTTCGGCACCGCAGGGAATTGGTCGCTTTCCTGCGCTGGGCCAGCCGTTTGTAAGTTCGCTAAGCCTCCATACCCCGTTCCTTTTTTGTTCTCCGCCGCTTTGTTTGCGCTTGCCTGCCTCAGGTATACTTTTCAAATAGTGACGCATAAATTTCTATGAGCGAACTTATGCCAATACTAGAGGACGTGGCAGGCGGCGAAAAACCGCCCGTATCCTTAATGGGCCTGCCAACGGCGCATCGAACGCTGCTGCGCCTTATTCGCGTTTGCATCATCGGATTGCTTGTTTTCGGTTTCGGCCCGGCTGTCGCTTACGGCTGGCTCACGTGGCTGATGGACGAGGGGCAATGGCGGTTGACGCTGCTGATCTACGCGTTGGAAGTTCCGGTCATCGGGGGATTGTCACTCATGGTTATTCCCTGGATGTGGTACCGGCATATCCACGACCAATTCAAACGATGGGAATCCGGTGAGATGCCGACGCGCGCGTCGATCTCGGTGGTTTACGAGCAGGCATTGGAGCTGCCGGTCAAGGTAGCTCTCATCGCTCTGTTGGGAGCCGCGATAGGTTATGCCCTCGGCGCTCTGATCGTCTACCAAGCGGTGAAGCAGCCGCTGATCGAAGCCGCGAAGGTGCTGCCGGCGATCGTGCTGGTCGGCGGACTCAGCGGCGCTTTTTGCTATTTCGGAGTGGGCGGGGCGCTGAGGCCCATTGTGATCTGGTGCAGCCGGAACCTGCGGCATGTGCGGCCGGTCCGCCAGGTTTCATTGGCCGCGAAGTTTCTGTCCACTACCTACATCATTGTCATGGCGACTCTTTGTTTGCTGCACCCGGCGACATATACGCTCGGCCAGGTCATCACCGAGGACTTGCTGCAGAACCTGGCGCTGTCGCAACTGCGGCTCACCAGCCAGCGCGTTGTTCCGTCGCTGCTGCCGTGGAGCGAATCGCTGGCGGCGCGCAACGCGTCGCTGCGCACCGTGCTGCGCGCGGCCAACGTGGGGGAACATGGGTACGTGTTCGCCTCGGACGACGCCGGACGCATTGTGAC
>JAHFGY010000041.1 GCA_023247195.1 Candidatus Omnitrophota bacterium | reverse complement strand
GCTCCGCCGGGCATCTTCCAAAGTCGGCCGATGGAGCCAGCAGGGCTCATTTGAAGGCACGGTGCCGGTGCGCCGCCGAGCGTTCGTGGTGGAGCCTCCGCCGTCCAAGGCGCTTCAATTCTCCGAATACTATTTCAAGTTCAGCGAGTTCAAACAGATTTTGTCCGATGCCGGTTTTCGAATTGTCGAGGGCCGGCCGTTTGATGTGGAATGGGGCGAGGTGTGCCAAACGCTGCTCCGGATCGCGAAGCGCGGGCATTCGAACGGAAACGATCAAGAGAGCGCAAGTCCGACGCCGCCGGCGGGCGGAGAATCGTTCGCATCGGGTGAAGACGCATCACGACTGAAACGGATTTGGAAAGACTTATTTGTGGCTGAGAACCGCAGCACGTTCGGCCGGCGCGTGGTGCTGGACACGCTTTCGAGCTGGTCAGGGCACATGCTGCTCTTTGTTTGCGAGCCGACGGGGAAGGCATGAGCAGCGCCGGACGCACGCGCACCGAGCCGATCCGGGTATTTCACTTGATCGAGACGCTCGCGCCCTGGGGCGCGCAGCAGCAGCTGCTTACTTCCGTGCGCGGGCTGGACCGCCGCGTGGTTACCTCGTTCGTGGGAAGCTTATTCGGCCCGCTGGATCTGCGCAGCGGGTTTGAAGATGCCGGGGCCGCGGTGGTTCCGTTGGACCTGCGCGGCACGTACGACTGGCGCCGCGGGGTTTTTGGCTTGGCTCGAACGCTTCGGCAGCAGCGCATTGACGTTGTGCATACGCACCTTATTTTTGCGAACTTATACGGCCGTTTGGCCGCGCGCGCGGCCGGATCGCCGGCGGTAGTGACCACGCTGCACAGCGCGGACTACTCTTATCAGGACAGCGGCCGGTGGCGGTTCAAAATCGGCAAGCTCGTGGACCGCGTCACGGTGCGGTCAATCAATGCCGCGACGGTCGCGGTGTCGGCCGCGGTGCGCGCGGACTATGCGCGCCACCTGGGGCTGACAGGCGTGGAGGTGCTTCCCAATGCCGTGGACCTCGCGCAGTTCCGCGGGGATTGGGGGATGGTTCGGCATTTGCACCGCGGGGAATTGGACTGCCAAGACACGGATTTCCTTCTGGTCAGCGTAGGGCGATTGCACCGCGAAAAGGGCCAGCGCACGCTGATACAGGCGCTGGAAAGCATTCGACGCGCGGTGCCGCGCGTGAAATTAGTGCTCGTCGGCGCCGGGGATGAGCAGGACGCGCTGCGCGAACTCGCGCAAGAGCGCGGCGTCGCGGATATTGTGCACTTTGCCGGGCAACAATTGGACGTGCGTCCGTTCCTGGCCATGGCCGACCTGTTTGTCTTGCCCTCGAACCTTGAAGGCATGCCCGTGTCGCTGCTCGAAGCCATGGCCATGGGATTGGCGTCTGTGGCCACGCGCGTGGGCGGAACGCCGGAGGTGCTTGAGGACGGACTGACCGGGCTTTTGGTGGAACCGGCCGCGCCGGAGAAGCTTGCTCAAGCCGTGATCCGGTTGGCGAACAAGCACGAGCTGCGTCGGGAAATGGGAGAGCGCGCGCTGGCAAAGGTCGAAGAACGTTTCAGCGTGGTCGGGCATGCCGCCCGCCTCCAAGCGTTGTATGAGCGGCTGGCCGGCCGCGTGCTGCTGCCCGCCGCGGCGCGGACCCAAGAAGTGCTGGCATGATCGCAACGCGAGCGCCAATCGCAACACACAACGAGACGGGGATCGTGCCGATGCGGCCGGAACATGCGGCTGAGGTTGCCGCTATTCACCGGAGCGTTTTGCCGGAGAGCATTTACAGCGTGCTTGGCCAACGGTTTCTCGAATACTATTATCGGAACCTTTTGAAGAATAAAAGCTTTTTTGGCTACGTGCAGGTTTTTGAGAAGCGGGTGACGGGATTTGCCGCGGCCACGTCCGAATCCATGTCTGTTTTTTGGCGGCAGATCGCGCTCGACGGCTGGCGCATCGGCGGCGTTCTGGCGCAAACCCTGATCGAACGGCCGGCCGCGATCCGCACAGCCGCCCAGGCATTTGGGTTCCTTTTGACCGAGCGGCGCGCCATGCTGCCTGCGGTAAAGGGCGAGCTGCTTTCTTTTGCGGTGCTGCCGGCTTACCGGGTGAATGAGCTTGGCCCGGACGGCGCGGTGCGGTCGACCGCTTTTTATGCGACGCAGCACGTGCCGGTCGCCGCGGAGCTTTTTCGCTCCGTGGTTCGCGAGCTTGCCCGCCGCGAGGTGCGTGATTTGAAAATCATGACCGGCGCCGCGAACACCGCATCCAACCGTTTCTACGCCAAGATGGGATGCCGGCTCTTGCCCGAGCGGTTCACCGCGTTCGGCTACACCACGCATCTGTATTACGCCGAGGTCGAAAGTTTGATCTGATGGTTATTTTCATTGTTCCTGCTTACAACGAAGAAGCCAACATCGGGCGTCTGCTGACCGGCATGCAAGCCAAGCTGGAGGCGATCCGATGCCCGGCGCACGTGATCATCGTGGATGACGCAAGCCAGGACCGCACAGGGGAGATCGCGCAATCGTTCGCGCCGCGGCTATCCATCGAAGTCGTGCGCAACCGGGTGAACCGGGGCGTGGCTGAGGCGTTCCGCGCCGGATTCCGCCGCGCGTTGGAAGTCGCGGGTCCGGAAGACGTCATCGTCACAAAAGAAGCCGATAACACGAGCGACTTGTCCGTGCTCGAGGCCATGCTGGCGCGCACAGCCGAAGGGTACGACTTTGTGCTCGCGTCGTGCTTTGCGCCCCAAGGCAAGGTTGTTAATTCAACCATGGACCGCCACGTGTTGAGCTGGGCCGCGAACTGGCTGCTGCGGACTTTCTTCCCGATTCCCGGGATCCACACGTACAGCTCTTTTTACCGCGCGTACCGCGCCGAGACGCTCCGCCGGGCGTTTGAAGTGTACGAAGGAAAACTGCTGGAGTGCCAAGGCTTTGGCTGCATGGTTGAAATGCTGGTGAAGCTGCGTCGCCTGCCGGTGCGGATGGTGGAAGTGCCCATGGTGCTGCAATGCGATCTACGGCGCGGCCCGAGCAAGATGCGGCGTCTTCGCACGATTCAGGAGTACCTTCACCTGATCCGGCGTGAAGCGTTCCGATCAAGGCTGGATCCGGAGCGCGTGCGGCGCGTGTTTGAGCGTCCGCCCCAGGAGCCGGTTGTGAGCCTGGATGAGTCGCGATGACGCAGCGGCCTAAAGTCACGTTCCAAGTGGACCTGGACGGATCGTGGGTATTGCTTCAATGGCTTGGCGCTGACGGTGAGCTGAACGATGTTGACCCGCTTTTTGAGCAAGGCATCCCGCGCAGCCTTGAGCTTTTTGCCCGGTATGGTGTAAGCGCGACGTATTTCGTGAACGGCTTGGACCTTTTGAATGATCGCAAGCGCCGATGGCTTGAGCAGGTCGCGGCCGCGGGGCACGAAATCGCGAGCCACGGATGGGACCATCGCTATTTTTCTCAACTGGACCATGCTGCGCGTGAGCGGCAGCTCTCCGAGAGCGCGCGGGTGATTCAGGAGGCGTTCGGCCAGCCTCCCAGAGGTTTTCGGGCGCCGGGCTATGACTTCGACGCACAAGGATTGGGACAGCTTTCGGCCGCCGGGTATGCGTATGATTGCTCAGCGCTGCCGACTTCCATTGGTCCGGTGATGGAATGGTCTCAGCGCTTGATGACCGGGCGAAGGCCGGTGGCGTATCCCTGGTGGCAGCAGGTGTTCGGCCCCACCAGCCCGTATCGGCCGAATCCGGAAGCGCTCTATCGCAACCAGCCATCCGATATCAACGCAGAATCCGGTATTTACGAAATCCCGGTGTCGGTGTTTCCCTGGATTCGGCTCCCGCTCAGTTTCAGCTATGGCGTGCTGCTCGGCGAACGCTATCTGCGAGCCGGGTTGAGCGCGGCGCTGTCCGACACAGGCACAGTGAACTTCTTGTTTCACTTGATCGATTTTGCCGGGCCGGTTGAGCATCCCAAGCTGCGAAAGCTACCCGGAGCATCGATGCCGGTCCAGCGGAGGCTTGGGCTTGCCGACAAGGTCGTGCGCGACGCGCGCGAGCGCGCGGAAGTCGTGCGAACGGACGCGCTTTGGGAGTCGATTGCCGGCGCAAGGGCCGAAGCATCCGCCGCGCTTGCGCCGATTGGAGGCATAGCATGACCGCGATCCGGATTCCGAATCGATCGCACGTGACGATGACCGGCGAAACGGACCCGATCCGGTACCACTACCAGCCGATCATCCGGTACTTCATGAACAAGCGGCTCATGATGGGAGCGGAGCTGCTGGGTGGCCGCCGGTTCCGCCGGTTGCTTGACGCAGGCTACGGCGGCGGCGTTTTTCTTCCGGAGCTCGCGAGCCGCGCGGATGCGTTATACGGCATTGACTTGCACCCGCACGTTGAAGCGGTGCAGCGCATGGCGGTACTGGAAGGCGTGCAAGTGGAGCTGCGGCAAGGGAGCATTTGCCAGACCGGTTTTCCGGATGCTTTTTTTGACGGCGTGGTTTCAATCAGCGTGCTGGAATTTGTGGACGATTTGGACGGAGCGATCGACGAGCTGGCTCGGATCACCGCGCCCGGCGGCACCCTGGTGCTGGGTTTTCCCGGCGAGAATGCGCTGACCACGGCCGGCTACCGGCTCGCGCGCACCCCCGACCCGCGGCGCGTGCATCGCGCGACGTACGAAGACATTTTTAGGGCTGCTAACCGGCGTTTCACGCAGCGGCGCATGGTGAAATTCCCCGCATTTGCGCCGGACCGGTTGGCTCTGTTTTTTGCCGGGGAATTCGAGCGAGGGTAATGTGCCTACCGTGCTGACGGAATCGGTGACAAAGCCTGTGTCCAACTCGGTCGTGGCCGCGAGGCCGTGGGTTGTGCCGATCCTGCAATGCCGCGAATGCGGCAAAGGGCTGAAGCTTGCGCAAGCGGCATCGCCCAAGCAGCCGGACCACACGCAGGATCTTCAATGCACGGCCTGCGCGTACAGCGTGCCGGTCGTGCGCGGCATTCCGCGGTTCGTTCGAACGGATGACTATGTTTCCAGCTTTAGCTTTGAATGGACGCGCTTCTCGACCACGCAGCTCGACAGCGCGCGCGGATGGACGCAATCCGAGGAACGCTTCCAGGAAAGTTTTGATTTTCCGCTCAGCGAGCTGAAAGATAAATGGATCCTGGATGTCGGCTGCGGCATGGGTCGCTTCGCGGAAATCGCGGCCAAGCACGGCGCGCATGTGGTTGGAATCGATCTCAGCTACGCGGTCGAAGTAGCCTCCACGAATCTCGCGCGCTGGCCCAATGCGCAGGTGATTCAGGGCGATGCGCGCCGGCTGCCGTTCTTTCCCGAGAGCTTTGACATCATCTACAGCCTGGGCGTTTTGCACCACACGCCGGATCCTCGCGGCGCGTTCGAAGGGCTGCTGCCGTTCCTCAAGCCGGGCGGGAAGATTTCGATCACGCTGTACAGCAAATATAATCGCGTCTACGTGGCCAGCACCAACGCCTGGCGCCGCCTGACCACGCGGCTGCCGAACAAGGCGGTGTACGGCCTCAGCCACCTGTCGATTCCGCTGTATCACTTGTACCGGATCCCGGTCCTCGGTTTCCTTGGAAAGGCGTTCTGGCCGATCTGCATGCACCCGGACCCGGAATGGCGGCTTTTGGACACGTTCGACTGCTACTCGCCGAAGTACCAAAACTTTTATGACCACCCGGAAGTGTACCGGTGGTTCCGCGAAGCCGGGCTGCAAGATATCGCGGTGCTTGAGCCGGCGATTTCGTACATCGGGCGCAAAGCATGACCCCGAAAGTCAGCGTGTACATCACGAGCCACAACTACGGCCGCTTCGTGGCGCAGGCGATCGAAAGCGTCCTGCACCAGAAGTTCACGGACTGGGAGTTGATCGTGATCGACGACGGCTCAACGGATGATTCACGCTCGATTATTCAGCGTTATGAAGGGCGTCCGAACGTGCACATCGTGCTGCAGGAGAACCGGGGGCTTTTGGTTTCCAGCAACATTGCGCTGCGGCTGTCCAAGGGCCGGTACATCGTGCGGCTCGATGCGGACGATTATCTGGAAGAGAACGCGCTCCTGGTGCTGTCGAACATTTTGGACACGCACCCGGAGATCGGGCTTGTTTACCCTGACTACTACTTAGTCGATGAGCGGGGCGACGTCTTGGGCGTTGAGCGGCGCAACAAGCTAGGCAAGGAGATTACCCTCTATGACGTGCCCGCGCATGGCGCTTGCACCCTGATCCGCAAGTCCTGCTTGACCGAGGTCGGCGGCTATTCCGAGGATTTTACCTGCCAAGACGGTTACGACCTTTGGGTTAAATTTATTGATCGGTTCGGCATCTATAATGTGAATATCCCGCTCTTTTATTACCGGCAGCACGGCAAGAGCCTCACCAAGAACGGCGAGCGCATCCTGCGCACCCGCCGGTTGATCCAGCGCCAGCACACGGCTTTGAAGCGTAAAGAACAGCCGTTCAACGTGGTGGGGATCATCCCGGTGCGAAGCCAGAGCCATGAGGAAGCGGCGTACGCGCTGCGGCCCATCGGCGGGCGGCCGCTGATTGACTACACGATCGAAGCCGCGCTCTTGTCCGAGGCGTTCACGCACGTGGTCGTGGTGTCGGACGATGCTGATGTGCTGGCTTATGCGCGGTCGCGGACCGGGCTGATCGCGGTTGAGCGGCCGGTTGAGCTTGCGCGGCCGAACACGCCGATCGAGCCCACGATCCGCTTGGGCATTGAGGCGGTCGGCCCCAAGGCGCGCGTGGACGCGTTCATGCTGCTTTATGTGAACAGCCCGCTGCGCCGCGAGCATCACATCAACTCCGCTATCGATTCCATGTTGCTCTTTGACGTAGACAGCGTGATCTCGGTCTACGAGGACCTGGCCACGCATTACCAACACGTGGGTGCAGGGCTTAGGCCGCTCATGCGGCGCCGGACATTGAGGCTTGAGAAGGAAGCGCTGTGGGTTGAGAACGGGGCGGTTTATCTTTCAAAACCCGGTCATTTGAAAGCGCACAGCTACCTGGGCGACCGCATCGGGCATATCGTGATGCTCAAACAAGAAAGCTTTCAGATCGATTCCGAGGATGACGTCGCGTTAGTCGAGTTTCTTTTGACGCGGCAGCGGCCGGCGCAGCGGACCGAGCAGCGCGGGGTACTGATGCATGGCTGAGCGGCAGTATGCAATTCAAGCCCGCAAAAATTCCGAAGCCGAGCGCGTGGAGCACATGCTCGCGAACATGGCTTCGAACAAGGCTTACCGGTATGCGGCTGACCGCGCCGGGCGCGATGCGGACGGCAAGCTGCTGGCGGAGCACATCGAGCGGTTCAAAGCTTACCGCGCGGGCTGGCGCGGGTACCCCAAACGCGCGATTCAGGAAAAACTGGCGGATCAATACTACAAAGTGACCGGGAACCCGCCGCAGTGCGTGGACATCGAGACCGCCGCGTTCTGCGACCTGGCATGCTCGTTCTGCTACCGGCAATGGATCACCACGCCGGACAAATTGATCGATGACGCGCTTTTCTACCGGCTCATCGATCAATGCGAAGAGCTCGGCGTGCCATCGGTGAAGCTGAACTGGCGCGGCGAGCCGCTCCTGCACCCGAAGCTCGCGAAATTCGTCGACTACGCGAAAAAACATGGCGTGCTGGAAACGATCATCAACACCAATGCCGTGACATTGACCGAGGAAAAGGCGCGCGCGCTGATCCAAGCCGGCCTGGACCTGGTTATTTATTCCTTCGATGGCGGCAGCAAGGCCACGTACGAAAAGATGCGCGTGGGCCGTTTCGGCATCAATGCCTTTGAGCCGGTGTATGAAAACATCCGGCGGTTCGCCCGGCTGCGCGAGGAATTGGGTTCGCCGTTCCCGCGCACCAAGATCCAGATGATCCTGACCAAAGACACGTACGGGGAACAAGAAGAGTTCTTCAAGCTCTTTGAAGATTGCGTGGATGACGTTTCGGTCAAAGCTTACACCGAGCGCGGCGGCGAGATACCGGATCTCGAGCCGGAAAGCCAATCCGCTGTCAGGCACTTCCTTCACGAGCGCGGTCTGCCGGAGGACACCACCTACTGGCGCGACATGCACGGGCAGATTTCGGTCGCGACCGGCCGGCTCGCGTGCGAACAGATCTACCAGCGGCTCATGGTCACGTACGACGGCACGGTGAGCATGTGCTGCTACGACTGGGGCAGCCAGCACCCGATCGGCTACGTGGACGAGCGAGCGTGGACCCAGGCGCCGAAAGACTACGATGCCGTGATGGAGAAAGTCGCGGCCAATGCCAAGGGCTTTGAATTCCTGCAAAACGTGCAAATGCCCAACCGCTACAGCAAGCCGCCGAAGCAGGTTCAAACGTTGAAGGAAATCTGGGACGGCGGCCCTTTGAACGGGGTGCGGCGCGCCCATATCGGCGGCTACATGGACAAGATGGCGATCTGCAAACAGTGCCCGTTCAAGGAAACCTACACGTGGCAGCAATTGCCGCTCGTGCAGGTATCGAGAACTCCGGCATGAGCCGCCGCATTGAAGTCATTGCCGAGGTGGCGAACGCGCATCAAGGCGATCCGGCGCAAGCCGAGCGCTTGGCGCTGGCCAGCCTTGAGGCGGGCGCGGACGCGGTGAAGTTTCAAATTTATTTTGCCGAGGAGCTGCTCACGCGCGCGCATGCGCGCTTTGCGCATTTTCAAAAGCAGTCGTTTTCGCCCGAAACCTGGAGCCGGTTGCTGACAACGGTGCAGCGCAGCGGCCGCGTGTATTGCGATGTTTTCGGGCTCAAGGCGCTTGAAGTGGCGTCTGCCGCGGGCGTCGCGGGCTATAAAGTGCACTCATCGGACTTGGGCAATACCCCTTTGCTTGAGGCAATCGCGCACCAGCGCAAGCCGGTGCTCGTTGCTGTGGGCGGCAGCACGGTGCAGGAAATTTCGCGCGCGGTTACGACCCTTGCGCGCGGCGGCGTGAGGCCGGTTTTGCTGCACGGATTTCAGGCTTATCCCACGGCGGTGCAAGACACGCGGCTTGAGCGGCTCGGCTGGCTGCGCGAGATGTTCGCAGACACCTGTTCGATCGGCTACAGCGACCACGTGGACGGCGCGGATCCCTTTGCAAAGGTGCTGCCGCTGGTGGCGATCGGCATGGGCGCGAGCGTGATCGAGAAGCATGTGACATTGGACCGCGCCGCGCGCGGCGTGGATTATTATTCGTCGCTTGAGCCGCAAGCGCTGCGGGAATTTATCGGTTGGGTGCGGCAGGCTGAGACCGCTGTCGGGTCCAACCCGGAAGAGTTCGCACCATCCGAACGGACTTATCGGCGGCAAGTGAAAAAGCATTGGGTAGCGGCTCGGCCCATCCGTAATGGCGAGACTCTGCGCGCTGAGGATTTGATCATGAAGCGCGCCGAGGGTGAGGCCGAGGTGCCGGAGATTGAGCAACTTCTAGGCCGTCCGGTTGTGCGCGATTTGGCTGAGGACACGGTTGTGAGCCGCGCGGATGTCGCGAACCAAGTCTGGGCGCTTGTGGTGGCTCGCATGAAATCCTGCCGGCTGCCGAACAAAGCGCTGGTGGATGTGGCGGGAATGCCGGCGCTTGCGCACTTGCTGGAACGGCTGAAGCAAAGCGAGCGCGTGAACCGGATCGTTCTGTGCACGACCACGGAGCCGGAAGACGCCGCGATCGAGGCGCTTGGCGCCAAGAGCGGGGTTCCGGTGTTTCGCGGCGCGAACGATGATGTTCTGCGCCGCATGATCGGCGCCATGGCCGGCGCAAACGTGGACCTGGCGCTTCGCGTGACCGGCGACGATATTTTGGCCGACCCGGAATATGTGGACCGGGCGATCGACCACCACCTTCGCATGAACATGCAGTACACGGACATGAAAGCGCTGCCGAGCGGCACGGAAGTGGAAGTCTTCGACGCCGCTCTTTTACGCACATTGGGCGAAGCCGCCAAGGACTCAAGCGGCACCGAGTACCTTACGACCTACGTGGTTCGGCACCGCGACCAGCTGCGCACCTCGAGCGGCCCGGTGGACGAGCGCCATCGCCATAATTGGCGCCTCACCTTAGACACGGATGAAGACCTGGAAGTCATCCGCGCGCTTCTGGAGGCGATGCGTTCGCAAGGAAAGGCGCTCACGTACCGTCTTGAGGATATCGTGGCGTATTTTGAATCGCACCCGGCTGTTCTGGACCGCAACGCCACGGTGCGGCAGCGCCAAACGCCGCCGAACGTGTGCAGCGATTTGGATTGGAAGCGCATGGCAACGCTTGCCGGAGCGGGGCGGTAACGATCATGTGCGGCATCGCGGGCGTGTGGCACTTGGACGGGCGCGGCGTATCGGCTGAAATGCTGGGCCGCATGGCCGACGTGCTTCGCCACCGCGGTCCGGATGACCGCGGTTTTGTGGTCATCGACCCCACGTCCGCCGCGACCCCGATTCCGGCAAACGATGCCGCGCAGCTTGGGTTTCAATCACAGCGCGGCTACAGCCTCGGCTTCGCGCACCAGCGCTTAAGCATCCTCGATTTATCGAACGCCGGCCATCAGCCCATGTCGAACGACGACGGCTCGGTGTGGCTGGTGTACAACGGCGAGATCTACAATTACATTGAGCTCCGAGAGGAGCTTTCTGCCGCGGGTTTCCGCTTTCGGAGCGGCACGGACACCGAGGTTATCCTTCGCGCGTACGAGGCCTGGGGCCCGGAATGCGTGAAGCGCTTCAACGGCATGTGGGCGTTCGTGCTGTGGGACGCGCGCGAAAAGCGGCTCGTTGCGTCGCGCGACCGGCTCGGCGTTAAGCCGCTGTACACCGCGTGGCTGTGCGGCAGTTTCCTTTTTGCGTCCGAGATCAAAGGCATCCTTGCCAGCGGGCTGATCGAGGCCCGCGCCAACGACCGGACCGTGGCCACGTACCTGCGTCACGGATTCGGGTACCTCGATACCACGGATGAAACGTTCTTTGAGGGAATTGAACAGCTTCCGCCCGCCACGTTATTGATCATCAAAAACGGGCAGGCAAAGATCGAGCGTTACTGGGACCTGCCGCAGCACGAAGAAACGGACGAAGGCTTGGCTTCGCGGTTCGGGGAATTGCTGCAGGATTCGGTGCGGCTGCGGCTGCGGAGCGACGTGCAGGTCGGCGGAGCGCTCAGCGGCGGGCTGGATTCTTCATCGATCACCGCGCTGGCCGCGCGGCTCCTCGGCGGCCGCTACGAAACCTTTTCCGTGTGCTACGACGATCCGCGCTATGACGAGCGCGAATGGATCCGGCCGGTAGCGGCCCAGGCGGGCGTCGCGAATCACGAAGTGTTTCCGCGAGCCGAGCAATTGCCGCAAAGCATCGAGCGCTTGCTTTGGCACCAGGACGAGCCTTTTCCGGATTTGAACATCTACGGGCAGTGGTGCATGTACGGCGCGGTGCGGGATCGCGGCGTAAAAGTTTTTCTCAACGGCCATGGCGGCGATGAACTGCTGGGCGGGTACGCCGACCACCAGCTCGCTTTCTTGACCGGGCTCGCGCTGTCCGCTCGCCCCGGCCGGTTCATGAGCGAATTGCAGGCGTACGCCCGGCTCAGAAACATACCCTGGCGCTCGGCTTTTGGCCAGGTTGTGCGCCGATTCGCGGCCACCGTGATCCCGCGCTCGGTGCGGCGCGCGGGACGGCCCGCGGCAAATGACTATTTGGATCCGTGCTTTGCTCCGCTGCACCCGAGCTCGCCGGTTGCGGACGCACCGCACCGATTCAAGAGCGCGTTGCGCCAGGCGCGGTGGGAAAGCGTTTCGATCGCTCCGCTGCCCGCTTGGCTGCACCTGGAAGACCGGAACAGCATGGCGTTTTCCGTGGAGTCGCGCACCCCGTTTTTGGATTACCGGCTGGTTGAGTTGGCTTTCACCGCGCCGGATCACGCGCACATGCGAAACGGTTACAGCAAGTCGGTGCTACGCGAGAGCATGCGCGGTTTATTGCCCGAGACGGTGCGCTTACGGGCGGACAAAAAAGGGTTTCAATCCGCCGGGGAAGCATGGTTTCGCTCGGATCTCCGGACAATGGTAGGCGACGTGCTCACGTCGGCCTCCTTCCGCGGTCGAGGATATTTGGATCAGGTTCGCGTAATGGAAACATTCGAAGCACATAATAAAGGATCAATGAATGCGCGATTTTCGATTTGGTCATGGGTTTGTCTTGAGCTTTGGTTTCGCACAATGATCGACCGGCCGGTTCTTGAGACCGCGGGAGCCGCGCATGCCTAAAACAGCGCTCGTTATCGGCGCCGGCATGGCGGGCGCGACGTCGGCGTACCTTCTCAACAAGGAAGGGTTTCAGGTTACGGTTGTGGAGGCGGATTCGCTTGCGGGCGCGGGCGTGCGCACCCGCTGGTACGGCGGCCACCCGTATACGTTCGGCCCGCGCGTATTTTTCTCGCGAGAAGACGACGTGATCCGGCAGCTCACAGCGCTGATCAAAATTCGCGAGTATTACACGCGCACGTGGACCTACGTGGCGCAGGACGGACAGCTGTACCACTACCCGATCGCGGACATTGACCTGCCGCTCATGCCCGACTACGCGACGATCAAGCAAGAGTTGGATGAGCGCAAGGACAAGACGCCGTCCGTGGATGATTTCCAAGCTTATTGGCTGAGCGCGATCGGGCCCACGCTGTACAACAAGTTCATCGATACCTACTCCAAGAAAATGTGGGGCATTGAGTCGAATCATATGCTTTCCGCGAAGTTCGAGTGGGTGAACAAAGGCACGCCGATCCGCACCGGCGACACGCGGCTCTACGGCGACCAATTCCAGGGCTACCCCGAAGCCGCGGACGGGTACAACACTTACTTTGACAAGTGCCTTGATGGATCCACGGTCCACTTCAGCTGCCGCGCGCTCGGGTTTGATCCCGAAACGCGAACGCTGCGCACGGAGCGCGGGGAAATGACCGGCGACATCATTGTGAATACCGGCCACGTCGACACGCTCTTCGGCTACCAATACGGAAAATTGCGGTACTGCGGCAGGCAATTCCTGAAGGTGGTGCTGCCGACCGAGCATGCGTTCCCGGAAGATGTGACGTGGATTCATTACGCGGGCGATGAGCAGCACACGCGCGTCACGGAGTTCAAGCAGATTACGAACCACAAAGCCAAAGACACTCTGATCGGCATTGAGATTCCCAGCGCCGAAGGGCGCGAGTACCCGGTGCAGAGCGAGGTCGAGATCAAGCGGTTCGCCCAGTACAAGGCTCTGTTCCCGGCGAATTTCTTTTCGATCGGCCGGCAGGGAAGCTTCCAATACAAAGGCATCCCGGACGCGATCCGCGATTCGCTGGACGTGGTGAAAGCGGTTGGTCGCAAACCAGGCGTGCGCGCGACCGCGGGTGTGGCATGAAAGCCATTGTCACGGGCGGAGCGGGGTTCATCGGGTCGCACGTCGTTGACCTTTTAGTCAGCGATGGCGTGGACGTGGTTATCGTGGACAACCTTTCGACCGGCCAAGAGGCCTACCTGAACCCAAAGGCTAAGCTGGTTCGCGCAGATATCCGCCAGACAGACGCGTGGAAGCACGAAGTGAAGGATTGCGATTATTTTTTTCACTTGGCCGCGTTGCCGCGGATCCAGCCGTCCTTTGACGAGCCGGTGGAGCATGAGGACGTGAACGTGATCGGCACGATCCGCTGCCTCGAAGCGGTGAAGGGCAGCGGCATTAAAAAGTTCGTGTACTCGAGCTCCTCGGCTATCTACGGCAACACCGAGCGCATTCCTACGCCGGAAGACACGCCGCCGCAACTGCTGAACCCGTACGCGCTGGAGAAATACGCCGGCGAGCAGTACGCGCTGATCCTGGGCGAGCGGTTCGCCATTCCGGTGATCGCGCTGCGATATTTCAACGTATACGGCCCGCGCTCCTTTAATCCCAAGAACCCGTTCAACGCGTACAGTTCCGTGATCGGTATTTTCAACGACCAGTGCCGCCGGGGCGTGCCGCTCACCGTGACCGGCGACGGCTCGCAGCGCCGCGACTGCATCCATGTGACCGACGTGGCACGCGCCAATTATGCGGCGGCGCGCTCGACGCTCGCATTGCGGTCATACAACGTGGGCTGCGGCAACAATTACAGCGTGCAGGAGGTCGCGGAGCTTTTTTCTCCGAACATTACGCACATTGCCGAACGCAAAGGCGAAGCGCGTGTGACCGTGGCGGACGTGAGCCGCATCGCGGATGAATTGAACTGGAAGGCAAGCATCGATCTGCCTGAAGGCGTGCGGTTGATGAAGCAATTGTGGCAGGCCGCGCCGCCGTCGCGGCGCGACACGGCCGCGGCTCCGGAGCCAAGGTCGGAGGCCAATGCATCCTTGTGACATGACCGAGCAGCCCCTTTTCGTAGGCCTATCGCATATCGGGCAGGTGTTCAGCCTTGGCTGGGCGCTCAAAGCCGGGCCGTGCGCGGCTTTCGACTTTGAGATGTCGCGGCGCGAAGCCGTGGCCGCGGGCCAGTTGACCGAGGAAGAGCCTGACCTGCGCGCCCGATGGGCCGAAGGGCGCGACCGGATCACGCTCCACACCACGCCGGACAAGATTTCGGAGCACCGCATCGTGTTTTTGACCATCGATACCCCGCTGAACCAGCAGGGCGAACCGGATGTGGAAGCGATCCGCGCGTTCATCGCTCAATGCGTGCCGCACTTGGGACAAGGCGCCACATTGATCCTGCTCAGCCAGGTGTACCCGGGCTTTTGCGACGAGGTGAAGCGAGAATTGCTGGGCACGCGGCCGGATGTGAAATTGGTGTACATGGTCGATACGCTGAAGATGGGCCAGGCGCTTCCGCGATTCCTTGAGCCGGAGCAGCTGATTTTCGGCGCCGAGCGGCCGGAGGATGTGCCAACGGCGTTCAAAGCGCATTTTACCTGCCCGATTCACACCTACACCTGGATTGAGGCGGAGATGGTGAAGGTCACGATCAATATCTACCTCTTGTTCAGCGTGACGTTCGCGAACGCGATGGATAATTACT
>JAHFGY010000161.1 GCA_023247195.1 Candidatus Omnitrophota bacterium | reverse complement strand
ATGTTTCTCCATGAGCATTGGAGCTATTTTTCGCGCGAGTCGCTTCGGAGCCTCGCGGCGGCGGCGGGATTCGAGCTGCTGGCGCTGGAGCCCTCCGGATTCGGTGGCGCGCTTTACGCCCTGGCGGCTCCGGGTGCAACGGTTTCGGCCGATCAGCCGCCGGACCTGCTCGCGTTTCCGGAGAGGCTTGCCCGATCCGTTTCCGCGGCGCGCGCTTACTTCCGGGACGCAGCCGTGAGCCGCAAGCAGGTGGGCGTTTTCTGCGCCGCGCGCGTGATCAATTTGCTGGAGCTTGCCGCGCCGCCGATGCTGCCGCGATTGTTCGACGATGACCCACGGCTCGCAGGCCGCTATTATCCGCCGTTCGACCGGGCCGTGGAATCGCGAGCCGCGCTGCTTGAGCGTCCGGTGGATGAGCTGATCATTCTCTCGCGCGCGTTCGGGGAACGGATTCGAGCCGAGCTTGCAGCCGAGGCCTCGCTCCGAAGCACCCGTTTTCTGCTGCCGGAAGAATGGCTCGGCTATTCAAAAGCCGATACGCTGGCGGGCGCGCGATGAGCCCTGGCGCGAGGAACCGCGCGATCGTGGCGCTCAAGTTTGCCGTGGCCGCGCTGCTGATGGTTCTTGTGGCGCGCTCGACGGATTGGTCGCGGCTGGGCGCGCTCCTGCGCGAGGCCCGGCCCGCGCCCCTGGCGCTCGCTTTTGCGCTCTTCCTGGTGGCGTGCGGCCTGACCGCGGTCCGCTGGCGCGTGCTCCTGGGCGCGTTCCCGCGCTCGCCCTCGCTCGTGATGCTCACGCGCATTTCGTTCATCGGAATTTTCCTGAACACGTTCATTCCGGGCGGGGTGGCCGGCGATTTGGTGCGCGGCCTGCGCATTAACGATAAGGAGCGCAGCCAAGCGTCCGGCTTCGCCTCCATTTTCACGGACCGTTTCCTGGGGCTTTGCGGCCTGAGCGTCCTGGCCGTGGCGGGCGCGTTTTCGATCCGCCAAGAGCTCATCGACGTTGGCCTAGCCGGTATTTTCCTCGGGATAATCGCCTTGCTGATTGCATTGGGCGTGCTTTTTTATAACCGGCGGATCGGACGGCTGGTTGAGTCGGTCACAGCCCGCTTGGGCGAAGGGGGAGCGCGCATCAGCCGTTTGCTTGAAGCGATCCGCGCCTACCGGGGCCACGGCAGACGGTTGGCGCTGGCTCTCGGGATCACGTTCGCTTCGCATCTGCTCTTTGTCCTGGCTATCGCCGTGCTGGCGCGATCGCTTCGCATCGACCTGCCGTGGGGGCATTTCATGGCTTTTGTGCCGGTGATCGCGCTTTTGACATCCGTGCCGCTCTCGGTAAATGGCTTAGGCATACGCGAGGCCGGGTATGTGCTGCTTTTTACGCGCGTCGGCGTCCTTCAAGAACAGGCGGTCGGATTATCGTTCCTCCACTTTGGGCTGCTCATTCTCCTGGGCCTGGTGGGGGGAGCCGTCCTCGCCCTTGAGACATTCCACGGGAACCGGAAGAGGCCGGTGTGAGTCCGCGCGCGCGCTTAAGCCGTTGCTTAAGCGGCTGGCTGTGCATCCTTGCCATCGCCGCCGCATCGCAATTCGCCCAGTGGTACAAGAACGATCCCCGGGCGATGCTCGATGCCGAGCAGATGGACCTCTGGATAGGCCTTGACTTCGTCCTCAGCCCGGTTTATCAGATGGACCAACCCGGCTATCCGCCGCGGCCTTGGATCCGCCGGCTATTCGGCGACCGAGTGCCGCCGCTTGAGCTTGTTTCGCCGCATCCCAACGCGCCGTACGCTCCGGCGCGCGGGATGGCGCTTCTGCCGGAAGAAACGATCGAGCGGCTGAAGCCCTACTCAACGTTTTACCCCGCGGATCGCATCCGTTCGATCGAACCGTTCGAAGTCCGCGTCTTTCGCCCGTCCGGCGGGAACCTGGATGTGCCGCTTCCGGGCCGCACGTTCCGCGGGCTGCCCAAGACCTTCCATAACATCGGCATTCAGTGCAACGCGCCGGCATCGCCGGTCTATCTCGCGAGCGGGCTGCTCACCGCGTTTCTCGGCCGCGGCGTTACGAACTTCTCCTTGAACGCCATGGACCCGGTGACCGCTTCGCAGCTGCCGAACAGGCTGCTCGGTACAGCGGTGTGCGTGCTCGTTTTTATTTTTACGCTTTCGATAACGGGCTCGACCGCGATGGGATTGGCCGCGGGGCTCTTCCAGGCGCTGGAACCCATTTCACTCGCGGAGAGCCGCACCAACAAGACCGATACGAGCATTGCGTTTTTCGTGCTGTTGACTGTGGCTCTTTATTGGTGGACGCGCGAGCATCGCCGACGCGAACGGATGAGCTGGTCGGGTGTTGCGTTCGGTCTTGCGTTGCTGACCAAGCTGCAGGCGATCCTGATTCCCGTTGTAATCATTGCCTGGAACGTGCTGCAGCGGTTATGCGCCCGCGGCTACAGCCGGCTCAGGCCGATCCGCGCGGCCGCACTTGTCTTGCTCCCATTGGTCGGAGCGGGCGCCGTTGCCGTAATTGCCAAGTGGGGAACCGTGCCCGAACGCTTACGGCCTCGCCTGGGCGGAAACCAAGGCTTCGCGATTCATATTTTGGGATCCTTGGGCTTTTTCGCCATGGTATTGATCGCTCTTCTTCTGCCGCCGCAAGAAACCCGAGCGGCCATTGCCGAAGTAAAGCAGAGGCTCGCCAAAGCCCGTTCGGGTTTGCGGGATTTCAAGTGGCTCGACGGGCTGCGGTGGTTCGGCGACCGCGATGATCTGATGGCGTTCGGGATCGGGATCGCTGTTTTCGTCATCGGTTATCCCAATCTTTGGGGCGATCCCGTGCGGGGATTCCTCCAGCACTGGTTCGGGTTCTGGGGCCGGGTCGGAGCGGCGCCGGTGCGCGCCTGGTTTTTCGTCACGCAGACGATTTACCTGCCGACTTATTACTACTTCGTGATGATCCCGGTGCATGCGCATCCACTTTATATGCTAGCGATGCTGATCGGAGCGGCATGGGCAATCCAAACAATTCGCCGTGAGCCGCTCATCGAGTCCAGAACCGCGCGCGGATTGCTCCTCATCGTCTGTTGGATTCTCGGCTACTTCGCCATGACCGGAGCCGGGGGCGCATACAAGAAAATGCAAATCGCAACGAGTTTTTATCCTTGGCTGTCGATGTTTGCGGGTATGGGCCTGGTCGTGTCGCTTCGCCGCATCGCCAAACAATGGGCGGGAATCGCGGCACCGGCGCTCATTTTGGCCTGCATGGTACCGCCGGTGTTGAGCCATGCGCCGTATTACCACCTCTATGTAACGCCGCTCTTGGGCAATCCGAACCGCCTTAGCCGGATCGACTGGATCAGCGGAGATGCCGTCACGGGCTGGGAGCGGGTCGTCGATTACCTGCGGGCCATCGGCCGCGACGGCGCAAAGGTTGCCGCAGTCGGCGGCGGATATAACTTGTCCTTCTTCTACCCGCATACGTTCAACGGCGACGCGATGAAACCTGAAGATCTTGCGCGCGCCGGGATCGATTATGTCGCAATCCATATCCAGGATAAGCAGCGCTGGCCCTGGCAGCCGCTCATCGCCTACTTTGCAGACCGCCCCCCGGTGCACACGGTTACGATCAACGGCATCGACGTTATTTGGATCTACGACGCCGCGGAGCCGGCCGCGACATGACGGCCGCCACCGGTTTCCGCACCCGCGCCGTATCGTCAACCGCGCTCCAATACGCCACGGTCGCGATCAGCATGGCGTTGAATGCGCTCACCACGGTTTTCATTGTCCGGAAAGTCTCGGTTGAGACCTACGGCCACTACACGGTTCTGGCCAGTATTATCGCGTTCGTGAACTTGGCGACGTCGCTCGGGTTGGGCCCCATGGCGCAGCGTTTTGTACCGGAATTCATGGCCTCCGGCAAGAAGAGGCAGGCGAGGGAGCTGGTCGGCGCTGCGTTCATTATTCGGCTCGCGGCGGGACTGGGGCTCGCAGCCGCCATGCTGCTCACGCGGGATCTCTGGGCCGCTTGGCTCCGGCTCCCCCCGGAGCTGGCCGGCCACATACCCACTCTGGCGCTCGTTCTGGCGATCGCGCTCACCGCCGGCCAAACCCAGCTCTTGGGAGACGCCGTGCTCGTGAGCATCCTCGATCATGCGGTTTGGTCTTCGGTTCGCGTCGGCTACGCCGTGATCAAACTTGCGCTCGTGTGGTGGGCGCTGCAGACCGGCGGGCTCTTTCGGCTGCTCGCCGCATGGCTGGCATCTGAAGCATGGCTGTTGCTGCCGTACGGCTGGCGCGTATGGCGACGGCTGATCCCGGAGGCGGCCGGTCCGCAGGCACCTCTTCCGCTCAAACGGCTCGCGCAATACGCGGTGCTGGTTTACGGCCATAACATCGGTTATTTCATGCGCGACCGCGCGCTGGACGTGTTCATCATCGC
>JAHFGY010000160.1:2797-4476 GCA_023247195.1 Candidatus Omnitrophota bacterium | reverse complement strand
CGTTCTTCTCTATGAACAAGAGCACTTCTCCGCTGACGATTCCAAGCGGCGTCATCAACGAGCTCACGTCAGTTCTCATTCAGTTGTACTCCTCAGGCGTAGGGTTGCGGGTGCTGGGAATTTAAACCCCGGGAAGCGCCACGTCGTCGTTCTTGCGCTTTACGTCGTCCAATCGATCGCCGATGGCATCGCGGCCTTGATCCAGCTTCAGCTCCAGATCAGCTTTCTTCTGGCGGTGCTCCTGCTCGACGAATTCCTTCTGTTCGCGAGCCTTGGCTTCGACTTCCTCGTGCTTCGCATCGAATTGCGTGTCTAGATTCTTCTTTTCCTCATCGGTCATCGCAGCGGCTTTTTCCTGCTGTTTCTGCGCGTCGATCGCGGCCAGCTCTTCTTTCGCCTTTGCGTCGATATCCGACTTCTGCTGGCGAGTCTTTGCTTCGAGCTCCTCGATATCCTGGCGGACCTTGGCTTCGAAGCGCGTCTTGTCCGACTTGATCTCTTCCTCTTGCGCTTGCTGATGGTGCTCGATCCGTTCTCGGTTGGCTTCCGCCTCAGCTTCCTGCTTCTGTTTCTCATCCGCCTCGGGCGATCGGCCCATGGCAGAAACCAATCCGGGGGCTAGCGACACAACCAACGCTCCAATCACAAACTCTGCTGCTCGTTTCATTCCATCCTCCTGTTGACCACGCGGCACAACTATCCTTCCAGCGGCATATTAGGATGGGCGCGATGACGGAAACATGAATTCCGGATGACAAACGAGTAATGCTGGGTTCACGCAACTGTTAGAGGAATTGCGCTAGGGTTGAATCAAACGCAGGAGGTGGAGGAAATGGTCCTTACAGCGGAACCCATTGTTTCTCTTGTGGCCGGCATTTTGATTTTCATCATGCCGAATTTGCTGAACTATATCGTGGCGACCTACTTGGTCGTCATCGGGTTGCTTGGAATCTTCTAGGAACGCGCGAAGTACGGCGCGGCGTGCGGGCTACGAGCGCTTTTCTTCGGGGGCTTGAAGGATATAACCGCTGCCGCGAACGGTGTGGAGCAGCTTGGCGGGGTACTCGTGATCGATCTTGCGGCGAAGGCGGGCGATGTGCACGTCGATGACGTTGGAAAGCGGATCAAAGTCATGCTCCCAAACATGCTCGGCCAGCATCGTGCGGGTAACGAGCTGGTTCGGGTGCCGCATCAGGAATTCGAGCAGCGCATACTCCCGGTTCGTAAGCACGAGCGGTTTGCTGCCGCGCGTCACCCGATGGCGCAAGGTATCCAGCTCAAGATCGGCGATGCGCAAGTTGGTGGGAATCATGTCCCCGCGTCGGCGCGAGAGCGTCGTGATGCGAGCCAGGAGCTCTTCAAAACCAAAGGGCTTGGTCAGGTAGTCGTCGGCTCCGGCATTGAGGCCTGTAACTTTATCCTTCAGCTTGTCCTTCGCGGTAAGGATCAGGATCGGAACCGTGAGCCCATCGGACCGGAGCGATTTCAGCACATCCAGTCCGCTGCGCTTGGGCAGCATGAGATCGAGGATAATGAGATCATACTCGCCGGTTTGAGCCAAGAAAAGCGCTTGCTCGCCATCGGGAGCGACGTCCACCGTATAATGTTCTTCCCGCAAGCCGCGGCGGATAAAACTTGCTACCCGGGAATCGTCTTCAACAAGGAGGATGCGCATGAGT
>JAHFGY010000160.1:0-2697 GCA_023247195.1 Candidatus Omnitrophota bacterium | reverse complement strand
GGCGCGCGCGCCCGGGCCTTGCTCGCCGGTCTGGCGGCTCACGCGGTCCTTCCGCTTGAGCAACCGCCGACCGCGGCGTTCGCGCTGATTCTTGGCTTGCTCGGCCACCAGACCGGTTGGCCGTTTGCTCAAGGAGGCTCGCAGCGCTTGGCCGATGCGCTGACCGCCCACTTGCAGGCCTTGGGCGGCGAGGTTCGCACCGGCCAAACCATCCGCTCGTTCGAAAACCTTCCTAAACATCAAACTCTTTTGGCTGACATCGGACCGCGCGCCTTTCTTCAGCTCGCAGGGGATTCACTGCCCCCCCGTTATGTCCGACAATTATCCGAATATCGGTACGGACCCGGAGTATTCAAGGTCGACTGGGCGTTGAGCGGGCCGATTCCCTGGAAAGCCGCGGCTTGCAGCCGGGCAGGCACAGTACATCTGGGCGGGACATGGGATGAAATTGCCGCGGCTGAGCGGGCGGTTTGGGCGGGCGAGCACCCGGAGCGGCCGTTCGTCCTGCTCACGCAGCCCAGCTTATTTGACGCCACGCGCGCGCCATCCGGCTCGCACACGGCTTGGGCTTACTGCCATGTACCGAACGGATCAACGATTCGCATGACAGCCAGGATCGAGAACCAGGTCGAGCGGTTTGCCCCGGGTTTCAAGCAACGCATTCTGGCGCGCAGCTTGTTAACCACGCGGCGGCTTGAAGCGTATAACCCCAATTATGTCGGCGGGGATATCAACGGCGGCGTGCAGGATTGGCGGCAACTATTGCGCAGGCCAACATCGGTATTGCGGCCGTACGACACGCCTTTGCGGCATGTCTACCTCTGTTCGGCGTCGACGCCGCCAGGCGGCGGTGTTCACGGCCTGTGCGGTTACTATGCCGCGGAAGCGGTGCTGTCAACCAGAGGGACCAGGCATTCCCCGCATGCGCAGAATGCCCCGTCCGCGCAGGCTTCGCAGCAATAGCGCTTGCCGTTCAGGATAAACCCTTGCCCTTCATTGTCCCACGTAATACTCCAGATGCCGCAGCCAGGACAAAGTTGATAGGCGCTCATGGATATTTATTCCCTCCCCGGTTGTTCGGCCTCTTGCTTCAACCAGTTTACAAACCCCTTTTAACAAGCTCATGACTTTTGAATGACACGTTGTTCATCTCGCATGGTAAGATATTTTATGTTGAAAAAGATCCTTATCATCGAGGATGAAGCAACGCAGCTCCTCCTCCTGCAAACCCGCTTCGCCGGCCGCGGACTCACTGTTTTTACCGCCAGCACCGGCGAGGACGGATTCCGCAAAGCCGTGGCCGAAAAACCGGACCTCATTCTCATGGACATGATCCTGCCCGGCATGACCGGGCTCGAGGTCTGCCAACGCCTCCAGGAGCTGCCTGAAACCCGGCCTATTCCCGTTCTGCTGGTGACCGCTTCAGGCATGCGAGATCTTGAGGATCGGTGCAAACAATTCGGCATTGCCGGCTGTTTGATGAAGCCCTACCAACTCTCCGAGCTCTTCCAAAAGATTGAAACGATCTTCCCCTCCCAGCCAAACTCTGTTGGGATGGATGGCGCGCGTTCTAAAGCGTGACATTTTCTTCATTTAAATTTCACCCGCTTGTTAGGCGCGCTGGCGCATCCTGCTCAAATGCAGGACGTATAACTTAAACGATGCAGTCGCTCATCCATTCAATCCGCTTCAGTTTGCGTTCCATCCGCTTTCGGCTCACGCTTTGGTACGTCAGCATTTTTGCCGCCGTGCTGTGCATCATGGGCTGGGTGCTGTACGGCCACGTCCAGGAAAGCATGACGCGCGAGACCGATCAGCTTCTGATGCTTGAAACCGACAAGGCGATGGACCGTGTCGGCGAGCTTCTCGGCGGAGAAAAAAGCAAACGCAAGTCAGCCGCTCCGGACATGCGCGAAAAGCTCGAAGGCTGGCTCGAGAAAGAAAACCTCACTTTCATTGTGCCGCTGCGCGTTCAAGACGCGGACGGCCGCGTACTGACTTCATCGCCGGAGTTCCCGAAACTGCTCAAACCCGTGGGCGGCGCTTGGCAGCGGCGAACCATATTCCGCGTGCAGGAATACGGCGGCAAGCGGGTGCGCTTGGTCAGCCGGCCTTATTTTCAGAACGGAGACATAGCCGCCCTTATCCAAGCGGCGACGCCTCTGGCCGAGTCGGACAAGGCGCTGCAGAAGCTCCGCCTCTGGCTCCTGTGGCTGATCATGGCCACGCTGGCGACCACTTCTGCGGTCGGCTGGATCTTGGCGAGCTTGGCCCTGCGCCCTATTGAACAAATCACCACGCGCACCCAGCAAATCGGCGCGCAGAGCCTGGATCAGCGCGTTCCCGTGGCCAAGACGGGCGATGAATTGGAGAGGCTTGGAAATACCGTGAACGAAATGCTCGCGCGGCTCGAAGGCGCTTTCAACGGCCTGCGGCAGTTCAGCTCAGCGGCCTCGCATGAGCTCCGCACGCCGCTGACGGTGATGCGCGGCGAGCTGGAACTGGCGCTCAGGCGGCCCCGGGAGAACGACGAATACCAGCGTGTGCTCCGCACCCACCTCGAAACGGTCTCAGACATGACGCGCATCGTGGAAGAATTGTTGCTGCTTGCGCACACAGAGTCCGACGAAGCCATCGAATGGGGACTGCAAGACTTCGGCCGCATCGCGGACAACGCGATCGCCAAATGGCAGACCC
>JAHFGY010000159.1 GCA_023247195.1 Candidatus Omnitrophota bacterium | reverse complement strand
TTCAGCGCTCGGCTATACCATCGACCTCATCACCTACCCGCTCGGCGAGCCGATCGACGTTCCCGGAGTGCGCGTGATCCGCGTGTGGAAGCCGCTGGGGCTCAAGCGCATCAAGATCGGGCCGTCCGCGCCGAAATTGCTCATGGATTTCTTCATGATCTTTGTCGCGCTGGGCTGCCTGATGCGCCGGCGCTACGACGCGATTCATTCCCATGAGGAAGCGGTTTTTATCGCGGCAACGCTTGCCGCGATCTTCCGCGTGCCGCACCTCTACGACATGCACTCAAGCCTTGCGCAGCAATTGGACAATTGGAAGCAATCGTACGCGCCCCTGGTGCGCGGCCTCGCGCACCGCATGGAAGCGTGGGCGATCCACCGCAGCGACGCGCTGATCACGATCTGCCCGGCGCTTACCGAGTATGTGACCAAAGTGGCGCCGTCCAAGCCGCAGGTGACCATCGAGAACGCGGCGACCATCGCTGGGGACTCCGGCGCGGCGCACGTGAGCGCTTTGCGGCAAAAACACGGTCTGGCGAACAACCCTTGCATCGTGTACACGGGAAATTTTGAGCCGTACCAAGGCGTGGAGTTGCTGCTCGAGGGGTTTGTGCCTGTTTATCAGGCGCGCAAGGACGCCCGGCTGGTCATCGTGGGCGGACGCGAAGCTGAAATTGCTCAAAAGCGCGCATGGGCCAAGGAGCACGGCGTGGAAGAAGGCATTGTCTTTGTGGGAACCGTGAAGCCGGAAGAAGTCGAAGGCTACCTCGCGCTCGCCGACATGCTGTCTTCGCCGCGCGTTTCCGGCACGAACACGCCGCTTAAGCTATACGCGTACCTGAAATCCGGAAAACCGATTGTCGCGACGGACTTGTACACGCACACGCAGGTTTTAAGCCCCGAAGTCGCGCGGCTCGCCAAGCCTGAGCCCGCGGCTTACGGAGCGGCCATGCTTGAGCTGCTCAATGATCCGTCTCTGGCGCGTCGCATCGGCGAAGCCGGGCGGAAGCTGGCCGACAAGGAATTCAGCGAAACAACGTACCGGGAGCGCGTGGCGCAAGTGTACGGGCTTTTATGGAAGGCGGCGGGATGTGCGGCATAGCGGGTCTGGCTTTTCGCGATGGCGCGCGGCCGTCGAGCCGCGCGTACCTGCAGACCATGTGCGACGTCATGCGCCACCGCGGACCGAATGACGAGGGCTTCTGGACCGGGCCCGGCGCGGGGCTTGGCATGCGGCGACTCAGCATCATCGACCTTGCCGGCGGCCATCAGCCCATCTCAAATGAAGACAACACCATTCACGTGATCTTGAACGGCGAGATTTACAACTTCCAAGAGCTCCGGCCGCAATTGGAAGCCAAAGGCCACACGTTCCGCACGAACAGCGACACCGAAGCGATCGTGCACTTGTACGAAGAATACGGCGAGCGGTGCGTGGAATCGCTGCGCGGCATGTTCGCGCTGGCCGTGTGGGACGAGAAACGCAAACGATTGCTGCTGGCGCGCGACCGGCTGGGCAAAAAGCCGCTGCACTACGCGGTGCTCGGCGACCGGCTGCTGTTCGCATCGGAAATGAAGTCCATTCTTGTGCACCGCGATATGCCGCGCGAGGTGGACCCGATCGCGCTGGATCAATTCATGACGTTCGAGTACGTGCCGGGCGAGCGCACGCTCTTTAAGGCGATCCGCAAGCTGCTGCCCGGGCACCGGTTGATTTGGGAGCAGGGCAAGCTGCGGACCGAGCCGTACTGGGAATTTCCGTCGAAAGTGGACCCGACCCGCACCATGGCCGAGTGGGCCGAAGAGCTGCGCGAGACGCTGCGCGAGTCGGTCAAGCTGCGGCTCATCGCGGACGTGCCGCTCGGCGTGCTGCTCAGCGGCGGCATTGATTCCGCGGCGCTCGTGGCGCTGATGCGGCAGGTGACTTCCGGCCCGATCAAGACGTTCTCCATCGGATTCGAAGACCAGACGTACAACGAGCTCGACTACGCGCGCCTTATCGCCCAGCGGTTCGAAACGCAGCATGAGGAATTCACGGTCAAAGCGGATGCCGTGGAATTGACTGAGAGTTTGGTCGACCATTTTGACGAGCCATTCGCGGATGTGTCCGCGATCCCGACCTTTTTGGTATGCCGCATGGCGCAGCAGCGCGTGACCGTTGCGCTCGGCGGCGACGGGGGAGACGAGCTTTTCGGCGGATACGACGCGTACCTGGCGCAAGCCATGAGCCAAAAGTACGCCCGCCTGCCGAGATTTTTGCGGCAGGGCATGATCGAGCCGATTTCGCGCGCGCTTCACCCCACGCCGCAGAAAAAGGGCTTGGTCAATAAAGTGAAGCGATTCACCGAAGGCATGCAGCACCCGGAAGCGATCGGCCACGCGCGCTGGATGGTTTTCCTGAACGCGCGGGACAAACAGCGGCTTTACACACCGGCTTTTCGTGAGCAGCTCGGCGGCCGGAGCGGGTACGAGCCGGTGCTTGAGGCCGCGGCAAAGTACGCGCACCTGGACCCGCTTGGCCGCGCCATGGCCGTGGACGTCGCGACCTATTTGCCGGATGACATTTTAGTGAAGGTGGATCGCATGAGCATGGCCACATCGTTGGAAGTGCGCGCGCCGCTTTTGGATCAGCGCGTGGCCGAGCTCGCGGCGCGGATACCGTCATCGATGAAAATCCGCGGCAAAGAAACAAAAGCTGTTTTCCGGGAAGCCATGCGGCCGCTGCTTCCGGCTGAAACGTTGAGCAAGCCCAAGCAAGGATTCAGCATTCCGGTGAAGAATTGGCTGCGGCAGGAGCTGCGGCCCATGATGATCGAATGCTTGAAGCCGTCGCGGCTGGCTAAAAGCGGGTTTGTTCAGCCCGCGGAAGCCGGACGTTGGATGCGCGAGCATTTGGAAGGCCGTGAAAATCACGCTCACCGTTTGTGGTGTTTGATGATGTTGGAGATGTGGCATGAGCGATACATCGACCGCGCGCCGACCGTCTGACGCGCCGGCAACCCTCGATGAGATACGCACCTACTGGGACCATTTCCTGCACGACCAGGAAATGTCCAAAGCCGAGATCGGCTCGAACCAATGGTTCACCGACCTCGCCGCTTATCGATACGACAAGCTCGACTACTTGCCCAAGGTTGTGGACTTTCAGGCTTACCGCGGCAAACAGGTGTTGGAAGTCGGCTGCGGTATTGGGCTGGACTTGGCGCGGTTTGCCGCGGGAGGCGCGGAGGTAACCGGCATCGATCTCTCGCCCCGCGCGGTCGAGCTGGCGCAGAAGCACTTGGCTCAACAAAAAGCCTCGGGCCGGGTGCTCATGATGAACGCCGAAGCCATGAAGTTCCCGGACGCGTCTTTCGACGTGGTTTACGCGCACGGAGCCGTGCAATACACCATGGATCCGCAACGCATGGCCAGCGAAATTTACCGCGTGCTCAAGCCGGGCGGGCAGGCGATTTTCATGCTGTATCACCGCGACTCGTGGCTCATGGCCATGACCAAGGTAACCAAGGTCGGTCTTGAGCACGTGGATGCGCCGGCGTTCCGGACGTTCAGCCAGGCCGAGGCGCGAGCGCTGCTCAAAGCGTTTAAGCAGGTCAAGATCGTGCCCGAGCGTTTCCCCGTGGCCACCAAGCTGCACCGCGGCTGGAAGGCTACCTTATATAACGGCGTTTTCGTGCCCGGGTTCAACGGGCTTCCGCGCGCCATAACGCGGCAATGGGGCTGGCACCTGATGATCTGGGCAACAAAGTAACCAAACAGGTTTCTGCGTTTAGCCGTTTGTCTCGACGAGAAAAAGCACAATGAGCGATTCATCCATATTGGTGACCGGAGGTAGCGGTTTCACGGGCGGCTACTTGGCCCGCCGCTTGCAAGCGGACGGCTACGACGTCCGTTTGCTCATCCGCTCCAAGGAAAAGGCCGACGGGCTGCGCTCTCTGGGATTCAAAGTCGTCGAGGGAGACTTGGCCAACGCGTCAGCCGTTGATCAAGCCGTGGCCGGCGTGGACACGATTTACCACGTGGCCGCGCTTTACCGCTCGGATGTCGCTTCGGACAAGTTGTTTCATGAGGTGAACGTGGAGGGCACGCGCACGATCCTCGAAGCGGCCAAGCGGCACCGCGTGCGCCGCATCGTGCACACCAGCACCGTGGGCGTGCACGGCAACATCAAGAACCCGCCGGCGGACGAAACGTGCGATTTCGCGCCCCGCGATGCTTACCAGCAAAGCAAGGTCGACGGAGAACGTTTGGTTGAGACTTACCGCCAAAAGGGAATGGATATCGTGATCGTGCGGCCGGTCGGCATCTTCGGGCCCGGCGACACGCGTTTTCTCAAACTCTTCCGCGCGATCGCGAAGAAGCGGTTCGTGATGGTCGGGTCGGGCAAGAGTTTGTACCAGCTCACGTACATCGATGACTTGGTCGAGGGTTTCCGGCTGTGCGGCGAGAAGCCGGAAGCGGTTTGCGGGACGTTTATCATCGGCGGGCCGCCGGCTGTTCG
>JAHFGY010000040.1 GCA_023247195.1 Candidatus Omnitrophota bacterium | reverse complement strand
GGGCGCTGCACAAAGTGCTCGGACCGGAATCCGTGCAGGCCGGTTCCTACGTGGAGGCCGACCGGCTGCGGTTTGATTTTGCCGCGGCCAAGGGGCTGCACGAAGACCAACGATTCCAGTTGGAGGCCGCGGTGAACGCGCGCGTGCGGCTCGCGGATGAAGTATCGACCAAGGAAATGGCCATCGCGCAAGCCAAGGCGGCCGGCGCGATCGCGATGTTCGGCGAAAAGTACGGCGATCAGGTGCGCGTGGTTTCCATCGGCGATTACTCGCGCGAGCTGTGCGGCGGCACCCACTTGCGGCACACCGGGTTCGTGGGCACGTTCAAGATTGTTTCCGAGAGCTCCATTGCCGCGGGCACGCGGCGCATCGAAGCGCTCGTGGGCGACGCGGCGTCGCATGAGCAGCAGGCCGAGTCGCGCCTGCTCGTTGAAGCGGCAAGGAAGCTGGGACGGCCCGGACGCGAGCTGCTGCCGGCGATCGATGATTTGCTCGAGCAATTGAAAGCCGGCGAGCGCAAGCGATCCGCTATGCAAGCCGAGCTTGCGGTCGTGCAGGCTGAGCGGCTCAAGGCCACAGGCCGGGCGATCAACGGCGCGGCTTATATTGCGGCGCGCATCGAGCGCCTAGACCGGGAAGGGCTCAAGGTCTTGGCCGACGCCGTGCGCGGCACATTGAGCGGGGAAGGAGTGGTCCTGCTGGTATCAAGCGAGAACGACCAAGTGGCTTGGGTCATGGCTGTTACGCCGCAAACTTCCAAGAAAGTGCACGCCGGACAAGTATTGAAAACCGTTTCGTTGATCACCGAAGGCAGCGGCGGCGGCAGGCCTGACTTCGCTCAAGCCGGCGGCAAGAATGTATCGCGTATCCCCGAGGCGCTTTCCCGCGCCGAGGCGCTGGTCCGCGAAGCGTTGGAGAAAGCATGAAGATCCTTTCGCGCAATGGCAAGGTCTGGCAGCAGCTGTGCAACCGTCAGCTTGTGCGCCGGCGCAGGGTCGAGGATGCGGTGCGCCGCATCATCGAGGATGTGTACGCCCACGGCGACAGCGCGCTCCTTCGCTACACGCGGCGTTTTGACAAGGTGAAGCTGGCTTCCAAAGACCTTCGGGTCACCCAGGCGGAGATTTCAGGCGCGTTCCAGAACCTGGACCCGAGCCTCATGACCCAGCTGAAGGCCGTTATCCAGAACGTTCGAACCTTTTATGCCCGGCCGCGGCTAAAGCCTGTGCGCATGGTGGATGCCGACGGGGTGGCGCTCGGCGAGAAATTCGACGCGATCGACACCGTGGGTGTATATATCCCCGCAGGCACAGCCAGCCTGCTTTCGACCGTTTACATGACGGTCGTGCCCGCGCAGCAAGCCGGCGTTCGGCGCATCATCATGGCAACGCCGCCCAAGCCGCACGGGGGCGTGGACCCGCACATCCTTGCGGTAGCCAGCTTGCTGGGCGTGGACGAGATCTACAAGATGGGCGGCGCGCAGGCCATCGCGGCCATGGCGTTCGGCACCAAGACCATCCCGAAAGCGGATAAGATCGTGGGCCCTGGCAATTCGTTCGTGGCCGAGGCCAAGCGGCAGGTGTTTGGATTCACCGCCATTGACACCATCGCCGGCCCGTCGGAAATTGCGGTGATCGCTGACCGGTTCGCGCACCCGGATTATGTCATGGCGGATTTGCAAGGCGAGGCCGAGCACATCGGCGGCATTTGTTTCCTGATCACGAACTCGAAGCCGCTCGCGCGATTGGCGCGCAAGCAGATTCCCGGCGGCTATTGCCTTCTCGTGAAAAACTTGGACGAGGCGGTGGACGTGGTGAACCAGCTTGCGCCCGAGCACTTGGGCTTGCTCACGCGCGCGCCGCAAAAGCTGGTCAAGCGCATCCGGCACGCGGGCGCGATTTTCATCGGCCCTTATTCGCCGACCACGGTGGGCGACTATATTGCGGGCCCGAGCCACGTGCTGCCCACGGGCGGCTCGGCGCGGGCTTTCTCAGGCTTGGGTATCGACGATTTTGTCCGGCGCACGCATCTCGTGGCGTATACCAAGAAGGCTTTGGAAAGAAACCGCGAAGTGTTGGAGCGGCTGACAACCATTGAGAACATGCCAAAGCATTTTGACGCGGTCAAAGTGAGGCTGACGGGGTGAGGAATGGCTAAAGCGCGGCAGGCTAAAGTGGATCGGAAGACAAAGGAAACGCAGATCGCCGTGAGCCTGAACGTGGACGGCAGCGGCAAGTGCGAGGCCAAGACCGGCATCCCGTTCCTCGATCACATGCTCACGTTGATGGGCGTGCACGGGTTGTTTGATTTAAGCGTCAAGGCTTCGGGCGATCTGGACATTGATCTGCACCACACAAATGAAGACATCGGGCTCGTGCTCGGCCAGGCGTTCGACAAGGCATTGGGCGAGCGCAAGGGAATCCGCCGCATGAGCGCGAAGTACGTGCCCATGGACGAAGCTCTGGCGCGCGTGGTGCTGGATATTTCCGGTCGGCCAAAATTGGTTTTGCGCGATGGCCGCGGCGAGGAAGCCAAGCCGTCGTGGGGAGCCAAGAGCACGACGTACAGCTGGGGCGATGCCGAGCACTTTTTGGAATCGTTTGTGCGCACGTGCCGAATCACGCTGCACGTGGACGTGCTCGCGGGCGATGATTTCCACCACACGCTTGAAGCGGTCTTTAAGGCGCTCGGCCGCGCGCTGGACGAAGCCACGTCCATTGATCCGCGCGTGAAGGGTGTTCCATCCTCAAAAGGAAAGCTCGAATGATCACGATCGTGGACTACGGCATGGGCAACTTGAGAAGCGTGACGAACGCGCTGAAAACGCTCGGCGCGCCTGCCCGCATCTCCTCCAAGCCGCAGGAAGTTGCTTCAGCCGAACGGTTGATCCTGCCGGGCGTGGGGGCTTTCGGCTCCGCGATGCAAGAGCTCGAGTCACGCGGGTTGCTCGAGCCGGTGCGCTCGCACGCCGCTTCGGGACGGCCATTCCTGGGGATTTGCCTGGGGCTGCAATTGTTGTTTGAGTGGAGCGAAGAAGGCGGTCGCGTAAAAGGGCTGGGGCTGCTTAAGGGAACAGTTCGGCGGTTTGCGGACGCGCCTGAGCGCAAAGTGCCGCACATGGGCTGGAACCAGGTTAAGCGCACGAGCGCGCCGCCTTCGGCGCTGGTCAACGGGCTCGCCGACGGCAGCTTCTTTTACTTCGTGCACTCGTACTATGCCGAGCCGCAAGACCGCGCGATCGTGCAATTGGAAACCGACTATGGCGTGGCGTTTCCGGCTATGATCGAATCCGGCTCGATTGCCGCAACCCAATTTCACCCGGAAAAAAGCCAGACAGCCGGCTTGGCTTTGCTTAAGCGCTTTGCATCATGATCGTTTTGCCCGCAATTGATCTTTTGGATGGCCGCGTGGTGCGGCTGGTGCAAGGCAAGCGCGATGAGGTCACCGTGTATTCGGACGACCCCGTGGGCATGGCGCAGCACTGGGCGTCGCAAGGAGCCACGTGGCTGCACGTCGTGGACCTCAACGGCGCTTTTGACGGGACGTATGTGAACCTGCCGATCGCGAAAAAGATCATCGAAGCGTGCGGCATTTCGGTTGAGCTCAGCGGCGGCATCCGCACTGCGGAAGCCCTTCACCAGGCCATGGCCATCGGCGCTTCGCGCGTGGTGCTGGGCACCAAAGCGTGCGAGGATCCGGCATTTGTGAAGGAAGCGGTGAAACAGTACGGCGATAAGATCGCGGTCGCGATCGACGCCAAGGCCGGGCAAGTGGTCTCGCGCGGGTGGGTAGAAGGCACCGCGGTTACGGCCGTGGGCTTAGCCAAAGAAATGGTTGGGCTCGGCGTGGCCACGTTGATCTGCACCGACGTAGCGCGCGACGGCATGATGCACGGGCCGAATCTGCAGCTCATGAACGATGTGCTCGACGTGAAGCCAAAGGGATTGATCGTTTCCGGCGGCGTATCATCGCAGCAAGACTTGCGCCGGCTCAAACCGCTTGAGCCGCGCGGCGTGATCGGCGCGATCGTGGGCAAGGCGCTGTACGAGCATTCCATTGATTTGGCTGAAGCGCTTGCGGCGTTGCGCTGACCGTCGATGCTGGCCAAGCGCATCATTCCCTGTTTGGACGTCACCGCCGGCCGCGTGGTCAAAGGCGTGAAGTTTGTGTCGCTGCGGGACGCGGGCGATCCGGTGGAAGCGGCCAAGGCTTACAACGACGCGGGCGCGGATGAGCTTGTTTTCTTGGACATCACGGCCAGCTCCGACGAGAGGGCCATTCTGCTCGACGTGGTCGAGCGCACCGCCGCGGTCGCTTTCATGCCGTTGACCGTGGGTGGCGGCGTGCGGTCCGTGGACGACGTGCGCACGTTGCTGCACGCGGGCGCGGACAAGGTCTCGCTGAACACGAGCGCGATCGAGCGGCCTGAATTGATCCGCGAGGCGTCTGAGCGGTTCGGGTGCCAGTGCATCGTGGTGGCGATCGACGCGCGCCGCAAGGAAGGCGGTTGGGAAGTCTACACGCACGGCGGCCGTAAACCGACCGGGCGGGACGCCGTGGCTTGGGCGCGCGAGGCCGAATCGCTCGGCGCGGGCGAGATCCTGCTCACCAGCATGGACTGTGACGGCACTAAGGCGGGCTATGACGTGCGCCTCACGCGCGCCGTGGCCGAGGCGGTGCCGATTCCGGTGATCGCATCCGGCGGCGCGGGCAGTTTGGAGCATTTTTTCCAAGCATTGACCGAGGGAGGGGCGGACGCCGCGTTGGCGGCCTCGCTTTTCCATTTCGGGGAATTGAACGTCAAGGATGTGAAGGATTTCCTGCGAAAGAAGGGAGTGTCCGTGCGGCCATGACACAGAAAAAGAGCATCGCGCAGCCATTTGGAATCGAGACCCTGCTGACCGCGGTGCAATTCGACGAGAAGGGGCTTATCCCGGCGGTGATTCAGGATACGGCTTCCAAAGAAGTGCTCACCCTCTGCTACATGAACATCGAGGCGATCCGCAAAAGCCTGGAAGAGGGAATGGTGTATGTGTTCCGCCGGTCCCAGAACCGCCTCATGCTCAAGGGCGAGACATCGGGCAATACGCAGACCATCAAGCGGGTCACGATCGATTGCGAAGGCAAATCCATGCTGTTGCAGGTGCGCCAGAACGTGGCCGCTTGCCATACCGGCCACTTCACGTGCTATTTCCGGCAGTTGATGCCCAACGGCAAGATGGCGGCGCGCGGCAAGCGCGTTTTCGATCCGGCGAAAGTGTATAAGAAGCCCGGCTGATGGAGATCTTCCCGTCGCGGCGCGAATTCGAGCGCTTGTCGCGCAAGGGGAACGTCGTTCCGGTTTACGGCGAGCTCCTGGCGGACATGGAAACGCCGGTGAGCGCATTTCTCAAGCTCGACGACGGCCGGTTCAGCTATTTGCTGGAGTCGGTGGAAGGCTCGGAAAAAGTCGCGCGTTTTTCGTTCATCGGCACCTCGCCGCGGCTGGTGTTCAGCAGCACCGGCCGGCACGTCGAAATTTCCGAAACCGGCCGCAACGGCCGGATATCGGTGAAACGCTTTGAGACCAAGACCGACCCGCTGAGAGAAATTGAAAAGCTCATGCGCCGTTTCCGCGCGGTCGCGCTTGCGGACCTGCCGCGGTTCTGCGGCGGGCTGGTCGGCTACCTGGGCTACGATGTGGTGCGCTTTATCGAGCCCGTACCTGAGCCCGCGGATCCGGATCTGGCGCTGCCGGACACGCTGCTCATGCTCAGCGACACCATGGCCATCTTTGATCATGCGCGCCATCGGTTGCTCCTGGTGGCCAACGCGATTATCGATAAGCAGAGCCCGCGCGCCGCGTACGCACAAGCAACCGAGCGGATTCGCGCCATGGCCGCGCAATTGCGCAAGCCGCTCCCGAAACCGCGGCCGTCGCGAAAGCGCGCGCCGGTGAAGCCGGTCAGCTCAAACGTAACCCGCGACGAGTTCGTGCGCCGCGTGAAGCGGGCAAAAACTTACATCCGCGACGGCGACATTATCCAGGTCGTGCTCTCGCAGCGTTTCCAGCGACCTTTTGACAAAGATCCGATCGATCTGTACCGCGTGCTGCGCTCGCTCAACCCATCGCCCTACATGTTCCTGCTGCGGCTGGGCGGCTTGGCGCTTGTCGGCTCTTCGCCGGAGATGCTCGTGCGCTGCGAAGACGGCAAGCTCGAAACACGTCCGATCGCGGGCACGCGGCCGCGAGGCCGCGACAGCCGGGAAGAAGAGCGGCTGGTTCAGCAACTGCGCACCAGCATCAAGGAGCGGGCCGAGCACCTCATGCTCGTGGACCTGGGGCGCAACGACCTGGGCCGCGTGGCCCAGATAGGCTCGGTGCAAACGCCGGAGCTCATGGTGGTTGAGAAATATTCGCACGTGCTTCACTTGGTCAGCAGCGTGACAGCCCGCCTCAAGCCGGGCAAGAACGCTTACGACGTGCTGCGCGCGGCGTTTCCCGCGGGCACGGTGACCGGCGCTCCGAAGGTGCGCGCCATGGAAATCATCGCGGAGTTGGAGCGCCAGGGCCGGGGGCCGTACGCGGGCGCCGTGGGTTACATCAGTTTTTCCGGGAACACAGACACCTGCATCACGATCCGGACGATCCTCCTAAAGGACGGCCAGGCGTATGTTCAAGCCGGAGCCGGCATCGTGGCGGATTCGCAGCCGGAGCGCGAGTACGAGGAAACGCTCAACAAGTCGCGCGGCATGCTGCTGGCGATCGAACGAACCGAGGCCGGCTCGCTCGACAAGAACGAGGGCCTTCGATGATCCTTATGATCGATAATTACGACTCTTTTACCTATAACCTCGTGCAGTATTTCGGCGAGCTGGGCGAGGACCTGACGGTCAAGCGCAACGATCAGATCACCGCGACGGGCGCGGCGAAGCTCAAGCCGTCCGCGATCGTGATCTCTCCGGGGCCGGGGCGGCCGGCCGATGCGGGGGTATCCAATGAGCTGATCCGGACGTTCAGCGGCCGCGTGCCGATCCTCGGCGTGTGCCTGGGCCATCAGTGCATCGGAGAGGTTTTTGGCGGGGAAGTGGTCCGCGCGACCCGTCCCATGCACGGCAAGACATCGCGCATTTTTCACAAAGGCAGCGGCGTTTTCGCCGAGCTGCCGAATCCTTTTGAAGCCACGCGCTACCATTCGCTGATCGTGAAGCGGGAGTCGCTGCCTAAAGAGCTTTCCGTCACCGCCTGGACCCAGGAAAAGGAAATCATGGGCCTGCAGCACGCCAAGCTCCCGGTGTACGGCGTCCAGTTCCATCCGGAATCGATCCTTACCGAGTCGGGCAAGAGCTTGCTCAGGAATTTCGTGGGGCTGGCCAAGCGTTTTCGAACGCGCAAACGCGCAGGGTGAGCCGATGAACGCCTACGCTCGTCCGCTCACGGGCAAAGCCATGGCCCAGGCCATGCAAGCCATCATGTCCGGCAGCTTGCCCGAGCCGGAAATCCGGGAGTTCCTGACCACGCTCGCGGATCGCGGCGAGACCGGGGAAGAGATCGCCGCGGCCGCGCAAGTCCTGCGCGAGCACGCGGTCAAGCTTCCGCTTGCGGATATCGAAGACCTGTGTGACACGTGCGGCACAGGCGGAGACGGGCGGGGCACCTTCAACGCCTCGACGCTGGCCGCGCTTGCCGCCGCGGGCGCGGGAGCGCGCGTGGTCAAGCACGGCAACCGCGCGGCGTCCAGCCGGTGCGGCAGCGCGGATTTGCTCGAAGCCATGGGCGTTAACCTGAACGCGACGCCGGAGCAAGTGAGCCGGTGCGTGGAAGAAACCGGGTTCGGATTCTGCTTTGCTCCGCGGTTCCACCCGGCCATGAAAGCCGTTGCTTCTATCCGCAAGACGCTGGCTAAGCGCACGATCTTCAACCTCATCGGGCCGCTGGCCAATCCCGCGCCGATCGCATTCCAAGTTTTGGGAGTCGCCGAGGAGCGTTTCCTGCAGCCCATGGCCGAGGCGCTGCTGCGGCTCGAACGCCGCCGGTCGCTGGTCGTTTTCGGCGAAGAAGGATTGGATGAAGTATCCGTGAGCGGTCCGACGCGCGCGCTGGAAGTCGAATCCGGCGAGATCCGCCCGATGCGCTTTGATCCGTCGGACTTCGGCTTGCCGGTTTATCCATCGGATAGCGTTGCGGGAGGCGATCCGGAGCGCAACGCGGCGATCGCCGCGGATATTTTGAACGGAATGCCGTCCGCCGCGCGCGACATGGTTATTGCGAATGCCGCCTGCGCTCTTTTCGTTGCCGGCCGCGCGGACAGCTTCGGCACCGCCGCGCTGCTGGCCTCCGAAGCGCTGGATTCGGGCCGCGCCCGCGAAATCCTGGGCCGCGTCCGCGCGCTCACCCAGTGATGGCGATGATCCTCGACGCCATCCTCGCGCAGAAGCGCAAAGAGCTCGACGCGGCGAAAAAGAAGCAGCCGCTCGAGGCTTTGAAAGAGCAAGTCAGCCGCCGGAAAGCCGAGCGCGATTTCTTCGCCGCTTTGTCCGAGCCCGGACGCCTTCACCTGATCGCTGAGCTCAAGCGCCAATCCCCTTCGCGCGGCTTGCTGCGGGAACGCTTTGATCCGGTGAGCCTTGCCCAGGAAATGGAAGAGGCCGGCGCATCCGCTCTATCGGTTTTGACGGACCAGATTTTTTTCGGCGGAAGGCTGGAGTATTTGAGGGAAGCCAAGTCGTTCACCGAGCTGCCTGCGCTGCGAAAAGATTTTGTGCTGGAGCCGTACCAGGTTTACGAAGCGGCGCTTCATGGCGCGGATGCGGTGCTGCTCATTGTCCGCATCCTGGATGAGCCGCAGCTCAAGGCCTGTTTGGAAGCGGCTCACCAGCTGGAACTGGCCGCGCTCGTTGAGGTCCACGCGGAAGCCGAGCTGCCCGCGGCGCTTCGAGCGGGCGCCAAAGTAATCGGCATCAACCACCGCGACCTGGACTCGCTGGCCATGGACCTGTCCTTATCCACGAGGCTCATGCCCAAGATCCCCAAAGGTATTGTTGTCATCGCTGAGAGCGGCATCCATACGCCGCAGGACGTGCAGCGGATGCAGCAACTCGGGGTCCACGGACTTCTGATCGGCGAATCGCTTATGACCTCGCCCAGCGTCGGCGGCAAAATCCGCGAGTTGTTCCAGCTGGTGTGGTAGCTCTTCGCCATGGCTCGCCGGGTTGCTCTGTTTTTCCATCCCCGTTTTACGGAACAGGGCTATGCGCGCTTAACCACGATCGTGCGCGACATTGCCGCGCGGCATGCCAAGGGCCGGATCGTTTCCGTGCTGGAAGGCGGCTACGCGTTGAATGCGCTCGCTTCGAGCGTCGCGGCGCACGTGCGAGCCCTAAGGGACTAACACTCCGGATTGGGCCGCGGCGCAGTTGCCCGCGCATCCGCCGGAAGGCGATTCGGTCTCACCGCCGAGGCCGTTCGCTTGTTGCGCCTGACCCCATCCTGGCCCGCATCCGCCTGTGAGCGGCTGCAGCAGGGGGAGTCTTTCAAAAGGCGCATACCAGACCAGCCCCTGCGGCAGGTAGATCACGTATTGGTTCTCCCAAAGGAAAACCGGGCCATCGGCCAATCTCAGCTCCTTTGCCAGCGCGGCATCCTCTTTCAGAAGCGAAAGGCCTTCGCCTCCTTTTGCCGACAGCTCGGCAGCGTCCAGGCCGGCCACGGCAATTGTCTGCGGCGCATGCAAATCCTGCCGAGCGAGCAAATAATCCCGCAAGCGTTCCGGGTGATCCCGCTGGATAATTGCCTGAAGCCCGTCTTCCCAGAGCTCCTCTTTTCCGTGGAATGAAAAAAGGCTGCCGCCGGTTTCCGTGACCAAGAAGCGCAGTTGGAGAGTGAAGCCGGGCTCAGCTTGCGCCTGGCGAAAATTCAAAAGCAGCCGTTCCACCCTCTGGCTCGCGGGGCAGAAGGCCATGCCGAAAACCGCCAGCTCGCCGGGTTTGCGCGGCCGGCCGCGAAGGTACCGGCCGGAAACCGGGGAGAAATAAGATTCGCTGCCCAGGAAGCCTCCTTTTACCGGTTGAATCTTGCCCGCTTGTACCAGCGCGGCATAGGCGGGGTGTTTGTCGATAGAAGGATCGATGAAGAGCAAAGGCAGGGTGGCTGAGGGCGCTTTTTCAAGAAACGGCTTGGCTTCTTTTGCTTGCTCGGTGTGGCAGGTGGTCAGCGACGCGGTATCAATTGCGCCGCGGACAAAAACCATGAAGTTCTCGACGCGGCTCTTTTCGCATGTGGCGTCCACGAGCGTAACCGGAACCGAGGGACTGCTCGTCTTGGCAGGATCAACACCCGCACCGGCGACGAACAACGCACCCGCAATCAACACACCGACCCGCTTACGCATGGTGTCTTTTTCTCCTCCGTTCTGCTAGTTTACCGTAAGGAGGCGAGCCATGGATACACGACAAACAGTGGATACCCAGCTGGCTTTTCCACGCACGCGCATCGCGGCTTGGCTGGTCGATTCCGTGGTAACGCTGGGGCTGGGCATCGTGTTCGGCGGGCTGGGCTGGCTTGCCGGCACCGGCTATTGGCTTTTGCGCGACGGACTTTTCAACGGTCAGAGCATCGGCAAGCGGCTCATGCGCTTGCGAGTCATCGTCGCGTCCGACGGACACTCCTGCACGTTCGGCGAGTCCGCTGTCCGCAACGTGCTCTGGGTCATCCCGGTGATGAATGCCGTGACCGCGCTGACCGGGCTTTACTACTTATTGCATGACTCTCAGGGCCACCATTGGGGCGACCGGCTGGCGCGATCAACGGTCGTCGTGGATGCGACGGAATATGGTAAGATAACCTACTCTCAAGATGGCTGAGCGTCGCTGGTCCGTCCTCGATCTTCCCGAAACAGAGCGTCCGCGCGAGCGGCTTTTGCGCCTCGGCGCGGAGGCGCTCGCCGATCAAGAACTGCTCGCATGTCTTCTCGGTAGGGGCTCGTCAGGCGAGTCCGTGCTTTTGCAAGCTCAACGGCTTCTCGGCTCTTTCGGTTCTTTGTCCGGATTATCGGACTCGTCGGTCGAGCAGCTGTCTCGCATCCGAGGCATTGGCTCGGTCAAAGCTATCCAATTAAAGGCCGCTTTTGAGCTGGCGCGCCGCGGCGGTCGGCCTGGCGCCGGCCCGCAGACCGTCGTGGATTCCAATAAAGCCGCGGTCGACTTCCTGCTCCCCAAACTGCGGGGAAGAAAGAAGGAGCACTTTGTCGCCCTGCTGCTGGACACGCGCCGGCAGTTGATCCGCCTGAGCACCATCGCCATCGGCAGCTTGTCGGCGACCGTGGTGCACCCGCGCGAGCTTTTTCGCGAGGCGATCCAGGCTTCGGCCGCGGCGGTTATTCTGGCGCACAATCATCCTTCGGGCGATCCGCAGCCGTCTGATGCGGACGTTTCGCTGACACGGCGATTGATAGAGGCCGGAGCGCTTCTCGGCATCGAGGTTTTGGATCACGTGATTATCGGCGCAGACCGGGCCGTGAGCCTGCGCGCCGATGGGTACTGGCCGGACAACAGGAGAAATAAATGAAGGTACGTTTATGGATTGCTGGAGCATGCGTTGTCGTAGTGGCGGCTGGCGGTACGCAGGCATTTGCGGACCCGTTCTCCATCGGGGGTCAGAAAGAGACGCTTGCGGCTCCCCGCGGTAAGCAGATTCAGATTCAAGCCGCACCGGTGATCCAGCAGCAAGCTCCGGCTCCTGTCCCGGTGGCCGCTCCTGAGCCGGTTGCGGTTGTGCAGCCGGAATCGCTGCCCGCGCCGGTCGCGCCCCCCAAAACCGCCGGCATCCCGTGCTCAAAGCGCAACGGCCAGATCCTGAACAAGCTGGGCCGAGGAACCGGAAATTTCCTGGCCGGCTGGATGGAAATTCCGCTGCAGATCGGCAAGCGCACCGGAAAGACAAATGATTCCGCGGGCGATTTCTTTGCGGGCACCGCGCTGGGCGTCGGCAAGGCTTTCCAGCGCACTATCGTGGGAGCGTTCGAGCTTCTGACGTTCCCGTTCCCGATCGAAGGCGACTGCCCGATCCTGCCGACATTGGACTACTTTGATCGGACCAAAGCAAACGAGCGCCTGCCGCTGGAATAGCGCGCTTCGCGGTTGAACGGTGAAGCACATTTTGATTGTCGGCCGCCCCGGTAGCGGCAAGACCACCCTTATCAAGCGCCTCTCCCAGGCGCTGCGTGCTCACGCCATCGAAGGCTTCTTCACGGAAGAGCATCGCGAAGGCGGCCAGCGGCTGGGTTTTTGGCTGAGCTGCCTGGACGGCCGGCAGATGCTCCTGGCACACCGCCATCGGGTTGAAGGTCCGCGCGTCGGCCCCTATCATGTGAATGTATCCATTTTGGAAGACACGGCGATCCCGCTTCTTCAGCGCGGCGTTAAGATGGCGGCGCTGATACTTTTGGACGAGCTTGGCCGCATGGAGCTGATGTCGCAGAAATTAGAGCAAGCGGTCCTGGAAGCTTTTGATAAAGGCCCTTCGATCGTGGCCACGGCAAGCGTGGCGCCGCTGCCGTTTCTCGTGGCACTGAAGCACCGTCGGGACGTGGAGCTGATCCCGCTGACAACGTCGAATTACAAAGTAGTCGAAGAGGAGCTTATCGCCCGCCTTGAAGCGTTCTGCAACGAGGACGAAGAGGTGAGGCGGCTCGGCCGCATGGCGGACCGGATCAGCGAGATGATCGTTTCCGGCGACGTGCCGCATATTGACATCGAAATCAAGCAAGAAGCCTTGCGCCAAGAGGTGGCGAGGATTTTTCCCGACAAGGAAGCGCTCTACCACCTGATTTATGAGACCCGCTTCCGACGGCTGTGGCAGCAATTCCGCCAGGAGGATGAAAGAGCGACATGAGCGCATATGCATGGGCGCTTCTGACAGCGTCCATTTGGGGCGCGCTGCCGCCGAAGTCGATCATTCTACTCGTGGCCGGCATCGTCCTTTTACGGCGGTGAGGCATGGAAACATCGACCCTTATTCTCACGCAACGGGAAATTGAGCGCTTGGCCGACACGCGCACCGCGATCCGTGCGGTTCGCGAGGCCTTTCTCGCCCAAGCGCGCGGCGAAACGCTGATGCCTCCCAAAGTTTATCTTCAGCTTGCCGAAGGTGATTTTCGCGCCATGCCCGCGGCGATTATGAGCCAGTCCGCGGCCGGCCTGAAATGGGTGAACGTGCATCCCCGCAATCCGAAGCGCGGGCTGCCGTCCGTGATGGCGGTCATGCTGCTCAACGATCCGGCTACCGGGCGGCCGTTGGCGGTCATGGACGGGCTCTTGATCACGAAATTGCGGACCGCTGCCGCGGCGGCGGTGGCCGCGGATTGCTTGGCGCGGCCCGACAGCCGCATCGTCGCGCTTATCGGCTGCGGCGCGCAGGCCGATGCGCAAATGACGGCTCTGGCCCAGGTGCGCAAAATCCAGACCGTGCGCGTCTGGGGATTTTTAAAGGGAGAAGCTGACGCGTTTTGCCGCAAGATGGCGGGCGTGCTCAAGAAGATCGAATGGCAGTCGGTCGCAAGCATCGAGCAAGCGGTGAAGGGAAGCGATATAGTTACAACGTTGACGCCGTCGCGCCAGCCGATTGTGGACAACCGTTGGATCGCGCCCGGCGCGCATATCAACGCGGTCGGCGCGGACGGCCCGGGCAAGCAAGAGCTGGACCCCGCCATTTTGAGACGCGCGGTGGTGATCGTGGATGAGCGCGAGCAATCCATTCATGGCGGCGAGATCAATGTGCCGGTAACGCTCGGGCAATTCCGGGCGGACGCGATCCAAGCCAGCTTGGGAGAAGTGCTGCTGGGCAAGAAGCCTGGCCGTCGGAAAAAGGAAGATATTACGGTTTTCGATTCCACCGGCCTGGCGATCCACGACGTAGCGCTTGCCCAAGTCATCTACCGCGCCGCTCTTGGCCGGAGGGTGGGTCGCCGCATCCGGCTCTTCCAATAGCTTGCATCTGCCTGATACGGCACCCTATAATCATCCGAAATGAAGGGTGTTTCGCGCTCTGAAGACCCCGCAGGGGAGTCTGTCTTCGCTTATTCCCTCGTTTTCCGTTGTTTCGTTCTCTTCGTTATTCATTTTCTAAGCGCCGGCGTCGGTATCACCTTGCTGACTCACCCGGAGCGGGTCGTGGCTTTCTGGCCGCCGACTGGGCTGCTCTTAGGCGTTCTCATCATGGTTCCCCGTTCGGACCGGCTGCCGCTGGCTCTGACTGCGACCGTTTCGTGCGCGTTGGCCTACCTCATAGCCGGTAAGGGCTGGGAGATGTCGAGCGCGTTTGCCATCATCCATTCAGCCGAGGCGCTGGTTGCCTCTCTGTTTTTGGAACAGTTTTGCGGCAGTTGCCGATTTTCCTCGCTGCGCCAGGCGCTCGTGTTCATCATCGTTGCATTCACTTGTTCAGCCTTTTTCGCTTTCCTATTCACGCTCGCGAGCGCGACCATATTCACATCCCTGGATATTTTATTCTGGAACACATGGCATGTCGCGATGGCCTCGGATGCGATCAGCATGCTGGCCGTCGTGCCCATCGTTGTGGCTTGGCTTACGCCAACGCCAGGCAGAACGAGCAACCTCGGACAACTGCAGGAAAAAATTCGATGGGGCGCGCTATTGGCCGCGACTCTGTTCGTGGCGGAGGTCGTTTTTTCCGGCAGCATTCCTCAATTGAGCGGCCACCCTGCCGCGACTTATCTTCTCTTTCCCTTGCTGGCGTGGGCGGCCATCAGTTTCGGCCTCAGGGGAATGAGCAGCGTCAGCCTTATTCTCACGCTGATTGCGGTGTGGAGCGCATCACAAAGCGTGGGATTGTTCGCCCCTTACCCCAGCGATGCTTACCGCGTTTTGCTCGTGCAAGAATTTTTGGGGGTACATCTCTTGTCCAGCCTGGTCTTCACCGCGATTCTTGAGGAGCGGCGCCGGCTTCAGCGAGCCAAAGACCAAGCATATATTGATTTGGCTAAGTCTCATATCGAGCTCAAGTCGACCCAGATCCAGCTGATTCAAGCGGAGAAGATGAAGTCGGTCGGACGGTTGGCCGCTGGTACGGCGCATGAGGTGCTTAACCCGCTGGCAACTATTTTGATGGGAGTGGATTACTTGAAGAACCGTCAGCAGGACAGCGAGGCGTCCAAACCCGATGTTCAGGTATTGGTTGCGATGAAGGAGGCTGTGGGCCGCGCGGATACCATCATCCGGGGGGTATTGGATTTTTCTTCGGACAGCAAGCTAAATCGAATGCCTCTGGACGTGCGCCAGCTGCTCTCGAATTCGGTGGAGCTTGTTCGCAATGAGCTGACGCGCAACCACATAATAGCCACGATCGATTGCAAATCGGATCTTCCAAAGATCAGCGGTGATGAGCAG
>JAHFGY010000039.1 GCA_023247195.1 Candidatus Omnitrophota bacterium | reverse complement strand
TCGAGTCAGCTCCGCCGGATAAGTCGCCGCGGCACGCTCCTCCAAACCCTGGCTGAGCCGCTGCAGCAGCGCCGAAGCCTGGGCTTCTTCGGCGAAAGCTTCCTGCTGCGCCTTAACGTGGTCGAAGTAGAGCGGCGCGTCCTCGACGCCCCAAAGACTCACCTGCCCGGGATGCGTGATCGCGTCATACTCGGCGCCTGTGAAGAGCGCCTCATCGCGGAACGCGGCGGCAACTTGCTCGGTACTCGGAGCGTCCGGAAAACTCGAATACAGTTCAGTGTCGCAGTGCCCTGCGGCGCCTTCCGTCAGGACCAGACGGATGCCATAAACCTCCCTCAGATACGCAATCAGCGATGATTCCAGGCGCTGTGCTTCGGGGTTCGCGTGCGCATCCTGGATCACGATCAGCGTGGGTCTTTCCGAGGGGCGGTCAGGACGCCAGGCGGCGGTGATGCGCCCGAGCGCCGGTGGAATCTCGAGGGTGCCGGCATCCAGCGCCTTCGCCGGCTCGATGAGGGACGGCACGGCGGCGGTCTCCATCATCGCGGCGATCGCTGGAAAGGGCGCCGCTGACAAGGCCATCATGCCCGCAACCGAAGCTGTCAGCAGACGGAATAGTGGCGTACTTTTTTCCATGAGTGCCCGGGAGGTGAATGAGGCTGCTTAAACGACTGAAATAGCCAACGAGATAAAAAAGGATGAATGACAAGCGAAGGGTTCAGAACTTATTGCGCGAAACGGCGGAACGCAGAACAAATTTAAAGATCAAAAACCGGGTTCAATCCCTCCCGAAGCCACAGAAACATGGGCCGGGGAGGAATTGAACCTCCGACCGAGTGGTTATGAGCCACCTGCTCTACCATTGAGCTACCGGCCCGGAGGAAAAACGCTTGCTCAGACCACGTGGCCCTTTTCAGGCGAGAAGGTCAGCTCGAGAAAATTGCGCAGCCGGCGGCTTCGGGTCGGGTGGCGCAGCTTGCGTAGCGCCTTGGCTTCGATCTGCCGCACGCGCTCGCGAGTCACGTTGAACATCTGCCCGACTTCTTCGAGGGTGCGGGGCGAACCGTCCTGCAAGCCGAAGCGCAGCATAAGCACCTGCTGTTCGCGCTCGGACAGCGAGGAGAACACATCGCCGATCTGCTCTTTCAGCATGCTGTAAGCGGTCGCGTTCGCGGGCGAAATCGCGTGCTTATCCTCGATGAAATCGCCGAAGTGCGTGTCGCCTTCCTCACCGATCGGGGTCTGCAACGAGATCGGTTCCTGCGCGATCTTGAGCACGCCGCGGACCTTGTCCACCGGGATGCCGGTCGACTTAGCCATCTCTTCCGGCGTGGGCTCGCGGCCGGTCTCTTGCACGATCGCGCGCGAGACGCGGATCAGCTTGTTGATCGTCTCGGTCATGTGAACCGGGATGCGGATTGTGCGCGCCTGGTCCGCGATGGAGCGCGTGATCGCCTGGCGGATCCACCATGTTGCATAGGTCGAAAATTTATAGCCGCGCTGGTACTCGAACTTTTCCACGGCCTTCATCAAACCGATGTTCCCTTCCTGGATCAAGTCAAGGAAGGACAAGCCGCGGTTCGTGTATTTCTTCGCGATGCTCACGACCAAGCGCAGGTTTGCCTCGACCAATTCTTTCTTGGCCTTGGTGTACTCGATTTCCTTGTGGTAAATATCCCGGATCATGGGCCGGATCTTCTCCGGCTTGGCGCCGATCTGGCGCATGAGCTCGCGGCGGCGCTTCTCAAGGTCGCGCATCTTAGCAAGCGCTTCCTTACTACGCGATTTCGGCTGCCGCGTGATCTGACGCTCAAGGTTCTCGAGCGCCTTAACCGCCTGCTCGGTCTCGTTGACAAGCCACTCGATCGCGGCAATGGTCAGGTGGTAATCTTGGATGATCTTCTTCAAGCCCGAAGCCGAGTGGGTTCGGCGCATGCGCTTGCGCAAACCGATCAGCTGCGCCACCAATTCCTCGCGCTTGAGGTTCGGATCGTCTTTGGAATAGTCCTCCGGACTCATCTCGCCGTCGATGAGCAAGTCGCTCAGGCGAAGGATGTCGCGGCGAGAGGCCGGCAGCGCAAGAACCGAGTCGCGGTACGCAAACTCAGCGGCCTCGATGCGCTTGGCAAGCGCAAGCTCGGCTTCGCGGGTCAGCAGCGAGATCTGCCCCATCTGGCGCAGGTACATCTTTACCGGATCGTCGAGTTGTCCGCCTTCAGCGACTTCCTGCGCCTCTTCCTCGCGCGCTTCCTTTTCTTCGCGCTCAGCCAGGCGGGAGGCGTTCTCGGTTTCAGGCTTGTCGACGATCTCGATGTGTTCCTTGCCGAGGAGCGTCAAAAGCTCATCAATCTCTTCAGGAGAGGCGACATCTTCCGGCAAAAGGTTGTTCAACTCGTCATAGGTCAGACGCCCCTTGTCGCGGCCCGCGTTAATGACTTTCGCGAGCCTCTCGTTCAAGGGCTTTTGCGCGGTTCCCTGTTCTGCCATTTTCCTAGCCTCCCTTCACTTGCTGTTGGTATTCATTTAGCAACTGATCAACATCTTCATCTCGCCCGGCGTCCTGCGCCTGGCGCAATTGGTCCTGTAAAGAGCGTAAATGTTTGGAGCGAGCCTGGCGCCGCAACCGAAGCAGCGTCTCTTCAAGCGCCGCTTCTTTGTCATCGATCGTTTCCGCCAGCCCCAGCAGCTCGCCGGCAAGCCGGCTCTGCCCTTCATCTTCCAAGCGGCTCAGTATTTGCGCGGCCGTTAAATCCACACCGTCCGCCCGCAAAAGCTGAATGCGCTCATAAAGCGCCCGTAACCCTGCATCCCGAAAATGTTCGGGCTGAGCGACCGCGGCCACGCGCGCAGCACGAGCCGGGTCATCCAAGATTAAAGCGGTCGCCAAACGCTCGGACCCGTTCATCGAAGCGCCGGTTGAGCCGCTCGTCGGCGCAAGCGCGGTCGGCCTGCGCATTTCTTTTGCCGGCCGACCCAGGAGCTTGTGAAGCTCGGCATTCACCGCGGTTTCTTCCATATCCAATGTTTGCGCGAGCCGGCGCACGTATTCGCGCTGGATGAGCGCGTCTGAAACCTTCGCGATGTTTGAAAGAACCTGGCGCGCCACAGCCACGCGGTTTTCGATCCGGTTACCCGGATGACGGAGCCGCGCCTCCCGCAAAAATACGTCGAACAAACTCTCGGATTTCTCCAGCAGCCGTTCCATCGCCGCGGCGCCGTTCTTCAGCGCGTATTCGTCCGGGTCCACGCCGTCCGGCAGCTTTGCGACGGACACTTCCAAACCCGCCTCTAAAAGAAGCTCAATTCCGCGCAACGTGGCTGATTCTCCGGCCGCGTCCGGATCAAACGCCAGAACCACGCGATCCACATACCGCTTCAGCAAACGCACTTGGTCCGGCGTCAGCGCTGTGCCGAGCGGCGAAACCACATCGCGGATCCCCAAGCTTACGAGCGTCACGCAATCAAAATAGCCTTCAACCACCACCGCTCGCCGCGTCGCGGTCATGGCCTCGCGCGCCTGAGCAAGACCGAAAAGATGATGCCCTTTGATATAAACGGCCGTCTCAGGACTGTTCAAATACTTGGGCGGTTGATCATCCAGCGATCTTCCGCCGAAACCGACCACGCGGCCGCGCACATCCTGAATCGCGAAGATCAGGCGGTTCCGGAAACGATCGTAGCAACCCGTATCCGACCGGGAAACCAAACCCGCGGCCTCGAGCTGTTCCGTTGATAACCCCGATGCCTGCGCCGCCTGAGCCAGGTGACGCCACCCTTCCCTCGCCAAGCCAAGATGGAACCGCTTGCGGGCCTCATCTGATACGCCGCGCTTGGCGACATAGGCCCGCACGCTCTTGCCGTGATCCGGGTGATCCAGCACGCGCTCGAAATACTTGCAAGCGGTCTCAGTGACGCGAAGCAGATCATTCGCTTTGGCAAAACGCTGCTCGTCCGCTCTCGACGTTTCCGGAATCGGAACGCCCAGCTGCTCGGCGAGCATGCGGACAGCCTCCGGAAAATCCAGCTGTTCCTGATGCATCAGGAAACCGAAGACATTGCCGCCCGCGCCGCAGCCGAAGCAATGGTAGATCTGCTTGTCCGTATTGACAATGAACGATGGAGTCCGTTCTTGGTGAAACGGGCAAAGCGCTTTAAAATGGCGACCCGCTCGCTTCAACGGGATATAGCGTCCAACCCATTCGGCTATATCCGCGCGCGCCTGGATCGCGTCGATCACATGATCAGGAATCCGCGGCATGCAGCCGCCTCATTTTGCCGGTCGACCCTTTTCGGCCATGACCGGAGGTATCAAATCGGACCGGCGGTTTTCAGAGCCCGGAAAATAATTGGTCGCCTCTACAATCACGTGTCTCGCAACCTCAAAAAATCGAGTGCCGGCAATGGAGCGTTCTCGAACAGCGCCCCGGAAGTAAGGAATACCGGTCCCTGCTAAAACTATAAGCACAATTGATGCCCACCATAGGCCCCGGGCGGCTCCTACGATCAGTCCGCCTCCGTGTACAATCCAGTTCGAGCCTTGCATCGGAACCCGCTGCGTAATAGAGCGTACAATCTCATGAAAAATAAGCAGCAATGTCAGAAAAACCATCGCGTAAACGATCGCGTCCGAACGCCAGTCATTGAACAGCCATGGACGCGCCCAGCCGGAAATAACGCCCGCGTAATTCAGTGTAGCAGCGCAAACGATAAATGCGCTAGCCGCCAGGAGAAGTTCGACAAAGAGCCCTCTGTCCAAGCCACCATAACAGGCTCTCCAGATGATGATTACGACAATCAGGTCTACCCAATTGGGAAGGGGCGTCACTCTTTCTCCGGTGATCGATCGCAACCGAAGTATACCATGCGCTTTAAAAGAGCGTCAAGGAAGCGCTACCTTATATTAAATAGCGCAACCTGTTGTGTTTCTGAGACATACGGCTAATTGATCGTCGCGCGTATCTTAATAATTCGCAACTCTTCCATAATAGCGTCAAAGCGCTGGAGGATCTCCTGCTGGTTTTGTAGGATTTGATCCAACTTTTGTTCGACCGGGTCGCCTGACTTCGGATGGGCTTGCGCTGCAGGGGTTCCCGTTCGGCGATCTTCCGCAACAGGCGCCGCGTGAGCCGGCTGGGCCGCGACGCAGAGCAGACTGAGCGTAGCCGCGAGTTGAACGATCCTTATCCTTCCCATCCAACCTCCTACTAAAGCGAAGCGGAACTGCTTGAGCTGGCGGGCCGCTTCGAAGGGGCCATTAAACGAACGGTCAGGAAAATCAAGAGATCTTGCTTAAGCATCGGTCCTGTTCCGCCGTCGAAACGGTGGCTGTGGCTGAACAAGGTGCCGATAATCGGCAGATCGCCCAGGAACGGGACACGCGTGGCTTGATGAACTTCGGTCTCCTTGACCAAGCCGCCGATAGCCACGGTCTGGCCGTCGTCCACCCGCACCTGCGTCTTCACCGTCTGCGAGCTGAAACGCGGCAGCGAAACAGAGGAAGTGCCGCCGGTTGAGAACGTGACGTTGGAACTGAAGGCAATGATCTGCGGCTGCAGGTCCACCAATACTTCCCGGTTCGGATTCACATGCGGCGTCACCGACAGCACGGTGCCGAGCGTCTTGCTGTCAAAGCCGCTGATGGTTGTATTGCCCGTTGAAGGATCCACGGAAAAACTCGGAACCGGAAACTCTTCCCCGATATGGATCTTCGCTTCCTGGTTGTTCATCACGGCCAGCGTCGGATTCGACACGATCTTCGTGTCGGTGCGCTGCTTCAACGCGTTGATCGTGGCCGATAGGGCCGGCCCGGTCAGAGTACCCAGCGTGATCGTATTGGATTTCGTCACAGGCGACGCGATAAAGTACTGCCCGGCCGCGCCGAATGTGCCGTTGGCCGGAAACGGAAAACTCGAGCCGAAGCTGGTGGCTGTTTGCTCGATTTCAACATTGTCGGACCAATCGATCCCCATATTCTCTTCGCGTTCGAGTTTCGTTTCCACAATGCGTGTTTCGATCAGCACCTGCTGCTCCGGCATATCGATGCGCTCAATGACCATCTTGATCTGAAAAAGCACGGGCGGAATGTCCGTGACAACCACGGTGTTGGTTCGCTCGTCGAACTTGACCCGGCCGCGGTCGGAAAGCATTTCATTGATGATGCTCGGCACGTCTTTGGCTTTGGCATAGCCGAGCGCAAACACCTCTGTTGCGAGCGCCTCGAGCGCCAGCGCGTCCGTGGTCATGACGCGCACGATATTGCCTTTCCGCTCATAGGTAAAACCGTAAGTCCGCAGAATAATATCCAGCGCCTGGTCCCACGGCACGTTGGTCAGCTTCATGGTAACAACGCCGGTAACGTCCGGACTGGCGACGATATCAACGCCGCTCTTCAGCGAAATGATGCGCAAGACCTGCTGCAGGTCCGCCTCTTTAAAATCCAGACTGATCAAATTCGAGGTCTGACCCGTTGCCGCCTGCGCCGTTACCGCCTCGATCGGCGGGGCGGCTTGCTCCGTCGGCTCAGATGCAGCAGCGAGAGTAACGACCGATAAAAAGGTCGCCAAAATGGCTATACCCCTAAAAAGAGTACGACTCACGGCTGATCACCCCCTCCCTGCTTAGTAGTTGTCGGTGTTGCTTCCCCCGACTCTTCCAAACGCAAAACAAAAATCTGTCCCCCTCGCGCCAACGAGACCGTGGCTCTTGTAATTTCCGTGACCTGGTAGCCGCGCACTTCGCCGCCGACTTGCAACTCGGTATCGTCGATCATCGCGATCGATCGGCCGCCGGCATCCCAAAGAATGCCGTGGAGGACCGGCATAGCTGTCGTGCGCCGGCCGTCACCGCCGGTTGCCTGAGGAGGCGTGATAATGCGGCCGTCTCGCACGAGCGGCACAAAGGGGTCCCGGTGCCCTTCCGATTGGTAAACACCGCCTCTGGCGCTTTCTTCCGCGACGAGCGATGCGGGAAACCCGGCGGCGCCGGCGATGCTTGCGGCTGCCAACACAACCATCCAGGCCCCGCGCAAACGACTCATGAAGTACCCGGCTTGCCCGCTTCCTGCTCTTGTGGCAGGCCGATGCAAGCCCTGACCAACAACTGCACCCGGTGGCGCGGCACGTCTTTGGCTCCACTCATAAGCCGCACGGACACTATTTGCATCGGAACCGGCGTTGCTTCCAGGAGGTCAACGAATTGGCCGACCTGGTGGTAGCCGCCTTGCGCTTCGACTTGGATGGGGATCAGGCGATAAGGAAGCTTGGGGAGCTTCGGATCCGCGGCGCCCGGGGACGCGGGGGGAGACGAAATCATATCGGTCTGCGGTAGAATGCTGAGTATTTTTACGCCCGATTGCGACGCATATTCTGAAATCTGCTCGATAACCGTCGCCGTGCTGCTGTAGTTTAAAAGTTTCTCGCGCCAGTCTTGCATGGAAGCAATAAGCGCCCGGTGCTGCTCCTGCAAATGCGGTTCCAGAAGCGTGGCCGTCTTCAGGATCTCGAGCTGCTGGCTCGACGCCTTGATTTGAGCGGACGAACTCGTGAGCTGCTGCCCCATCCACACCATCAAGCCGCCGTATATCCCTAGAATAATGATAGCCAACCCCGCCAAAGTAGCTACGACCTTTTGTTGTTGAGTCGTAAGCTTAAGAGGAGGCATCACGATTTACCCGGCATGACCTTGCCCGTGATGGTGAACTTGACCATCTCGATGGATTCGTCCTGCATGCGCTGAACCGAATCGATTTTTACCTCTGTGAGCTCCGGGCCGAAACTCGGATGCGTTTTCAAGGTTTCGATAAAGCGGCTGAGCTTGCTCATTTCCGCCCCATCTTCCTGAATCGCCACGCCCTCGAGCCGCAATCCCTCGGTTGGATCCCAAACCAAGTTGGTGAACCAAATGCCCTCGGGCACGATGTCGGCGAGCACGGTGAGGCGCTTTGCCCAGGCGGTCTCTTTGCCTCGAAGACGCTCAAAAGCCGACTGCTCATCCTGCAGCCCCTTGACGAACTTCTGCAGCTGATCAATGACCAGCTTCTTGGGCTGCAGCGACTCCAGTTCGGAGGTGATTTTTTGGGCCTGAATCCGCCGGAGACTCACTATCCCCATCAAACCTAAGAGGCTGGTGACCATAATGCCGGCAACGATCCACATGAAAGGGGTGCGGTGAAACTGCTGCAGCGATGTTTGGTCGATCTTCCTGGATTCTTCCGGAAGCAAATTGATGTTCAGCATGGGCGCCTAAGCGGTACGTAACGCTAGACCGAACGCGACAGAAAAAGGCCCGGTCACGCCGGGCGAGGGCTCCCACACCACCAGGTTCTGCGTCAATTGCTGGCGCATGCCGTCCACGAACGGCTGACAGGCGCTGAGCCCTCCGGTGAGAAATACTTCCTCCGGCGGGTGCCCCAGCTGATTCTCGAAGTAATCAAATGAAAGCTGCAGCTCGACCAGCAACGATTCGGAAGCTTCCTTTAGAGAAGCGCGCAACGCGTCGTCCGGCTGAGCGGTTTCCAGAAGCTGCCTCACCTTTGCGGCATCTTGCCCGAGCTGCTGGCTGAGCTCCTTGACCAGGCGCTCCGCTCCCCAGGGAATATCGCGCACAAGATACGGGGTCGTGCTCTTAAAGATTACAACGCTGGTTAACTGCGATCCGATGTTGATCACCGCGCTCGTCGGGGTCTTGCGCTGCGCTGTGCCCACTTCAAGGAAAGCGTTCGCCACAGCCAAGGCATCCACGTCGATGAAGCTCACTTCCAAACCAGCTCGCCTGGCCAGATCCAGGCGCTGCGCGATCAGGTCCTTCTTGCACGCAACAACCAGGACCCAGGCCTTTTTGGGATCGACCGACCCCAGGAGTTCCCCATCCAATATCACGTCCTGTACGGGAAACGGCAGGTAGCGCTGCGCCTCAAAGGGCAGCGCGCGCTTCAGGTCTTCCGGACGCAAAGTCGGCATTTCAACCACCCGCATGATCACCGAAGGCCCGCTCACGGACAAAGCAATGGTCTTAGTGGGTAAGTGAAGTTTTTCCACAGCAGCGCGCAGCGAGGCCGCAGACTCGTCCGGCTTCGCGGACACGGGAACCCGCTCCATGCCAATGACGGGCCTTTGGCCGCTACCCTTGCCGCGGCCCAGAGCGACAATCTTGATCCCGGACGATCCGATGTCAACGCCGACAGTGGCGGCTAGTTCATGCTGGCGGACGGTGACAAGTTTCTTGAGCAAGGTTTGGAATGAGGAAGATCGAGCAACGCTTGTGGCCGGCATGGGTTAGAAATGCATTCTCTTTTGTGGAATGGCTTAATTATACGTAATTTCCGTGCCGGGGCAGCAAAAAAATGCGACAAAAAAAAGGGACGGCCCAAAAAATCAGGCCGTCCCCGTAAAGCAGCGATCAAAGATCAACCGCACGCCGTCGGAGCTGCATCCAGCGTGGACTCGGTCACCAACTGGGCGGCCGTGCCTGTGCCGATGCAATGGCGGATCAGACCGGACTGGTCGGCATAGAACGACCGGGTACCGGTTGTCCCCAGCGTAGTGGGTACGGCGACGATAGTGTAGGTCTGAACAGGAGCTGCACCATCCGCGTACGTGTAGGTGAAGCCCTGAACAGCCGCCCCCGCATCCAATGCCAGACAGAACGACGGAGGCCCGAAGTCCGGAGCCGGAGCCGTCGCAGCGGCGCAGTCAGCGCCGTACATGTCGGCGAGCCAGGTCGTGGGGTACACGTTGTTGACCGAGCGGTACATCTCCCCTGAAGCGACCAAGGCGCGGAGATTGCCGACAGCCGCTGACTCGTTCGATGTCGTACGGCCGCGCAGCACGTTCGGAATGGCCACGGCAGCCAACAGCGCAATAATCGCAACTACGATCATAATTTCAACGAGCGTGAAACCAGCGTTCCCTTTTCGTGCGTTCATTCTTTCGACCTCCCGTTAGGCCGCATGAATTGCAACCGGCCATTATGCCAACATTGTCACCGATTTCGATCCCGCCTGTCGCTACCCTCCTCTCCGGCGGCGGCTCTGGCCGGCGACATTCCTGGAAAATAAAAAAGCCATGACCGCAGGGTCATGGCGACTATGAAAGCCTTCGCTTGGACTCCCCCAGCGGCAACCCAGCCACCCTGGATACGTATCCGAGGGTCTGTGGCTTTCCCGAGGCTGCTCAGCAGCTTCGCCCTGACCACCCTGGTCGGCCTTCGCAGGCCGGCCGCCCCGGTTCTATCGCCGGGTTGGCGTCAGAGGTCCCCACTTTTCAGTGGGTGTGGCTTTATCACTGAAGAACAATTGTCAAATACATCTTCAGAACTAAGGTAAGTATGCCTAATAGCTGGTTGGAGCGTCAAGGACGCCACAAGCTTGGAATGACAGCACAGCTAGAAAAAAATGAAGAGAGAAAGCGCTTTCTTTACGGCGTGGAGGCGAATTGCAGGGGCGCCACGTTGTTGGCCATTCAAAGAGCTCGGAGAGCTCGGAAAGACGGGCGCTTCTTCTGTTCCCTGCGGTTCCTCGGCTAACCGCGTCCAACTCGCGAGAACGGTCGGCCTGGACCGCGTCAACGGGCTCGAAAGTGTCCAAGTCGACATCGTTTCGAGACGAACCGGCGATCGCACCGCCGAACACGCTGGGCCTCCGGAGCGTCATGTTTACAGTCGAAAGCGTCGACGACACTGTCGCTCGCCTGCGCGCCAAAAGACGCCGAACTCGTCGGCGAGGTAGCCCAGTACCCAGTACGAGGACAAGCCGGGGGCAATCGAGCGTTGCGCCTGCTATACTCCCTTGTGCAGCCCCTATCCGGGGTATCCCCATGACCCATTTGCCACGTTCGATCTTGCGCGCAGGGGACTTCGTGAGCGATCAGATCATCGCGCTTTCCCCCACATTGCTCGCCACCGCGTCCTTTTCAGGCGGCATCATCCTTTTGGTCTCAGGAGCCATGCCGGTTATGCCGCACCGCATTGCATGGCTCACGAACATGTTGCCGCTTCCCGTCATGGAGCTTTCGCATTTCTTCGCGAGCCTGGTCGGCGCAGCGCTTCTTGTGCTGGCCCGCGGCCTCCACCGCCGGCTGGACGCCGCCTATGTCGCGACCGCGGCGCTCCTTGTTCTCGGAATCGTGCTGTCCTTGATCAAGGGTTTCGATTACGAGGAAGCCGCGCTCCTGGCGCTGATGCTGCTGGCGCTGCTGCCTTGCCGCGCCCAATTCTATCGAAAGACATCGCTGTTCCATGAGCGCTTCGGCGGAGGATGGTTCTTGGCGGTGTTCTTCACCGTGGTCGGATGCATCGGGCTCGGGCTCTTTGCCTACAAGCATATTGAATACCGGGACGAGCTTTGGTGGCAGTTCAGCATGTACGGTGACGGGCCCCGGTTCTTGCGCGCCAGCGTGGGCGTCACGGCGCTCGTTATTTGGCTCTCTATCGCGGATCTTCTCAAGCCGGCGCGGCACGACCCACCACCCGCCGACCCCGCCATGCTGGACCGGCTGACGCCGATCATCCGGGACTTTCCGAAAACCTATGCGTCGCTGGCTTTGCTGGGAGATAAGGCGATCTTGGAGAACGCGGCTAAAACCGCGTTCCTGATGTACGGCGTTCAAGGGAGCAGTTGGATCGCTCTCGGTGATCCTGTCGGGCCGGCAACGGAAGTCGCCGGATTGGTTCAGCGTTTCAGAGAAGCCTGCGACCGATTCCATGGATCGCCGGTATTCTATTCGATCGGGAAAGAAAACCTGACCGCCTATCTGGATGCCGGGCTGACGCTCATCAAAATCGGAGAGGAAGCCCGCGTTTCCCTCGCAGCCTATTCGCTTGAGGGAGGAGATAACCGCGAACTTCGCTACACACACCGCCACCTTGGCAAAGAAGGCTGCAGCCTGGAAATCGTGACGCCGGAGCAAATTCCTCAGCACCTGGCTATATTGAGAACCATTTCAGATGCCTGGCTGTCTTCCAAGAAAACCCGGGAGAAGCGCTTCTCCTTGGGATTCTTCGACGACAATTACCTGCGCCGCTGCTCGGTGGCTCTGGTGCGGCGTAACGGAAAGCCGGTGGCGTTCGCAAACTTTCGGACAGCCGGGAAGAAAGAAGAAATCGCTTTGGACTTGATGCGGTACGGACCTGAAGCGCCGAGCGGCATCATGGACTACCTATTTATCGAAATGATCCTGTGGTCCAAGCAGCAGGGCTACCAGTGGTTCAATCTGGGGACCGCGCCGCTGTCCGGCTTCGAGCGCCGGTCATTCGCGCCCGCATGGCAACGCGTGGGAGCGTTCATCTACAGTCACGGAGAACACTTCTATAACTTCCAAGGGCTCCGGCACTACAAGGAAAAGTTCAATCCCGTATGGGAGCCGGACTACTTGGCCTATCCCGGAGGCCTGGGGCTTCCCCAGGCCTTGCTCGATGTGACGGCGCTGATCTCCGGGGGCTGGCGCGGGATTATGACGAAATGAGCTATCGCTTGCGGTGCTTTATGAACTCGACAACGGCGGGGATAATGGAGAGCGCGATAATCACGAGGATGACGACCGAGAAATTCTCTTTGACCATGGGAGTGTTGCCGAAAAAATACCCGCCCAAAACGAAACCAGCGGTCCACATGAACCCGCCGACCACGTTGTAGAGAAAGAAATACCCGTAGTTCATCCGGCCGACGCCGGCTATAAAAGGCGCGAACGTTCGGACAATTGGAGCGAACCGGGCGAGCACGATGGTTTTTCCGCCGTACTTCGCGTAGAACTGCTGCGTGCGTTCAATGTATTCCCTCTTCACTATTCTCGGGTATTTCTCCATCAGCGTTTGGCCGAGCATTTTGCCGACCGCGTAATTCACGCTGTCCCCGACGACAGCGGCGACGAAAATCAAGCCAAAGAGCCACACGATATTGAAGGACCCGTTCGCCGCGAACGCTCCGGCCGCGAAAAGGAGCGAGTCCCCGGGAAGAAACGGCGTGATTACCAAGCCGGTCTCAGCAAAGATGATCAAAAACAGGACAAGGTACGACCAAACGCCGTACTGCTCGATGATGACGCTGAGGTGCTTATCGATGTGCAGGACGTAGCTAGCGAGGTTTTGCAGGATTTCCATTGCCTTGGACCTTGATGGTTTGAGCCTTATAGCTAGCGTCCGCTCGCGTCTTGTATTCGACCGTCACTTTGCTGCCCGTCTTCAGATCGGCGGGCTGAATCGCTTTTCCGTCTTTATCCATGACCCGCGTGCTGGGCCCCAGGAGAAACGTCAGCTTGCGGTCCTTGCCCTTTACCACCAGCTCCGATCGGGCTCCTGTATCGCTGTTTGATGCTTGCACCGAAGTGATTTCCCCGGTCCACGACTTGAAGTGGGAGGGCGAAGTCTGGATATCCGGCGGTGTCTCTTCTTCGGCAAGACCGGCAAAACAAGGGTTAGCTGCGACGGAAAAAACAGCCGCCGCCAACAATGCGGGAATCAGCGAGGAATGGCGCATGGGCCATTATAGCAATTAGGTAAAATATCGCTTTAACTGGTTGATCGGCTTCTCGAAAAGGAACCACGACAGCGAGGCCACGCCCAGGCTTGCCAAGCTTCCCAGCGCCACGAAACGTATCCCGCGTATATGATCCCACCACCGCAGCTGCCTGAAGAGGTCGGACAAGAGCGGCACGAACAAATAGTGATAAACATACAAACCGTAGCTGATCTTTCCGACATATGTCAGCGGAGTTGCCTCCAGCAACCGGCCCCATCCGTCCGCATACCCCTTAGCCGCACGGCCCACCAAGCAAAACCCCATTAATCCCAGCATAAAATAGAATCCCACATCAAAGGCCACGTTCCTTCCTCTCAGCATCAGAAGCCCGGCACCGGCAGCGCCCAGGCTCATCAGAATCGGAAAGAGCCTCTTCTCCAGCTCAACGCTATACCGCTTTTGGTCGACCAGCCATGCCAGGAGCGCTCCCAATCCCAGCGCATCAAAGGTGGCCGGCGTCAGGAGAAGCACCGCCTCATGAGTGATCTGGTGGCTGGACGCAAACCACCGGTAAAGCGGGCCTGTTGCGATCATCGCCAGGATAATCGGCAAAAGACTTTCGATCGGAGCAAGCAGCACGACCCACGGCCAGAAAAGGTAGAACTGCTCTTCAACAGCGAGGCTCCAGAAATGCGCGAACCAGCCGGCCGAGTCCTCGCCCTTGAGAACCATCAAAATGTTTGTCGTATAGGTAAACAACCAGGCAAAAATCTGTCGGACAGGCTCAATGCCCAAAAACAGCGCGACGACTAAGACGAAGTAATAGAGCGGAGAGATTCGCAGGAACCGGCGGATGTAAAACTGACGGATCAGGTGCGGCTTTTTTGCCGTACCGCGATCGCCCGCTGCGCGCGCCCGAAGCAGGATGCCGGTAATCAGGAACCCGCTGAGCACAAAGAAAAGGCGGACGCCGATCTCACCGTAGGGAATGATTGCCCACTTGCCCGGCAGCGCTTCGATTTTGTAAAAGTGCCAGAAAAAAACAAACGCAATCGCCACGGCGCGCAGACCGTCAAGCTGTGGAAGGTAGGAGACGTCTGGACGCTGGTCGGCTTTCATCCCTTCTTGCTGAGCACCGCGCCTTTGATGAACGATCCCGCTTCGAATTCCTTAAACGCGGTTTGAAGTTCCTGCTGCGTATTCATCACGATCGGGCCATACCAGGCTACCGGTTCCTTGAGCGGCTTGCCGGAGACCAGCAGAAAGCGGACAGGCTTTTTCTCGGTCGTTACGAGCACCGTATCCCCCGATGGCTCATATAAAGCGATGGTGCCTTCCTTGCAAACACACGCAGGCTTCATGTCGAAATAGTTCTCGCCCACGGTCTCGCGGTTAAAAGGATTGCGCCCGGCGTCAAAGTACCCCTCGCCCTCAGCGATAAAAGCGAAAACGGTGTACCCGGGCTTAACCGCGTGCGTAAAGGACTTGCCGGCGGGCAGCGACACATCCAGGTACTCCGGATCAATCACGATCTCTTGGACCGGCCCCTGGACCCCGTCGACCTTCCCGGAGATGATCCTCACCGTGGCTCCGTCGGCGGTCTTGACCACTGGTATCTGCGTCGAGGTCACTTCGCGGTAGCGGGGGTCCATCATTTTCTGGCGCTTCGGTAGATTCGCCCAGAGCTGGAAGCCCCACATGCTCCCCTTGGCGCTTCCCTTCGGCATCTCTTGGTGAACGATACCGCTGCCGGCGGTCATCCACTGCACATCGCCCGGGCGGATGACGCCCTTGTTGCCCAGGCTGTCCTGATGCTCCACGTCGCCGTCCAGCACATAGGTGATGGTTTCTATGCCGCGATGCGGATGCCAGGGGAATCCGCGCACGTAGTCGTCGCGGTTGTCGGACTGGAAGCAGTCGAGCAGGAGGAACGGATCTAACTGCGGAACCTCGTG
>JAHFGY010000038.1 GCA_023247195.1 Candidatus Omnitrophota bacterium | reverse complement strand
CGCGTCCGGAGCCGCGCATGAGCGAGCGGCGTCTTCTTTTGGATCGCCTGGAGCGCCGGGCATTTGATCTGCTTATTATCGGCGGCGGCATCGTCGGCGCGGGCATCGCGCGCGACGCGGCGATGCGCGGGCTCAGCGTTGCGCTTATCGAACAAGGCGACTTTGCCAGCGGCACCAGCTCCAAAACATCCAAATTGATTCATGGCGGTCTGCGTTACCTGGAGCAAGGCCGCATCCGGCTGGTGGCCGAAAGCGTGCGCGAACGGGAAGTGCTGCGCACGATCGCGCCTGAAGTTGTCAATCCGCTCTCCCTGTTATTGCCGCTGTACCGCGACAATTCCCGGCCTGTGTGGAAAATCCGCGCCGGGTTGTGGCTGTATGACCGTTTTGCATCCGGGAACGCCGCCATTCCATCTTCCTTGTTGACCGCGGACCAGGCGCTGGCCGAAGAGCCGCGTCTGAGCAAGGAAGGCTTGCTCGCCGCGGGCCGCTACGGCGACTGCCAGATGAATGACGCGCGGCTGTGCTTGTTGAACGTGCTGCAAGCTTCGGGGTTCGGATCGGTTTGCCTCAACTACGCGCGGGCGCGCGCATTGCTGTTTGCGCAGGGGCAGGTGTGCGGGGCAGCGGTTGAAGATATTTTGGACGGCCAGGCTTACGAAGTCCGCGCCGCGGTTGTCGTGAACGCGACCGGGCCCTGGAGCGACGCGGTGCGCCGGCTTTCTACCGAGGACGCGCCTGCGCGCCTGGCACCGACCAAAGGGATTCACCTGATCGTCCCGCGCATCAGCCGGAACGGCCTTTTTATCGAAGCCAAGCGCGACCGGCGCATGATCTTTGTCCTGCCGTGGGGAGCGGATGCGTCGCTCATCGGCACGACCGAGTCGCCGGTTGACGGCCCACTCGACGCGCTGCGGCCGCAGCCGGACGAAATCAGCTACCTGCTGGAAGAAATTCGCCGCGCGATGCCCGGAGAAGGGTTGAGCGAACGCGACTTGATCGCCTCATTTGCCGGCGCCCGTCCGCTGCTGACCTACGCCGGCTCAACGTCAAAAGCGTCCCGCGAGCATGCGATCGAGGTCGACAAGAACAGCCTGATCAGCATTCTGGGAGGCAAGTACACGACTTACCGCCGCATGAGCCAAGAGGTGACGGACCTTGTCATGCGTTCGATGGGCCGGCCGGGCGAGCGGTGCGTCACCGACCGCGTGTCTCTCTTGGAAGAGGTTCCGGAATTGGCGCTTGGCCCGTGGCGATCGGTCCTCGACCGGCTCGGTCCGGAAACCGTTGCGCGCCTCATCGGGCGCTACGGCATGGATGCCCTGAGCGTGTTCCGGCTGGTTCAGCAAGATCCGGCGCTGGCGCAGCCCGCGTGTTCCCACCACCCTTATTTGGCGGCCGAGCTGGTGCATGCGATCCGCAACGAGCTTGCCTGCACGATCACAGACGTGCTGGCGCGCCGCACCGGCGTGGCGTGGAGCGCGTGCCACGGTCTTGAAATCCTGCCTTCGCTGGTGAAATGGTTTGAGCAACATGCCGGGTATTCGCATGCGCGCATGGCCAGGCAAGTGGATGCGTATGTCGGCTTCCTCAGCCGCGCGAAAGTGGGGCACCCGGTGCTTGGCGTTTCATCTGTGGTCGGGCAGGCCATGCACGAGGTGATTATCTGATTTTATGTTTTATTGATAAAAATTAAGTCCTTACGCCCGCCGAACGAAACTATTACTCGCCCACCGTCTTGACGCCCGCAGGGCTCTCCCGCATACTGAATCTCTATTTCTCCGCTCCAAAAAGGTAGTCCGTCCTTGCCTAGGAACAGGCCAGCAACAAAGGAAAAGCAGTCATGCGCAACGCCGGAAAACTAACTCATTCTGCGGGTATGGCTTTGGCGTTGATCATCGCGGGCTTCTTATCCGTTCCCGCCGCGCAAGCCGCCAACGTCAGCTTGCTCGTCGAAGATTTTTCCGGCATTGACGCGTACACGCGCGACCAACTACAGAACCCCTTTCATGCGGCGGCCGGCAACCCGAAATGGCTCAATCCCGCCGACCCCTACTGGCTGACCCAGCCGCTCGGCACCATCGGTTTCCATACGAACAACCTGGGGTACTACACCAGCGGGTTCAACGATGGCCAGGGAGTCAACAATTTCGTGAACTACGGCATCAACTTCGGCGCCATGCATTTCACCTGGGACAGCCGGCCCTACGATGTGTATTGGTACAGTGCGCTGTCCGTCACCGCCGGCGGCATCGCGGTTGCGACGGATCTTACGCCGTACAAGTTCTTGAAGATCCGCGTGCGCGGCGGCGTCGGCGGGGAAACCTTCCGGATCCGCATCGACACCGCGGCCGGTGATTTTCCTGACCGCGTGGTGCGCATTTCCGATTACGCGACGCTGAAGCCCGATAACGACCTCGCGTCCGATTGGCAGACTGTCACGATCCCGCTCGCGGCCTTTGACCTTCCCAGCCAACAAGCCAAGGCAGTGGTGCTCCTGTTCGATCCGCCCCGGCCGGGCCGGTCGACCGAAACCGTTTCCATCGACGATATCCTCTTTGAGCAAGACCCGAATTACCGGCCTGTTTCCGACGGGGTGGTGAAGCCGGCCAGCTCGCACAGCGTGCGGGTGATCAACCGGCAGCTCTACGTCAGCGGCAAGCCTTTAACGCTGCAAGGCGTCGGGTATTCGCCGACCCGCATCGGCGAGACCCCGGACTTCGGCACGTACCAGCCGTTCACCCAAGCGGTCGTGCAGCGCGACTTCCCGAACCTTCAGACCATGGGCGCCAACTCCGTGCGCGTGTGGCAGCGCTTTGACTACGAGCAGTTCGACCACGGTAACGCGATCATGGACCGCACGTACACGAACAACGCGCTCATGCAGTTTGGATCGACCCCCAGCGGCATCAAGGTCTGTGCCGGGTTCTGGGTGCCCTACGAGATCAGCATGGCCAATGAGTGGGCCAAGGCGCGCTTGAAAGAGAACTTCACGCAGTTTGTGACCAGCCGCAAGGCCGAGCCCGGTCTCTTGATGTGGGTCATCGGCAACGAGAACAATGTTCAGAACGGCTACGACTGGCGCTGGTATCAGTTCGCGAATGACCTGGCCAAGACCGCGTACTTGCTGGAACGGCCTGCTTATCATCCGGCCGCGATCGTGGAGGCGGACTTAGGCACCATCGGCGTGGCGGATCTGGCTTCCGACAACGCGCGCCTGAACTACTTCGACGTCCTGGGCGTGAATGCCTACCGAGGCAAGGACTGGGATGGTTTCTTTAACGACGCTTGGATCAAGACCGCGAAGGCGATCTGGATTTCCGAGTACGGCATCGATGCTTGGAAAACCAACGATCCCAATAACCCCTCGAACGGCTCGCTTGACCAAGCCGCGCAAGCGGATTACGACGTGAAAATGTGGCTCGAGTTCTTCCGCAACCGGGCAAAGACCATCGGCGCCAGCGTGCTCGAGTATTCGGATGAATGGTGGAAATTCCGCAAATCGCCTCCGAATGAGGTGGGCGGCCGATTGTTCGTCCATGACTACAACGGGTTCAATTTCTCCGTGCTCAACCCCGTGGCTTTGCCGGACGGTTACATGAATGAGGAATGGTGGGGGTTGATGGAAGTGCTGCAGAATGCTTCCGGCGTGGATGAGGTCCGGCCCCGGCAGGTGTTCTATCAGCTGTACTCGCCGACCATCGGCGGCCGTGTCCGCAACGATGCGGGCCAGCCCGTTTCCGGTGTTACTATGGAAGTGTGGGGTTTCGCTGCGAAGGTTCGAACGGTCGTGACGGATAATTACGGTCTTTATGCGGTTCCCGAGTTGCCGCTGGACAGCTTCACCGTGAAAATGATTCAAAATGGCGCCGCAGCCAAGCAGTCGACGGTTGTGTTGTCCGCAACCGCTCGGACGGTACTGGCTGATTTCGTTTACTCCCCGCGCCGGATTGTCTCGGCGCTGTCCGCGACGCCGGCCGCGGTCCTGCCCGGCGGAACGCTTTCGGTTTCAAACAGCATCAAGAACCAGAGCACAACAGCGGCAACGGCGCTGAACGTGACCTTCTCGCTCTCCCGCGACGCTTACGCCGGCGGCGCCGACGACCTGCCGCTGACAGGCAGCCGCGCGCTGGCATCTCTGGGAGCGGGCCTGACCTCGGCCGCGGTGACCCCAGTGACGGTGCCCGCCAGCACACCTTACGGCAGCTATTACCTCTGCGGCCAGGTAGGTGGAGCTGAAGCCGAGAGCGGCAACACAGCCCGATGCGCCGCAACGCTGTTCAAAGTAACGCGGCCCGACCTGATCGTGGCGGATGTCCGCACTACCACGGTATCCGTGACCGCGGGGCTGGCAATTGCCGTGACGGATACAGCCAAAAACGTAGGTGGATTGCCTTCAACCGCCGCAACCGTTGGGTATCGCTTTTCAACGAACCGGATCGTGGGCGATGCGGACGATGTGTCCGCCGTCGCGACGCGCGCTTTGCCCGCATTGGCGGCGGGCGCCTCGAATGCGTTGGCGGTGAGCGTCAAAGTTCCCGGCACAATTGCTCCGGGGCGCTACTTTATCTGCGCATCGGTCGACACGGCCGGCGTAGTCACCGAGATGGATGAGAACAACAACGCCGGGTGCACGACTGTTCCCATAAAGGTGGTCAAATCCAACCTCACCGTCACCTCGGTTTCGACCATGGCGAAGGTTGTGAAGCTCGGCGCCGCGTTCAGCGTGACAGACACCGTCCAGAACAACGGCGCAACGACCAGTTCGGCCGCCACGATGAAGTACTACCTCTCGCGCAACGCTTCTCTGGGCGACGCGGACGACGTGCTCCTCACAGGCAGCCGCGCGGTGCCTGCGCTGGCGCCCAACGGCGCGCACACGGGTACGGCGAGCGTTACTGTTCCGCTAGCCACGCCTCCGGGTTTTGATTACTACGTCTGCGCGCTTGCAGACGGCGGGGGCACGGTCTTTGAGTCAAACGAAAACGACAACGCGCGCTGCTCCGCGACCACCGTATCGATCACGGCCGTGGATCTCGCAGTGACAGCCATCAAGTTCTACCGGAACGGCTGGTCGGAAACGCTGGAAAACGAGGTGATCCCCGTGGCCGGAGAGATCGTAACGGCTAAGGCTGTTCTGACTAACGCTGGCACGGCGCAAACCCCGGGCTTTGCCATTGATTGGAAGCTCGACAACGGCCAGGTATACACCGGCAACCATGCGCCGCTGCAGGCCGCGCAGGTATCGCAGGACAATGTGCGCTTCAATTGGGCGGCAACGGCCGGCGCGCACACGCTGAAATTTACAGCTGATGGCAACAACGCGCTGCCGGAATACAACGAGCTGAACAATACTTTTTCCCGGACCGTTACCGTGCTTCAGCCTTCTGACCTGACGGTGACCGCCTTCTCCGTAAATTTAGGCACCAATGGGCCGAGCGTAGCTCCCGGCGGCGCGATCACCGTGACGGACACCACCCGCAATGGGGCGGCCGCGGGCTCGGCAACCGCGGTCAATTTCCGGGTGGCTTACTATTTATCCACGGATACAAACGTCACCCCTGGAGACCCGCTGCTGCCGACTGTACGCTCGATCGCTGCTCTGGCTCCCGGCGGCGCAAGCACGCTTGCGGTCAAGGAAACCATTCCGACCAGTGTCGCTCCCGGGACCTATTACGTTTGCGCTCAGGCAGACCCCAAGGTGACTGTATTCGAGGCAAACGAAGGGAACAACGTGCGCTGCACCGCTGCGCCGATCACGGTGCGGTAACTCCTTGTCGTTCGACCGGTTGACTTGCCAGGGAGCGCGCGCCATCATGCTGGGAGATGGCTAAACCCAGCGACGCTCAGAATTACGCCAAGATCCGCTACCAGTTGATGGTGGCGGATCTTGCGGTTTCGTGGACCGCGCTCGGTTTTTTGCAGTTCAGTGGGTTGTCGCACCGGCTCGCAGGCTGGGCGCGGCAGACGGCCGGTTCCGAGCCTTTGGCCTTGGCGCTCTATCTAGCCGTGCTCGGGGTGGCGCTCTACGCGATCGACCTTCCGCTTCACTTTTACCGCTCCCATTCGCTTGAACACCGCTTTGGCCTTTCCCGGCTTACCTTCGGCGGCTGGCTCATGCGCGAGGCCAAGCGCACGGCGCTGGGCGGGGCCATGAGCCTGCTGCTTTTTGAAGGCCTGTATTTGCTGCTTCGCCAGGCGCCGCAGACGTGGTGGTTGTGGGCCACGGCGGGCTGGATCCTGCTCAGCATTGTGCTCACGCGCATTTTGCCGACCGTGATCATCCCGATTTTTTATAAATCGACCCGCCTGGACAACCGGGACTTGGAAGAACGCTTATTGCGCATGTGCAAACGCGTGGGCATCCTGACGGTTGGCATATTCCGGTTGAGCCTCGGTGCTGAAACGCGAAAGGCCAATGCCGCTGTCGTCGGGCTCGGCAAAACGCGGCGCGTGCTTGTCTCGGATACGCTGCTTGAGAACTTTCCGCCGGATGAAATCGAGGGGGTCCTGGCGCACGAGCTGGCGCACCACCGGTTTCGGCACTTGTCCAAGGGGATTGCGTTGGCTGCCGTTGGGTCCTTGGCCTTGTTCTGGCTGACGAACCAAGCGCTGTTTTTCTGGGTCGAGCCGCTCGGGTTGGCGAACCTGGCAGATTTCGCCGGCCTGCCCATGCTGTTGCTCTGGTTGAGCGTTGTGAATTTCGTGTGCCAGCCGATCCAAAACGGGATTTCGCGCGCATTTGAATGGGAAGCGGACCGTTTCGCCACTTCCATGAGCGTCAGTCCCGGGGTCTTTGCCTCGGCGTTGCGCCGGCTCGGGGACCTGAACCTTGCGGACCCGAACCCGCCCCGCTGGATCGAATGGATATTCTACGACCATCCCTCGATCGGCCGGCGCGTCCGCGCAGCCGACCGAGCCGCTGGCGGCGAGGTCGTGCCGCGCCTAGCAGGAGGCGCGGCCGAGCAAGCCGCGGGTTCTTAGCTTTGGAACGAGTTTGGCCCTGCGGTGTCTAAGGTGATGGAGGAACGCCCCAACAGCGCGGCCGATTTTGAGGCTTTTGTCCACGCGCACCAGCAGCGGGTTTACGCCGTGGCGCTGCGGATGTTGGGCAATCCCCATGAGGCGGAAGAAATCGCGCAGGATGCGTTCGTGCGTGCTTTTCAGTCGCTGGACGGCTTTCGGGGAGAGTCCAGCCTGGGCACATGGGTCATCGCGATTGCCATGAACCTGTGCCGCAACCGCAGGCGCGGCTGGCTGCGCCGCAAGCAGGTGATCGCGGGCTCGCTGGATGAGCCGCTCAGTGAGGATTCGGAGGAAACCCGAGGCGACCAAACAAGCGATACCGCGCCCGGGCCGGAAGAAATCGCGGCTCGCCGCGAACGCGAACGGCTGTTGCTCGAGGCTTTGCAACAATTGGACAGCGACCACCGCAGCGTCGTGGTGCTGCGTGATTTGCACGGCATGGATTATGCTGAGATCGCAAAGGCTTTGGAGTGTCCGGAGGGAACGGTGAAATCGCGGTTGTCCCGCGCGCGGCTTGCGCTGCGGGGGATTCTTCAACAAAATGGCTGGCTGGATGGAAGCGTCTAACGCTTGCGAAAACGTTCGTAATCGTCTTTCGGCTTATCTCGACGGCGCGCTAAGCGCGCCGGAGCGAGCGGCCGTGGAGAAGCACCTTGCGGCGTGCGCATCCGGCTGCCGGCAAGAGGCGGCCGCGCTGCGCGACATGCTGACGCACCTGAAGGCCAGCCCGCTGCCGGAGGCGCCGAATCTATGGCCCGGCGTCCGCCAAAAGCTCGATGTCCAGCCGCGCGAACCGGCCCGAAATTTCTGGTTCGGACTCGATTTTTCGCCGCTGCACGGCTTGGCGCTGGCCGCGACCGCGGTTCTCATCGTGGTGGTCGTGAATCTGCCTAAGCTGTCCCGCGACGAGATGCCGCTTCAGCTGAGCGCCAAGCGCGAGGTTGCGCGCCAGGCGGCAAGCGAGGTTAAGCGAGACAACGCCTCTCCCCGTGAGCTGAAAAAATCCGCGGCTATGGAGCATCTGTCAGCGTCTTCGGCGAGCGTCCGCAACCAAGTCGATCTTTCGTCTGATTTTGCTTCCCAGTATGCGCCGGAGGAAGCGGGGAAGGAACTCGCGCCGGAACGAGCCCGAAACGGAGCGCCTTTTTTGGGGGGCATGGATTTGTCCGTCAGCTCGGGTTATATTTCGGGCTCTGCCGGTGGTGTTTTGCACGATGAATCCGCCGAGGGGCGACTGGAGATGAACGGCCGGCTCAACGGGAGGGCACTTTACCTTGAGAATGGCGCTATCCTCGCTGGCTCGCAAGAAGTTGCGTCTCCGCGACTGGTTGATTTTGTCTGGAACACCCCGGATGAGGCCGCGGCACGCCTAAGCTTGGATCGTTGGGCCGCTGAGAACCAGATCTCGCGGGAAAGTGACGAAGCTCGGCAAGACAAAGCTGCCGCTCCTATGGTTGTGTTGCGCCTGAATCCTGAGCAGCTTGCAAGCTTATTCCAAGCTTTTCCTCAACTGCAGCCGCAAGCCTATCCCGGCGCTACGGCCGCGGACAAGTTAGCTTACGAGCAAGCGCTATCCGCACCTGATTCCGCCGCAAAGCCAGCCCCGGCCCGCCCTGACTACCTCGTCCGGATCCGGATCCAGCCCGCGCTCAAGTAGGGAACTTTTTCCCGCCTCCGGGGTCTAATCCAGTAACCAAGGAGGCAGGCAATGAAGCGACAGGCGCTGATCGTGGCAATCATCAGTTTGGCAAGCGGGTTTGGAGGGGTACCTCGCGCGGCGGCCGATATCAAGATGGTCGAGCCGATTGGACCGGCCTGGGTCATTGACTCGGCTTCGTACACCGGCAGCGTGCAAGATCCCATCGTGCGGCTCAAAGGCGTATACGAGATCCGCCTGCTTCGGAACGGCCGCGTCCAGGTGCCGTTGGCTATCGGGCAGGCTACGGTAACGGATGTCACGATCCAGTCCAAGGTCGGGGAAGCGCATATCGTTCCCATGGGAAGCGCCTATGCGCTTTTGGCTGAAAAGAAGGGCCGTTACCAAGTCCAAGTTACTTTCAACGCGCTGCTTGTTCAGCAAGAAGGTTACGAAGGACTTCTGGTCGGGATCCCCCAAGCGGCTTTTTCAACGCTTGAGCTGTCCGTGCCGCGCAAGGAACTGGAATTGCGGCCGCGGGATCTGCTGTATGCGGAAACATTCGCGGATGCAAAGGGCCAAACCCAGTCCGTGAACGCAAAGCTCGGCGCTCAGCCGGTCATTGACTTGCGCTGGCGCACCAAGCCCGCAGCCGCGGCTGTCGTCGAGCCGGTACTGACCGGAGAAGTGCGATCCGTTTGGCTTTTTGAGGATGGTGTGGCGCATCTGAACAGCCTCATCGCTTACCGCAGCTTGCAGGGCGAGGCGCGCCGGCTGGTCATGCGCGTGCCGGCTTCGCTGGAAGTCTTGGCCGTGCGCGGCGGCGGCATCGACGAGTGGCATTTGGAAGGCGCCGGGGACGACCGCCAGCTTATCGTAAACCTCGCCTACGCGATCAAAGGCGAAGCTTATCCGCTCTTTATCGAGGCTGAGCAAGCGTTGGCCCCGGATGCGGCGGCGCATAGCGTGCCGGCCATCGTGCTTGTGGGCGTGAAGCAGGAACGCGGGACCATCGCCATCGGCCGCGCCGGCAGCTTGGAAGTGTCCGCTGAAACCGCTGAAGGCATTACGCGTGTGGACGTGCGCGAACTCCCGACCGAGATGTTGGCTTCGGCCGGCGGCTCGGTGGTGATGGCTTACCGCTATCACCAGCAGCCTTACCAATTGAGCCTTGCGCTTGAGCGGCATGAAGACCACCCGGTGCTTGCCGCCATCGCGGAGCAGGGAGATCTGACGACCGTGATTTCATCCCAGGGCGGCCTGTTGACCCGCGCCGCGTACTGGGTGCGCTCCAACAAGAAGCAATTCTTATCCGTGACCTTGCCGGAAAGTGCGTCGTTGTGGAGCTGCCTGGTCGGCGGGGAATCGGTAAAGCCGGTCAAAGGAGAGGGCGAACAGCTGCTTATCCCGCTCAAGACCGACGCGGCTCTCCAGCAGGCCCAGACGGTTGAGCTGGTGTACTTTCAAAAGGCTGGCGAGCCGGAACGCTTCGGCCACCTGGCGCTGCAAGGGCCGGTGCTGGACGTGCCTACGACCGTGGCGAACTGGACGGTGTACACGCCCAAGCGCATGTGCGTCCTCCGCTCCGACGGTAACGTGCAGTCCGGAGCTTTTTCTCCGGTTTTCGTGGAAGAAGCGTTCGCCGCCGAGCCGGTCTTCGCGGCCGAGCCGGTCTTCGCCGGCCAGGCTGCTCAATTGGCCGGGTATGCGGTCATGAAGAAATCTTCGCTAGGCGGAAGCGCTTATTACTTGGATTCGGGCAATGATTCGGGCAATTTGCAGTTCAGGTCCAGCAAGGGAAGATTATCCCAGCGGACTCTTGATTTACAGGCTGTGGATGCTGCGTCGCCGCAGTCAGCGCCTGCCGATGCGCCAGAGTCCAAGGACGAATGGCTCGGCGTTCTGGCCGGCCGGCTCCGCGAGACCGGCATTTTACCGCTCAAGATCCGCTTGCCGAATGCCGGGTCTGTGCATCACTTCAGCCGGCTGATGGCAACGAGCGAGCCGCTGGCCGTGCGCCTGACGTTCGTGAAGACGCTGTGGTAAGGCCGGGTATGGACTGGCGTCGGGGCTGCGTGGTATCGTAACGCAAAGATGCCGATTCGAAGATGATTAGAGATGATCACTGAAAGCAGGCGAAAGCCAAGAAGAAGCCGGCGCCGCAGCCGCCGGCTTCTTCCGTTGTGGGCGTCGCTCCTTATAGCCATCGGGGTGGCGGTCGGCCGCCAGCTTGCGCCGCCTCCGGCCGCGCCGGCACCGGCGGTCGCGGGGCGTACATCCGGCTTAGTCGAGAAGGTGGTGGACGGCGACACGATCAAACTGGCCGACGGCACAAGCGTGCGGTATATCGGCGTGGACACGCCGGAAGTGCGCAGACGCAAGGGCGGCGGGTGGGTGCGCGACCCGGAGCCGTTTGCCGAAGCGGCCACGGAAGCGAACCGCGTCCTGGTGGAAGGCCGGAACGTTGAGTTAGAAGCGGATGTCGAGCCGCACGATCGCTACGGCAGGAAACTGGCCTACGTCTACGTGGACGGCGAAATGGTGAATGAGCGCCTGATGCGGGACGGAATGGCGGTGCTCATGACGATTCCGCCGAACGTGAAATATATCGAACGGTTCCGAGCGGCCCAGCAAGAGGCGCGAGCGGCGAAGCGGGGGCTTTGGGCGGCCCGGACCAGCAACGGCGGCGACTAAGCGACCTTGCGGGAAGTCAGCATATCGAGCAGCCGCCGATAGCTCGGCGATCGGTGGAGATTGCTCAGGTCAGGGTCGGTGCGCAAGTGGTTCAGGTCGCGGTAGCCCAGCAAAACCGAGCGGGAAAGCGCCTCGCACGCCTCGTCAATGCGGTTCAGCAGCGAATAGCTGCACCCGAGGTTGTACCACACGATGGGATCTTCTCCGCGCAGTTGGGTAAGCTTGAGGTCGATGGCCAGGCCCCGGTCGTGCTGGCCCCGGCGCGTGTACGCTTCGGCCAAGGGAATCAGCGCGTCTACAAAATCCGGGTACTGTTGGGCAAGTTTTTCATAAAAAGCGATCTCAAATTCGACTAATTCGGCAGCTTTAGTTTTTCTAGGCATCGCGCCCTCGCCATGACAGGATTCGGTGGGACATGCTGATAGTTATTTTGATCAGACACGGACAGATGTCAATACCCTATGGACCCAAAATTTACACATAAAATTCTTGAAACCGTTGAATCGCTTGCGCGCGCGCAAGGACGTTCAGTCGCGTTGGTCGGCGGGGTTCTGCGCGACCAACTGCTCGGCCGCGCCTCCGCGCATCCGAATTTCGACTTAGCGGTCGACCGTGGCGCCCTGGAATTGGCGCAAGCGCTCGCCAAGCAACTCAAGGGCACGGTCGTGCCGCTCGACGAAGAGGCTGGCTCTGTCCGCGTTGTCGCCGGTGGCGTGGAGCTCGACTTAAACGACTACCGAGCGCCGACGCTGCAAGGCGACTTGGCGCTGCGTGACTTTACGGTGAACGCGCTCGCGGTTCCGCTCGCGGACTGGCTGGCCCACCCCGGCCGCACCGACCAGTGGATCGATCCGCTGGGCGGCAAAAAGCACTTGGCTGAAAAACGGCTGGTCCCATGCTACGCGGGAACATTTCAGGCCGATCCGTTGCGCATCTTGCGCGCCGGGCGGTTTCTGGCTCAACTGGATTTTTCCGTGGACGGCAGCGCGGTGCCGCTCATGCGCAGCGCGGTCGCGCAGCTGGCGCTGGTCGCGAGCGAACGCATCCGCGAAGAGCTGCTGCTGATCATGGCCACGGACCGCGCGCATCTTGCGCTGGTCTTTCTTGACCGCGCCGAAGTCCTGGACGTGCTGCTGCCGGAGCTCGCGCAGGGGCGAGGCGTGGACCAAGGAGACTTCCATCACCTGGATGTATTCGGCCACCAATTGGAAGCCGTGCGCCAGGGCGACCGCATCCTTTCGGATTTCGCGGAATTCTCCGAAGATTTAAGGGAAGTGCTGACCTCCTATTGCGCGGCTGATGTCACGGATCGGCACACCCGCAAGGCGCTCATCAAGTGGGCCGCGCTGCTGCACGACGTGGGCAAGCCGCTCATGCGCCAGGTCCATGCCGAGGATGAAATCTGGTTCATCGGCCACGAGCATGCGGGCGCGGATCTGATCCCGTCGCTGGTCGAGCGTTTCCGGTTCTCGAACCGCGAGGCCGCGCTGACCACGTCGCTGGTGCGCCACCACCTGCGCCCGGGTTTTCTGAGCCGGGAATCCGACCTGACCCGCCGTGCAGTTTATCGCTTCTACAAGGACTTGGGCGATGACGGGCCGGCTTGCCTGATCATGTGGTGGTGCGACCGCATGGCCACGCGCGGCCGCCAGTCGCAAACGCTGCCCGAACAAATCGCCGGCCAGCGCGCTTTCTTGGAAACCATGCTGCGCGAATATTTCTTCAAACCCGAAGAGTCTGTTGCGCCGCCGAAATTGATCGATGGCCGCCAGCTTATGCAAGCGCTAGGGCTGCAGCCCGGGCCGATGGTGGGCCGGCTGCTGGACGCGGTAGAAGAAGCGCAGGCTGAGGGGCGCATCCATTCTGCGCAAGAGGCTCTCGCGCTCGCCCGATCCACATTGGACGATAAAGGAATCGCTTAGATGAAGAAAGGCTGGTTCAGCCTCGGCCTTGGCCTGGTTTTGCTCCTGCCCGTCTCGGCCCGCGCGGACGATCTTCAAGCCGGCGCGGCCTTCACCGCTTTTCAACTGCCCCGCGGCACGCCGCTGGCCGGCTACAGCCGCCGAAAAGGACATCCATCGCAAGGAACGCACGACCCCGTGGGCGTCCGGGCGCTTGCGCTGCACGGCGCCGGCGCTTCGGTTGTCATCGCCAGCTGCGATCTGCTGATGATCGACGAGGAGTTGCACGACGCCATTGTCCAACGGGCGCAGGAGCGCGGGCTTCCCGCGGATTTTTTGGTGCTGGTTGCCGCGACGCATACCCACTCCGGCCCGGGCGCGTACGGCCGCCACTTCGGCGAGAAGATCTCCATGGGGCATTTCGATCCCGAGGTCCAGGCGGTCATCATCAACGCGGCCGCCGAAGCGATCGTGAACGCCGCGGCCAAGCTGCAGCCGGTCCGGGCATCTTTTTCGTCGATTGAGACGCAAGGCTTGGCGAAAAACCGCGTGCAAGACAACGGCCTCGTCGACAACACGCTGCGGGTGGCCGCGTTTTATCCGGCCGGCGAGTCGCGCGATCCGGTTGCGGTGATCCTGAATTTTTCCGCCCACCCGACCTCGCTTGGCGCCTCCAACATGCTTTTTTCAGCGGATTATCCCGGCGTGGCTCGCCAACAAATCGAAAGCGCGTTTCCCGGCGCGGTCTGTTTATTTCTTGCCGGATCTGTGGGCGATCAGGCGCCGATCAAACAGGGAAACGGATTTGAGACCGCTGAGCGGATCGGATCGGCTCTGGCCGTCGCGGCGAAACAAGCGCTGGCTCAGATGCAGCCAAAATCGACCGACGCGCTTTATGCGGTCCGAACCGTGCAGCCGCTGGGTAAGCCGCGCGTGCGGATCAATAAAACCGCGCTTCCGGGGTGGTTGAGCCGCCGGCTGGTCGACGACGATGGCACGCTCACGGCCATTGCCATCGGCGACATCGTGCTGGCCGGCGTGCCGTGCGATTGGTCTGCGGAACTGGGGGCGCGCGTGCACCAAGCCGCAGAAACCGCGGGCTTTCACTCCATGGTCGTCGGATTTGCGGACGACTACATCGGCTACTGCATGTCCCCGGATGTTTACGAAACCGGCGCTTATGAAGCGGCCATGGCGTTTAACGGGCCGAACACCGGCGTCCAATTAGCCGACGCTCTAGCAGCGATGATCCGATCCATTGCCGGTGAGCCTGGGGATGAAAAGGATGCGCGCTAGGTTACTGGCTGTTGCGTTCGTTTTGCTCATCGCCCCGCCGGTGGTGGTGGCTGGGCCGCCACCGGTCGTTGAATTGACCGGCACGGCTTATGAGCGGGGAAGGCAGCACGGCGAAGCGCTCCGCAGCGAAGTGGCCGACACCGTGGCCACGGTTCTGGCTTATTTCCGACGCCAGCTCAAGGTACCGATCCTCAGCCCCCGCATCATCAATTTCTGGATTGATCGCGGATGGAAAGCCGGACGGCCGTTCATCTCGGCTGATGTTCTGGAAGAATTGCGCGGTTTAGCCGATGGCTCGGGCGTGCCGCTGCGCGATCTGTACCGCCTGCACGCTTTGCCGGACCGGACCTACACCTGCTCCAACTTCGCGGCCTGGGGCGTGCGAACCCAGGACGGCCGGCTCATCCACTTGCGGAACCTCGACTGGAACATCGGCGCGGGCATTCAGCGCCACCCGGTCATTTTCGTCGTTAGGCCGGCGGGAAAGCATGCGTATATCAACGTGAGCTGGGCCGGGTTCATCGGCGTGCTGAGCGGCGTCAATGATGCCACGGTTTCCATCGGCCAGGTCGGGGCGGAGACGACCGACGCCACGCTGCGCGGCGAGCCCATGGTTTTTTTGATGCGCCGCGTGATGGAGGAATCCGGAAGCGTGGAGGATGCCGCGGCGATCATCCAAGGAGCCCGCAGGACCGTGGGCGTGAATTACGTGATCGCGCAGGCGTCCGCTCATCGCGCCCTTGCTTTGGAAACAACCTCGCGCGCGGCATGCGCGTTCAGCGCCAACGACAAGCAAGAACACGCGGTTGACTACGCGCGGCCGCTGGCCGACGCGGTGCTGCGCTCGGACACAGCGGTCGACCCGTCTATCCGCGAGCGCCAGGTGGCGTCCGCCGGAAACCCGAAAAAACCCGGGCTTGAGCCTCCGCTCGGCAGCGCGTACACGATCCGCTACCTCAAGCAAGCGGATGCGTTGCAAGGATCCGAAGGGAAACTCGATGTGGCCGGCGCGCAAGCCATCGCGGCTTCTATTGCGCCGAATTCGAACGTGCAGAGCGTGATTTTCGCTTGGCCGGAGCTGTGGGTCGCTAACGCGGAAGGGGAAATACCGGCGGCGAAAACAACCTACCGCCG
>JAHFGY010000158.1 GCA_023247195.1 Candidatus Omnitrophota bacterium | reverse complement strand
AACGCGTGCTCGATGCGGTCTTTGGTGGTCACAAAGTGCTTGGCCGGGTAGATGGCGATCTGCGGCAATTCAGCGATCGTGTCGCCGGTCAGCGGCGCGAGCTCGCGGAGGCGCGAAATCGCCCCGCCGGCCAGCTCGATCCGGTAAGCGGTTTGCCGGTAAGCCGGAAAAATATCGATCACGTCCCCGCGCACGCGGAACTTGCCGCGCGTGAAATCCACGTCGTTGCGCTCATAGTGGATTCCGACCAGCCAGCTCAGCAGCTCGTCGCGCCGCACGGTTTTGCCGCGCGCGAGCCAGACCATCTGGTCTTTATACTCTTGCGGATCGCCCAAGCTGTAGATGCAGGAAACGCTGGCTACCACAATGGCGTCGCGGCGCGAGAGCACCGCGCTGGTGGCCGAGAGCCGCAAGCGGTCCAGGTCCTCGTTTACCGAGGAATCTTTCTCGATGTAGGTGTCGGTCTGCGGCACGTACGCTTCGGGCTGGTAGTAGTCGTAGTAGCTCACGAAATACTCGACCGCGTTGTGCGGGAACAGGTTTTTGAATTCGCTGTAGAGCTGCGCGGCCAGGGTCTTGTTGTGGGAAATCACGAGCGTGGGGCGATTCACCGCGGCAATCACTGTCGCGATGGTGAAGGTTTTTCCGGAACCGGTTACGCCGAGCAAGGTCTGGGCGGGGCGCCCTTCGTTTAGGCCTTGGACCAGTTCGGCCACAGCCTGGGGCTGGTCGCCCTTGGGCTGCATGTCGCTTACGAGTTGGAAGCGGCCTTCGAGTTCCATGGGGTCCGGCGGTTTAGAGAACGCGCAAAGACACGTCGAGCGAGGGGGCCGAGTGCGTCAGACGGCCGACGGAAATCCGCTCCACTCCAGTCTGTGCGATTCGGCGCAGGTTCGCAAGCGTCACCCCGCCGGAAACCTCCAGCTCCGGCCGGCGGACGCCGGAAACAACGGATCCCTGCCGATTGCGCGCGTCAACGGCTTTGCGGATAGCGGGCAGAGTCCAATTATCCAGCAGAATGGTATCGGGATGAACGCTCAATGCTCTTTCGAATTCGGCCCAGGTCGCGACTTCCGCTTCAACAACGAGGCGGTTGGAGGATTGTTTGGCCGCGAGAATGGCTTTGTCGACCCGCCCGCCGCCAAGAGCCCGAAGGTGGTTGGTCTTGATCAAAATGGCATCATCTAAGCGCATGCGATGGTTCATGCCTCCGCCGCAGGTCACCGCGTATTTCTCCAGCACGCGCAGGCCGGGCAGCGTCTTGCGCGTGTCGAGGATGCGGGCATGCGTGCCGACAACGCGCTGCGCGAAGGCATGGGCCAGCGTTGCCACGCCGCAGAGATGGCCGAGCAGGTTGAGCGCGGTGCGCTCAGCTTCGAAGATCTTCCGGGCGCGGCCATGAATGCGCAGAATCACCTCGCCGGATTTGAGCTTTTTGCCGTCCGAAAGTTCCCGCGTGACGCGCAGCGATCGATCGTGAGTCCGAAAAACCTCGCGGGCCGCATCCACGCCGGCCAGAATGCCGGGTTTGCGCGCGATGATGGCGGCTTCGATCTGCAGGTGTTTCGGAATAACGGAGCTGGAGGTGGCGTCGCCGGTGCCGATGTCCTCGGCAAGCCACGAGCGGATGAGCCGCAGGATCGACGTTCGGTCGGGCAAGCTCACTTGGCCATGGCCTCGATAGTGGCCAGATAGGCGCGCGTCTTCTTAAGCGCGTCCTGGAGCTCGCGCTGTTGGGCTTTGGCGCCTTCCAGGATTTCAGGAGGGGCTTTACTCGTGAATTCGTTGTTGGCCAGCCGCGCTTCGGTGCCAGCCAACTGCTTGGCAAGCTGATCCACCCGCTGCGAGAGCCGGACGCGCTCTTTAGCCGCGTCCACGAGCCCGGCGAGCGGCAGCAGCACTTCGATGCCGTGAACCACGGCGGCCGCGGCGTCTTTGGGGCGCTGCGCATCAACGTGCACTTTGCCCGACTGCGTGAGCGCGCGAAGAAGGCTTTCCTGATTGCTCGCAGCGGTTGCGGCCTGAGCATCGGGAGTTGCTAGGAACAAATCGGGCCGGCTGTCCGCCGGCACATGCAGCTCGCTCCGCATGGCGCGAACCGCGCTGACGATCGCTTGAAGCGTGTCCATCTCACTCTCGGCAACCGGGTCGTCGTCGTAAGAGTCTTGTTTAGGCCACGCAGCGCGCATGATCGTTTGCTTCTCGGCCGGCCGGCCGGCCAGCTCGCCGATGCGCTGCCAGAGCTCCTCGGTCACGAACGGCATAATCGGGTGCAGAAGCCGAAGCGCGGTGTCCAGCGCGTGCCATAAGACCCGCAGCGTGGTCTCCGCCTTCTCTTGGCTGATTTGGACTTTGGCGATCTCGACATACCAGTCGCAAAAATCCCGCCACAAGAAATCGTAGATGCCGTTGGCGGCGTCATTAAATTGATAGTCGTCGATCGCGCACGTCACACGAATGATCGTCTTGTTGAGCCGGGACAAGATCCAGCGGTCCGCGAGGCTGAGCCGGTCGCGGTTCAGCGCCGAGTGCGGGTTTTTGACGAACTGCCACCCGGGCTGCGACACCATGAACCGCGTAGCGTTCCAAAGTTTGTTCGCGAAGTTGCGGCCCACGGTAAACCGCTCGTCCGACAAGAACACGTCCTGCCCGATCGCGGTGGCCGTGACCAGTGTGTAGCGCAGCGCGTCGGTGCCGACTTTCTCGATAATATCGAGCGGGTCGATGCTGTTTCCCAGCGACTTGGACATCTTCTTGCCCGTGATGTCGCGCACCGTGCCGTGGATGTACACATCGGTAAAAGGGGTTTCTTTCATGCAGTAAAAGCCGGCCATGACCATGCGCGCGACCCAGAAGAAAATAATCTCTTGGGCGGTGACGAGCGTATTGGTTGGGTAGAAATAATCGAGGTCGGGCGTCTTCGCGGGCCAGCCCAGGGTCGAAAACGGCCAGAGCCAGGATGAGAACCATGTATCGAGCACGTCTTCGTCTTGCCGCAATACTCCGGAACCACATGTTGGACAATTAGACGGTTGTACTTCGGAAACAATAATTCCAGGTAAACCTGTTGGCTTTCCAGCCAAAGTCGGATCTGCCCACTGTCCACGCAGGTTCAAACACTTATCGCAATACCACGCAGGAATACGGTGTCCCCACCAGATCTGGCGGCTGATGCACCAGTCTTCGATGTTCTCCATCCAGTTCAAGTACACTTTGGTCCAGCGGTCCGGATAAAACTTGAGCTTTCCATCTTTCACAACCTGAATCGCAGGCTCAGCAAGCGGCTTCATGCGTACGAACCATTGCAGGCTCAGCCGCGGCTCGACCACGGTGTTGCAGCGGTAGCAGTGGCCTACGTTGTGGACATGCTCATCAACCGCTCCAAGAAAGCCCTGCTCTTCCAGGTCGCGGATCAGCTTGCTGCGCGCGTCGAAGCGGTCCAGCTTGTCGTAGGCAGCCGGCACCGCGGTCATGTGCGCGTCGTCGGTCATCACGTTGTAGAAGTCCAGCTTATGGCGGCGGCCCAGCACAAAGTCCACAGGGTCGTGCGCCGGCGTCACCTTCACCGCGCCGGTGCCGAACTCACGGTCTACGTCCTCGTCAGCGATAATTGGAATGCGGCGCTTCACCAGCGGAAGGATCGCGTACTTGCCGATCAAATCCTTGTAGCGCTCGTCTTCCGGGTGCACGGCAATGGCAGAGTCGCCCAACATGGTTTCAGGCCGAGTAGTCGCTACTTCCAGGTGCGCGTCGCTGCCCTCGATCGGATAGCGGATGTGGAAGAGCTTGCCTTGCGTCTGAACGCGCGGCGCTTCCTCATCCGAAAGAGCGGTCTGGCAGCGTGGGCACCAGTTGATTATGTAATTGCCGCGATAGATCAGGCCGTCATCATGGAGCTTCACAAAGACTTTCCTAACCGCGTGGGACAAGCCCTCGTCCATCGTAAAGCGGGTGCGGCGCCAGTCGCACGACGAGCCCAGGCTGCGGAGCTGGCGCAGAATCGTGTTGCCGTACTGCTCTTTCCATTCCCACACCTGCTTCACAAACGCTTCGCGGCCCAGGTCGTGCCGCTTCTTGCCTTCCTTGGCGAGCTTCTTCTCAACCACGTTCTGCGTGGCGATGCCCGCGTGGTCGGTTCCCGGCACCCACAGCGCGTTCTTGCCCTGCATGCGCTTGGTGCGGATGAGAATGTCTTGGATGGTGTTGTTGAGCGCGTGGCCGATGTGCAGGATGCCCGTCACATTCGGCGGCGGAATGACGATCGTGTACGGCTCGCGCGAAGGATCCGGGTCAGCGTTGAACGTACCCGCCGCTTCCCACTGCTTGTAGCGGCGCTCTTCAACTTCTTTGGGATTGTACTGTGCGGAAAGTTCACTCATGACGCAATTCTTTTGGGTGATCCCATTTAAGGATGGCTCTCTAAAAATCAACGCCGCCGTAATTCAGATACCTTTAGCCTCCAGATCCTCAATCCCATGATTCCTAGCGTGGATGTACTGCGCCAGCACATGATGTCCCTGACTACGAAGCCGCCCAACAATTGCTGAAGCGTCCGGGTCAATTAGCCGAATCTCAGCATTCATCGCTTTTCCAGAAACAAGAACATTCTCAAGAATACTTACTATGGCCTTATCTCTTAGCGAAAATCCGATGAAAACTATCTTT
>JAHFGY010000037.1 GCA_023247195.1 Candidatus Omnitrophota bacterium | reverse complement strand
TTTCTACAAGCCGTATTAGAGGAGCGCGTTCATGGCCAGACAGGAAAAGAAAAACAAAAAAAAGAACGCGGAGCCTCCAAAAACAACGGAGAACTCCGCTGAAGAACAAGAACGCGGCGACTGGGAAGGCTTCGGCCAAAGCAGGTATCAATCTGACCCTTATCGGCACCGCCCGCCCGAGCAACCCCGAAATCGCCGGGATCAATAGCCGGCTTTTATTGGATACGCGCGCCGGCTAACCGTTCGGTATCGAGCGACTCCCTGTCATGCCCGGGCGGCAGACTTTCGCTCTGAAAAGGCTCAATGCTGTTCGCGTGCATCGCGTCGTCCATGGGCTCGTACTCGGCAGCGAGCTTAGCGAGCGCAAGCGCGCCCAGCATCAACCCGAAGTCGCGCAGCGCAATGTCAAAATACCCCGGTATCAGGAGCAAATTCACAACAATAGCGCCGAGCCATGTTGCCACGAGATAGCCGCCGAAGCGCGGCCGCACAGCCACTGTCAGCCCCGCAATGATTTCAACGATTCCGACCGCGGACATGAACGCCGCTGCCGGTAGGGGGAGGAAGCGCTCAACCGGCGGCGCCAAGTACACGTTCCAATTCACGAGAACGTGGAAGAACTTATCCACCCCGGCAATTAACGGGAGTACGGTGAACCCCGTTTGCAAGATCTTAAACGCCGTGTAGCTCGGGCTGCTGGTCGATAGGGTGGTGGTCGCCGGCAAGGGCAACCGTTTGAAATACGTGCGTGTGTGCGTCATCTTGAGCTCCTCTGGCTAGAGAAACTTTCCACTCTCCAGCTTACGCGAGGAGCAATGACCGGATGATGACGTTTGGATGACAAACGCGTCAGGAAAAACGCGCTTAGCTCGCAGGCGCGAGGAGGTATTTTGCCAAGACAGTCTTCTTGCTGCCGTCCCGCTCAAGCACCAAAAACACCCCGATTTCCTTTCCGAGGATAGGATTATTCGGGTCGATCTCCGAGCCGATCCGGAGCGGAGCGGTCGAATCAAACGGCTTCCACCAATGCCCGGATTGACGGGTGGAAAGGAGCGGGTCCAGCGGATCATCCGCGATCCCGGCAATCGGGGTCAGCCGCTCGTCGAGACGCGTACCGGGCGGCAGGACGCTGCGCGGCAAACGACCCGCGGCCACGGCGGATGAGGGTACAACCGGATGCGAGCGCCGGCTCACGTCAATGTAGGAGCTCTCTTCCCAAATAACAGTAATAGGCTCACTGCCGCGATTCTCCACGCTGATGTGAATGCCGTCGTTAACTTCAATGCCAACGGGAATGTCCCAACTGGGGCTTGCGGGACTGACTAACACAGGCTGGGCCTTGGTGCTCAGGACTTGATGACTGCTGCTGCAACCCGCGGCCGCGATCACCGCTAGTACGGTTGCTCCAGCCAGCCTGACGAAGAGATATTTCGGCATTGGATCTCCTTTAGATCTTGAACTGCCCGTTGACGGGCTCAACCCATTCCTCGCGCGGCTCGCTAGTGGTGGGCTGAGACTCAGAAGATTCATCGTTGAGCTCAACCAACGGAACCTCGTTTGGAACTTCTTTAAGCTCGACAACAGCGGGAGCGGCTGGCTCCGCTTCTGTTTCTACGTAATCGGATGATTCAGTGGCGGGCGCCGGCGCGCTGTCGGCATTGACGGTTGAAACAACCGGCTCCTCTATCTCCTTCATGGTCGCCTGCGGGGCGCTCTCTTCAACAACGCGCGGCGATGACTTCACCGGAGCCGGAGATGAAATGGCCTGAACCACCGGCGACAAAGGCGCAATGAACGTAACAGACGTTGCGGGTTTTGGTTCGCTCGCCGCGGGCAACGCCGGAGCAGCCGCCGCTTGCGGTGTGGGTGTCTTGTCAGCGGGCACGGCATGCAGAACACCGGGTGCTGCCATCCACGCGGATGCCTCTTGGGGTTTCGGTCGGCTGACCACCGGCTGCGGCACGGATTGCTCCTTTTGCTGCAGCAGAGGCGTCAGGTTCCTTGCCCACTCCGGAAGCCAGTCGCTAAGCAGCTTCGGGCCTAAGATAGAGCCGAGCAGGAAAACGCCGATCAGAGCCAGCAGGCGCGTAATGCCGCCTCGGGACACCGCTCTAGAAGCTGCCGTCTGGTGCTTCCAGCGCTCCATGCGGCCTTCTAATTGTTCAAGCTGGATGCTCAACCGGTTGATATTGCTGTCCGTGTGCTGAAGCAGCGCCTGGCGTGCTTTTGCCTCAGCTTCCAACTGGGCCTTTTCTTCGACGGATTGCGCCAGCTGATCTCGTCTGGCGCGGTCAATGATGGTCTCGTGGCTCAGCGTCTTGCTCATAGATCCAAACTCCTCCCACGGCAAAGGATGCCTTCCCCGATACTAGCCGGTACCCTAAAAAGAATCTCGGATGATTCAACTAGCATGACAAGTTTTACGCCGAAAACAATACCAATTAAACCTAAAAATTTAAGCAACTTGGACGGTTATGGTCCTTTGAATCGCTCATGCACTTTCTGACCCACAAAAAGAGCGACGGCGAAAAAAGCCAGACAAAGGATAAGAAAGATAAAGAACAAAACCTTTGCGATGCCGGCCGAAACCGCCGAAACGCCGGTAAAGCCCAGCAACCCCGCGATGATCGAGATAATCAAGAAAAAGAACGCCCACCTCAGCATGCTCGTCTCTCCGTTATTTCCCCAAGAACTCCCCCACAGGGATCAAGGATAGGGTTGTCTCCTTTGGTGTAGAATGCAATTCCATTGTAGATGCGGTTCCGTGGGCTCGCAGAAACAATCACGCACCCGGCGGCGTCCGAACGACAATCTGTCGTTTTTCTAAGACATGGTTTCCCGAACAAGCCTGATTACTCGGTGGAAAAGTAAAGCTTTGCCGTAACCATCTGACTAACAAGGGGTTAAAATCGATTAATCCCGGATGGATAAAGACCTTCTGGCACACATCCTGCAGTATACCTCTATCATGGATCTCTCTGAGCTCTTATCCTGCGGCTGGTCGCTGGCCGACGCCGGCATCTCGCAATGGCGCGCACCGGCTGCTTTGCGCGAGCGGCAACGCCGCGCTTTGATCACCCAGTTCCGGCATGCCCTGGCTACGGTCCCTTTCTACCGGAGGCAATACCAAGCCGCCGGTCTTGATGAGAATTCGATTCAAACGCTCGGCGATTTGGCAAAACTGCCGCGCGTGAGCCGCGATGACATCCAGGGAAACCCCGATCTCTTTCTCACAACGCTTTGGAGGCTGGGCGACCCATCCGAGTGGTACGAGTCTCATACCTCGGGCTCCATGGGCAAACCGCTGCAGACATGGTTCGATCCGGAGTGCTGGTGGCAGGTCAAGTACGCGCTCAAGGCGCGCGCTCTCTTGGCCGCGGGCATCGCGCCTTACCACCGCGTGGCCATCGTGGATGATGTCCCTTCCGAAGACCTGGAGCGTCACACCTCCAGCATGGCGTTGTGGGGCGAGCAAGCGTTCGGCGGACGCCGCTACCTATCGGTATTTGATTCACCCGAAAGCCACGCGGAAACCTACGCGCGGTTCCGGCCGCACGCGATCTATTGTTTTCCCTCCTATTTCTTGGAATTATCCCGGTTCTGGAACGCGGCGCTGCGGCGCCAGGTGCCGCTGCGGGCGCTGATCACGAGCGGCGAAACATTGCCCGATGCCGCGCGCCGCCAGTTGGAAGAAACCTTTGGCGTTCCCGTAATCGATGTCTACGGCAATACCGAGGTGAAAGACATCGCGTGGCGCTGCCGGTCCGGCCACGGCTACCATGTGAATATGGAAAGCGTGCTCGTGGAAATCCTCGACGCCGACGGGCGTCCGGCCGCGAACGGCAAGCCCGGAGAAGTTTTGGTCACGGCGCTGACGAACCGCGCCATGCCGCTCATCCGGTACGCGACCGAGGATATCGCGGTGCGGCTCCCGGGCGAATGCCCTTGCGGACGTGGGCTGGAACGCCTGGCAATGATTCAAGGGCGCATCGCGGATTACTTACCGATCCCCGCTCACGGCAACCTTTCCCCCTATAACCTGACAACAGCGCTTTCCACGCACCAAGCGGTTATGCACTTTCAAATCACGCTCCGCGCCGGCGAACGCTTGGAAGCCGCGGTCGTGCTGCGGCCGGACGCGAAGCCGGATGCGCTGCAATCTGTTGAGCAAATACTCCGCCAACGCATCGGGCCCGGCTTTCCGGTGAAAGTGTCCGCCGTGGCCTCGATTCCGCGCGACGCGAGCGGCAAGCACCGGGCCATTCGGGTCATTCATCCCGGCGTCGAGGTAGCGGCATGAAAGCGCGCGTGCTGCGATCCATTCACGCGATCGATGCCGCAGCGTGGGACAGCCTTTGCCCGGACGTGGTGTTCAGCCACGGTTGGCTCCGCGCGCTCGAAGACAGCCAAGCGGTGGACGCGGAGCCGCGGCACATCGTGCTTGAGGAAAATAACCAGCTTGTCGGCGCGCTCGCCTGTTTTGTTCAGCGCGGCGATCCTTACTACACGCTTGCGGATCGGCTCTTTGGCGCCGCGGGCGCGACGAAAGGGCTGAATCAGCTTACCTTGCCGGCCTTGCTCGCTTACAGCCCGCTCGCGCACCGGACCGAGCTCTTTCTCGCGCCCTCCGTTGCCCGCTCCGCCGCGGTGCGCGTGGTGGCCAAAGCCATGGCCGGCATCTGCCGCGACGAGCGCATCCCGGTCAGCGGCTGGCTCTTTGCCACGGGTAACCCGCCGCTGCGCGCTTGCGGCTACCGGAGCGTTTACCTCGGCCCCACGGCGCAATGGCCGAATCACTACGCGAGCTTCGAGAGCTACCTGGGGCGTTTGCGGAGCGTAAGCCGCCACCGCTACCGCATCGTATGCAACGAGCTGAACCGCTTCGAGCAATCAGGCGTGCAGCTCACCGAAGAGCCGCTGCACGCATTAGACGACGAGACGCTCGCGCGCCTGCGCGGCGCGCGTGCGGCGCGCTACCGGAACGGAAACACACGCCCGTTGCCCGCCGCCTTCTTTGGGTCGCTGAAGCAGACGCTCGGCGATCGGGCTGTGGTCCATGTTGCGCGGCGCGACCAAAAATTGATCGGCTACTCGATCGTGCTCAAGGGAAAAAACCGCTGGCACATGTTCTTGAGCGGCGAGCAAGACGCCACGGCCGCGCATGCCGACAAGCTTCACTTTCAGCTGAATTATTACTTTCCCATGCGTCGGGCCATTGAGTCCGGCGCCCATACACTGGACTATGGCATGGCCACGCAGCAAACAAAAGTCGAACGCGGGTGCCGCCTGGAGCCGGTGCAAGCGTGGCTGCGGTTTCATTCGCTCGTTGCCAGCATCGTTATGCCCGCGGCGCTGCCGCTGGCGGACGCGCGTTACCGCTGGAAGCATCGTGCGTATGGCAAGGCGCAGAGCCTTTCCTCGGATCGTCCGATGCGCGGACCCGGGTGGCAGCGGGCGTTGAACCGCGTGGCTGAGCGCCACTTGTTCGTGATCGCCTCCTTGGATACTCGGACGCCGATCCGGCTTGCGAGCCAGCCGCCGCGGCTGAGCATCCGCCCGCTCACGGATGAAGAGCAGCTGCAGCTTTCTACCACGGTCACGCCGAGCCGCTGGCGGCTGATGTTGCGGTTCCGAAAAGCGGGCTATACCTGCTACGGCGCGCGGATCGGCGAAGAGCTCGTCGGATACCTTTGGGTGACATCCGGAAACGTCCACGCCGGCGAATACCTAGGCACGCTGCCGCTGCGCGGCGACGAGGCTTTCATGGGTTACATCTACGTTTGGCCCGCGTTCCGCGGACTCGGCATTGCGCAAGCCATGACAGACCACGCGCGCAGCGAGCTCCTGGGTCGAGGCGTGCGCGTGCTGTACTCCGGCATCGTGAGCACGAATGAAGCGTCGCTAAAAAGCCATGGCCGCTTTGGGGCGCTTCCATTGACACTCATTCGGTACCGGCGCATCGGTCCCTGGGTCAACCACCGCAGCCAAGACTGGGCTAACGAGCATCCCATCGCCAAGCTCTTTGTCAGCGAGCGGCAGCGAAGCGGATATACGCCGCACCGGGCGGTTGCCGTAGGCGATGCGGAACTGTGGCAGCGCGGCCGCCAAGGCACGGAGACAACCTGGAAACCTTCCGACCCGCTGTGGAAGCAAGTTTCCTCGGCTTGGAATGCTTACGGGCTGCGATGGTTCCTCAAGCGGTGCGCGCAAAAGCTGCTCGCGATCGTATGGGAAAAAACCACGACCATCGAGTGGGTCGTGCCGCTTGAGCGCATGCCGCTGATCCCGCTGCCGCGCGTACCGGTGCAGCCGCGCGTGCGCCAACTGCTTCCCGGTGAGTTGCGGCAATTGGAGCCGGCAGCCTCGCCGGCCTTGTACCGCGTGTTCGAGCGCTATGTCGCGGACGGCTTCACCTGCTTCGTCGCCGAACTCAACGGTCAAATCGTAGGCTACAATTGGTACACGGACCGCTCCTACCGGAGTGATTTCAGCCGCATCCTTTTCAGGCTTGATGCTCAGGAACGTTTTCTCGTGTACTCGCATACGCTGAGGGCGTGGCGCGGACGCGGCGTGGACGTAACGCTGAAGGCGGTTGCTTTCCGCCGATACCAGGAATCGGGCGTTCGCGCGATCCGCACCGCGATCGATGACATGAATCGCTCGTCGATGAGAATGATGAGCCGCTGGCACGCGGTGCCGGTGCGCTTGTACCATTACCGCCGATTTCTGCGCTGGCGGCGCGTGCGCACCGAGAACGTCGCGGGAAAACCCGGCCTTATCAAAGAGCTTATCGGACGTCCGCCGCAGCCTCACGTTGCTTTGAAAGCAGCGCCGCAGAAGGATGTCTCCCATGCCCCCGTTTGATTTGGACACGATTCTCTCCACCGAGCGCGAACTAATGAACCGCTTCGCCGTGACTTTCGAAACAAATCCGCTGTTTACGTCCTACTTTTACGAGCATGAGCGCCGCCGGTTCATTTCTTGGGTGCTGGAGGTCATGCGGCTGGGCGGCATGGACGCGCGCACGGCTTCGATTCTGGAAACCGGCCAAAGCGCGGGCGGAAACTTCGCGCTCTTGGAGCAAGCCGGCTGCCAGCGGCTGACCGGCATGGACATCGCCGAGGAAATGATCAACGAAGCGCGGCGCCGAGTTCCCCAGGCGCGGTACATTCACGGAGCCATTGAGCGACACGATTTCGGCAACGAGCGATTCGACGTCATCCTGGCGAAATTCACCTTGCATCACATGTATGATGCTCGCGCGTTCTTCTCGCTCGTGGACCGCGTGCTTGCGCCCGGCGGATGGTTCTTCATCTGCGAGTACAACGCCGCCGGATGGTCGAACGCGCACTGGACCAAGCCCGTGATTGAAACGCTCGTCGCTCCCGTGCGGCGCACGCTGAAGTGGAAGAACCGCAAGAAGCTGTGCATAGCGTCTTGTCCCGCGGCGAGATTCAACCCGGCTCACCGGCTGCTGACGTATCCCGAAATCCTGGCTGCCATGCCATCGCGGGAAAATTACAGCTTCCTGCGCCGAACGCGCGGCGTGTTCTTGCCGGCGTTCAACTATGCAATCGTTGAGTCGTCGGCTTTTGACCGGGGCTTGTACCGCGTGCTGGACACCGTTGACCGGATCGCGGAGCCTTTCAAAGCCGGCAACCTGCAATGGATCGCCGGCAAACGCCTGGCTTAGGTAAGCCTCCTTCCTCGAACTGCCGCGCGCGTAAGCTGCGATGAAACCCCTGCCTCGCTTTCTCAGCCCGATTTCGGATCTGCCGCGTCTTTTTTGGCCGATCCGCGGCGGGTATAAAATCCTTGTCCCGCATGCGATGGACCGCGCGTGGCCGGTTCTCTTTTTGCTCGCGAGCGCGTACCGCCGATTGTTCCTGCGGAACGTCCGCTTTATTGTCGTAATCGGATCCGTGGGCAAGACAACCACGAAGCAAGCCATCGACCGGGCGCTCGGGCAGGGCGTGGCCTGTCACAACATCGGCAATTACGGCGTGGCCTTGGCCTTGAACGTGCTGAGCACAAAGCCTCAGGACCGGTTCAGCGTGTGCGAAGTGGGCATTGCCGGGACCGGGCGCATGGCGTCGTATGCGCGCATGCTCAGGCCCGACGTGGTGGTGGTCACGGCCGTAAAGAGCGACCACAACCGGTCGCTGCGGACTTTGGAAGACACGCGGCGCGAGAAAGTCAAAATGGTTCAAGCGCTCCGGCCAGACGGCCTCGCGGTGTTGAACGGAGACGACGAGCATGTGCGGTGGATGGCGACGCAAACGCTCGCGCGCATCGTGACCTATGGTTTTGGCGAAGAGAATACGGTGCGCGCGTCGGATTACACCGCTGAAAGTCCGGGGGGAAGCTTCACGCTGCGCCTGCCGGACCCGGCGCAGGCGGTGCGTTTGCGCACGCGCCTGCTCGGCCGGCACATGGCTTATCCGTTGCTCGTAGCCGCATTCCTCGCTCATGAAGCGGGCGTCGCGCCGGAGGAAATCAGCGGCCGGCTGGCAGCGCTCGAAGCGGCAATCCGCCGCCTGCAGCCCGTGGCGCTGCCCAATGGCGCAACGATTATCTGCGACGACTTCAAAGGCTCGCTCGAAAGCTTTCACGCGGCATTTGAAGCCTTTTCAACGATCCCAGCCAAGCGACGCGTCATGGTTCTTGCCGACGTGCATGAGCCGCCCGGCTTGCAAGGCCCCATGTACCGCGACTTGGGCGCGCGGGTTGCGGCTCTTGCGGATTTTGTCGTGCTGATCGGCAGCGACGGTTTGCTCAGCCTTCGAACCGGCGCGGTTCGGGCCGGCATGAAACCGGAGCGCGTGCGGTTTGTCGGGGCTCGCGTGGCGCCGGCGATCGCGCTCTTGCAAGCGGAGCTGCGACCGGGCGACGTGATTCTCTTAAAGGGGACGGGATCGCGGCGATTGGAGCGCCTCACGCTCGCACTGTCAGGCCAAATCGTCCGCTGCAACGTGAGCTACTGCAAAGTCCGCCTGATTGGCTGCCAGAGCTGCCCGCTCGTGCGGCAAGAGCCCGCGGCTTTTGAGAATTTCTACGTGCGACTGCTCACTCGCCCGTAGCCGAGCGCAATTCCCAAGCCCGGCGGCGCAAGAGCTCAGCGCTTTCCTTGTCGCCGATCTGATCGAGCAGGTCCGCGTGCTCCGCAATGATTTGAGGAAGGCCGGGATGATCCTTGCCGAGCGCGCGCTCGTGCGCGCTGACGGATTGCTCAATTGCCCGCCGTGCCGGCGCCGGCAGCTTGAGCCGCACGTAAGCCTCGGCTTCGTTGCGCAGCGCCTCCGCAATGGCTAAAGGAGCCGCCGGCGCTCCGGTTTCGTCCACGAATGCTTTCTGCATCGCCTCGAAATCCGCACCCATCTCTCCGTCCAAAAGAGGCAAGTCCCGCAAGCTCACGCCGTAGGATTTGGCCAGCGCCCCGGCGCCGCGCATGTAAGCCTGCCGCGCCGCGTTGTTATCGCCGTGGGAGTCGTAGAATCGCGCCATCAAAATAGAGGTAATGCCGGTGGCGCGCTCTTTGCGACCGCTGGCAAGTTCTTGCGAAGCCAGCGCCAACCGGTAATACTGCTCCGCTTTTTTCTGATCGCCGCGCGTGTCATAAAAATCCGCCAGAACAAGCCCGGCATCCGACACGCTTGCGTCTTGCTCGCCGAACACGTCTCGGCGGCGGCTCAACACATCTAGGTACAAGCGCTCCGCCTTTTCGGGCTTGTCGAGCGATGCGTAGAAATTGCCGACCTGGAGCATGCGGTCCGTGAGGCGTGTATCCTCGCGCGGGAGCGCCTGCTCATCGGCCTGCACCGCTTGCTCGTAAAGGGTGCTGGCTTTGTCGACCCTTCCTTGCGCGGCATGCAAATCCCCGAGCCGCATGAGCATGTCCCCGGTGTCGGCCGATGATTTGCCGGCCGGTCGCGCATCCAGCAATTTTTCATACAGATGCTGCGCCTTGGCGAGGTGTTTCTGATCCGCGTACGACTCGGCAAGGATTTTCGTCATGGCTTCGTCCGAAGACGCGGGCCGCTTGAAAACCCGGCTTGAAAGCCAGAGCGCGCTTTCGCCGAGCATCGTGGCCTGGAGGTGGCGGCCTTCGCGCGAGGCTGTCTCAAATTGGCCGATCAGGCGGGGGAGAAATGATTCGCCGGCCGCGGCTTGCACGCCGGCAGCCAGTAAAACAAGGAAAATTGCCGCGTTACGCGGACCTTGCGCCATTCGTCCTCCCCGTCGACGGAAACCGCTACCTTAAGTATACCGGGAAGAGACGAAAGACAGGAGAGGCTTTGAACGAATTAAAACTGGAAGTAGATAAACTGCCCCTGAACAGGAGCGAAGAAAAGGGCCATGACAGCGGCCATGGCGCCCCATAACAGGCCGATCGCCCACGGCGAGCGCACCTTCTCCCAGCGGAACGCCACGTTCAAGCCGCGCAGGACATGGAACATTCCGACGCAGGCCACCATTATGACCGTACGGATAAGGTCAGGCGTGGAAGCGTTGAAAGGAGCGTTCGTGAACGGCCAGAGCATGCGGCGCAGCATGATGAACGCATCTCCGGTTGATGCCGCCCGGAAGAATACCCATGAGATGCAGATAAAGTGAAACGTTACCACGACCCCGAGCGTATCTTTCCATGTGAAAGCCGCGTCGTCATCACCACCCACCCAGCCCAAGTGCCGCGCCACGTGATACAGCGCAAGGCCCATGCCGATCCATAGGCCCCAGAGGATGAACGTCGTGGCCGCTCCGTGCCACAGGCCGCCCAGGAACATCACGATGAAGAGGTTGATCACGGTCCGGCGCAAGCCTTTGCGCGAGCCGCCCAGCGGGATGTACAGGTAATCGCGCAGCCAGGTTGAAAAGCTGATGTGCCATCGCCGCCAGAACTCAGCGATGCTGCGCGACAAATACGGCCATTGGAAGTTCTCGAGGAAGTCTACGCCCATCATGTTCGCCAAGCCCGCCGCGATGTCTGTGTACGCGGAAAAGTCCAAGTAGATCTGGAAGGCGAAGGCATACGTGGCGAGCCAGATTTCAAGCGGCGCCGCCGCTTCCGGGAATGCGAACACGCCATGCACGAACACGCCCAGCCAGTCCGCGAATACAACTTTCTTCGTGAGGCCCCACAGAATGCGCGTCATGCCGTTGATCAGGTGCTGCGGGGTGCGCGCCTTCTTCACTTCCAGCTGGTCCATCAAGTCCGTGGCCCGTTCGATCGGCCCCGCCACCAGCGTCGGGAAATAAGCCACGAAAGTCGCCATGGTGACAAAACTGTGGGTGGGCTTAATGCGCCGTCGGTATACATCGATGGTGTAAGACATGGTCTGGAACGTGTAGAAGCTGATGCCCGGGGGCAGCAGGATATGCGGGACCGGCAGCTGCACGTCCAATGACGCCAAGCCGAACGTCCGGTTGAGAATCTGCATGAAGAATCCGGAGTACTTGAAGATAACGAGAAGGCCTAAGTTGCCGATGAGGCTGGTCATCAGCCAGAACTTCCGCACCTGCTCGGTGTCAGCCGATTCGATCCGCATCGTGGCCGTATAGTCGAGGATGTTCGAGGCAACGAGCAAGCCCATAACCCACCACGGATGGCCCCAGCCGTAGAAAACATAGCTCATGAAAAGCAGCCACCATCGGAGCGGTTTTCCGTCCAGGAGCGCGTGGCCGGTGAGCGCAACGATCGCGAGAACCAAGAACTCGAGCGAGTTAAATCCCATCCGTCCCGTCTCGAGCGGTGTGCTTCAGCACTTCCGGTAGAAGGTAACGCGCAACCCCGTCATGGCCTTGCGTGTCCAGGTGCGTAGCTGTGTAGTAGCGCTCGGGCGCGGCAATATCCCGCGCATCCAACAAGGTGAACTGCGGGTCGTTACCGAAGATACGCTGAGACTCGGTAAGAAAACTCTCGCTTGTGCTCCATGTCTCGGGCTTGATGTGCGACCGGCCGAGCGGCATGCTGACCAGGAGAACCGGCGTGTCGGGCATTCCTTGGTGCAGGACGTTGTGAATCTCCTCAAGCATCTTCGCCCCCATCGGGGTGACCGAAACGGATTCGATCGGAGGCTTATTGGGAATCTTTGACCAGTCGCGGTCTTCCTTTGAACGCGGATCGCGAATCCAAAACGCAAGGCTTTCGTGGAGATTCATGAGGCTGCTGTAAGCGGCGAGCTTGCCGCGGCGGCGGTTGACTTTGAAGTGCTTGATAAACTGCGGGGAAAGCCGGCTGCGTACCGATGGCAGATATCCCAGCTGTTCCACATCGTTGCGGGCAAAGGAAAGCGGAAACTTGGTGTGCTCATCGCCGAAGTTATTGCTGAAAGAAGAGAGGATCACGAGGTCCGGGTGATGGTCCACGGCCCGCGCCGCTAGGACCACAAGCTCGCCGGCATTGGAGCCCGGCAGCGACCAGTTCGCGACTGTGTAACGGTGTTCCGGATCCTGCTCGTTGAGCAGCGCTTTAAGGCGCGATGAGTAGCAGTCCTCGCCCTTGCCCTCAATGAGGTAGCCCTGGGAGTTGGTAATCACGATGATCAGTCGGTCAGTGGGGTGCGGGCGCGGCTCGGTATAAGCCAGCCAGAATCGGTCTTTGAAAGGGTTGCGGTCCACGGAGTAGCTATGGACCGTAATATGCTCGACTATTCCCCGAGCAATCACTTCAGCGCCGACAATCCCCAAAACGGCTGAGAAAAGCACAACGATAATAGGCAGGAGGAATCGAGCGGTCGGAGCCGGCCGGATGGCTGAAAAAGCCCGCCATGGCGCAACGACGAACGGTTTGCTGGCTGCTTGCGTAGTTGTTGAGGAGGACAAATCGACCGTCTTTTCGTTCACTTTCAGCTCCGGAATTCACGATGGGATTAAGGTTTTCGACCCCCTCATATTGGATTTCCGACGAGAAATTGACAATGCCAAGAAATTAAGTACATTTACTCATTTCTAAGTTTTCGGCGCCGGAAGCTACGCAACAATGGGTTTTCCTGGAGCGTTCGGACGAACTAGAAGTCGCGCGGGCTTTCGGCAGGACCGGCGCCGAACGGCACCGTCGCGAGGCCGGTCGCAATCAGCAATTTCCGCATGCAGAAGGAGGCAGAGCGCTATCGGGCGGATTGCATGTTAGCACTGTAGCTTTAGGAAGTAAGCGCATTTAAGTACTTTTTCTATCGAGATGCCGCCCTGATTGTCCCTATAATGTTTCGCTATGTTAGGTAAAATCCTTCACCCGGAAATCGAGCAGATGATTCGGCAGCGTCGCTTTGCGGAGCTGCGCAACACGCTAATGGAGCTGCACCCCCTGGATATCGCCGACGTCCTTCAGCAGGTACCGCCCAAAGAAAAAGCGATCGTCTTCCGTCTTTTGCCGAAGAGCTTAGCCGCGGATGCCATCGAACACATGCCGTCGCTGGAGCAGCGCCGCCTGATCCGCAGCTTGGGCCAAAAGGAGGTCGCAGAAGTCCTGAACGAAATGACCCCGGATGACCGCACCGCGCTGCTGGAAGACCTGCCGGAACCGGTCGCTGCAAAAATCCTGAAGATCCTTTCGCCGGCGGAATATTGCATCGCCGCCCAGCTGCTCGCTTACCCGCCGGAATCCGTCGGCCGCCGCATGACCACGCACTTCGTGGCGATTAAACCCACGTGGACCGTGTCCCGCACTTTGCAGCACCTGCGGCACGTCGGCAAGGCGCTCGAGACCATGGATACCCTTTACGTCACCGACGACACGGGCAAACTGGTCGACGATATTCATTTGCGGGAAATCGTGCTGGCCGATCCGCACACGACCGTCGCGCAGCTCATGAACGGCCACTACGTCGCGGTTACGGCAAGAGACGACCAGGAAACCGCGGTGCGAGTGTTCCAGCAATCCGGCCATACGGCGCTGCCCGTGGTGGATGAGCATGGCATTTTAGTCGGGATCATCACCGCGGATGCGGTGCTGAAAATCGCCCAGACAGAGTCCACGGAAGATATCCTCAAATTGGGCGCCGCTGAATCGCTGGGCGGGCCCTATCTGCAGGTGAGCTTGATGCACATGGTCAAGCGCCGGGCGGGCTGGCTCTGCGCGCTTTTCCTCGGCGAGATGCTCACCGCGACGGCCATGGGCTTCTACGAAGGCGAAATCGCGCGGGCTGTTGTGCTCGCGCTCTTCATTCCCCTTGTCATCAGCAGCGGCGGCAATTCCGGATCGCAGGCCACCACGCTGATCATCCGCGCCATGGCCTTGAACCATTTGACGCTCAAAGATTGGATCAAGGTCATGCGACGCGAGCTGTTGGCGGGGCTGATGCTGGGTTCAATCCTGGGCAGCATCGCGTTTGTCCGGATCGCTCTGTGGCCGAGCCGGGTAAGGCTGTACGGAGAACACTACTTGCTCGTGGCGCTTACCGTGGGCACCGCCTTGGTGGGCGTCGTAATGTTCGGCACGCTCATGGGCTCGTTGCTGCCGTTTCTTCTACGCAAACTCGGATTCGATCCCGCCGTATCCTCCGCACCGTTCGTTGCCACGCTCGTCGACGTGACCGGCCTTATTATCTATTTCACGGTCGCGTCGCTGATCCTGCGCGGCATTATCCTCTAATACCGTTCCGCATGACCAATCTGTCATCAAACATTCATTCCACCGTTACCCCCAAGTCCTTAATCTAAGTACAGGTACAGGAACGGATCGAGTTTAACAACAGGAGGAAGCTTCGATGAAGAAGTCTGCCATTGCCTTCGCCGTTGGTCTTTTCAGCTTGGCCGCTGTCGGATGCAGCCCGGAGTTTTGGGGAGGCGGCGCCGCGGGCGTTGCCGGTGCCGGCGCGGGATATGAGCTTCGCGCGCACCAGCAAATGCAGAAGCTGGACGAAGACCTGAAGGCCGGTCGCATCGATCAGCGTGAGTACGATACCCGCAAGGACCAGATCCAAAAGGGTTCGCTCATCCAATAACCGGCGCATTGCCGCGGCCGACGGTGACATCGGCCACGTTGACGACTTGGTGATCGACACGCGGAACCGGCTGCCGGGCAAGCACGTGGCATTGACTCCCGCGCATGCAAAAAGAGTTGAAGGGTTGGAGAGGCGAATCCTCGTCGACCGATAAGTCGGTCTAAGCGGGAGCCGCGGCGCGCTGTTCCAATGTCGCGGTGTTGAAGCAAAGCCCGCGCAACTGCGGCGCGAGCGTGGCCGCAAGCGCGACCACGCACAGCGTAACCACGCCGCCGGCAGCGACGCACGGCACGGTTCCTATCAGGGCCGCAAGCATTCCGCTTTCAAACGCGCCCAGCTCGTTGGACGCGCTGATAAACACCCAGTTCGCCGCTGCAATGCGGCCGCGCAAGTGATCAGGCGACAGCAGCCGCAGGATCGAGCGCCGGATCACCATGCTCACCCCGTCGAACACGCCGCTGAAAAAGAGCGCGGCCATGGAAAGCCAAAAGTGTTGGGAGAAAGCAAACACCAAAATGCTCACGCCGAACCCCGCAACGGCAATCAATAGGTTGCGGCCCGCACAGCCGATCGGCGGCCGGTGCGTGGCCAGGAGCATAATGATCAGCGCGCCCAGCGACGGCGCCGCGTTGAGCAGCCCCAACCCGCGCGCCCCCACGTGCAAGATGTCCTCGGCAAAGACCGGCAGCAGCGCCACCGCCCCGCCAAAAAGCACAGCGAATAGATCCAGGCTCATGGCCGCCAGCAGCGGCTGATTGGCGAACACAAACTTCCACCCAATGCCGATACTCTTGAAGATCGGCTCCTTCTTCTCAGGCTTGGGCTGCAGCTTGGGCGGGATGCAGGCGGTGCAAATCCACGATAAGACGAAGCCCCCCAGAATCAGCCAATAAGATCGCGCGGCGCCCAGGCCATCGAATGCAAAACCGATAATCGCCGGCCCGGCCACGGCGCAGCTCACCCATGTGCTTGAAATCCACGAAGCCGCGTTCACCGTGAGGTGCCGCGGCACGATCTGCGCTTCGAACGTGGTCCGGGCCGGGTCGCCGAACGCGCGCGCGACGCCGGCAAAGAAGATCACCGCATAGAGACCCAGTACCGACGGCTCGCCGCGGGAAAGGAGCGCCAGCGCCACGGCTGCCAGGCACGAGGCCGCCTGCGTGATCAGCAAAATGGTCCGGCGATTGAAGTGGTCGGCCAAATACCCGCCGATCAAAACCAGCGAAATTGCCGGAACCGCTTCGACCAGCCCGAGCCATCCGAGCGCGGCGGGATTGTGCGTCAGCTTGTAGATTTGAAACCCGATAATGACGAGCATCGAGCGGTTGGCGAG
>JAHFGY010000157.1 GCA_023247195.1 Candidatus Omnitrophota bacterium | reverse complement strand
AATTGGATGGACTGGCGGGTGGTGAAGTGGCCGCTGCCTTTGGAATGCACATCAGCGACGTCGGCAAGACATTCGAGCTGCTCGGGCGTGAGATCACCGGCGGGAATCTTGACGCGCATCATGTGGACGTCTTTGGTGCCGCGGATGCCGTACGTGCCCATGTGCAGCCGCTTGGCCTTGAACTCGTCCGGCGTGATGGTGCCCAAGAAGTACTGCTCAACCAGCGAACGGAATTCCGCAATTTCCTGCTTGCTGGCTTGCGGCAGTTCCCTGAGGAATTCCTCTACCCGTTTGTCTAAAAGCGTGTCAGCCATTACTTTTACCTGCCCCCTATAGACCGACTATTGTACGACTTTTTGGCCGGTCTGGGTAGTCCGGGCAAAAGCCACCCAGCCCACGACAGCCAGGAACATGGTCTCAGCGACCAAATAGCCGATCAAAAGACCGGGTATTGGCTTGGCATTACCGCCCGCATAGCTATGCAGACCAACGAGATAGAAGCTTACGCCATAGTAGGTCATGAGCAGCAGAAAAAACCCGGCGATCGTCGCCAGGCTGAAACCAACCCCCCGCACCCAGCCCGCGAATCGGCCATGCAAGATCGCCAGGTACCACAATAGCGTAATCAGCGCCCAGGTCTCTTTCGGGTCCCAACCCCAATAACGGCCCCAGGAGGCGTTAGCCCAAACCGCGCCCAACATGATGCCGCTGGCCAAAAGAACCACGCCTACCTGCAGCGCGCGGTAGGTATAGAGGTTAATCGAAGAGCCAGACGGGCCCGCATCCCGCCGAGCCAGATACTGGACCGCGTCCACATGCGCCAGGACCACGGTCAGCGCCAGCGCGCCGTAGCTCGCGACAATGGTCAAAACATGGATCGTAAGCCAAAAGTTGCTGCGAAGCACCGCGACCACGGGCGTGATGCTGGAGTCAAGCGGCACGTGCGCGGCCAGCGCGAGCGAAATCGCGGCCAAGATCGACGCTGAAAGCGCATAGACGCGCGCGCGGTAAAGCTTCTCGAAGATCAGCGCCAATATCACCGCTACAAACGGCAGCCAAAGCATGGTCTCGTAAAAATTGGAAACCGGAGGCCGGCCGCCCAGGATAACGCGCGAGCCGATGCCCGCGGAATGCGCCACAGCGGCGAGAATCAATGCGCCGATGCCCGCCGAACCGGCCTTCGGAAACGGACGAACCAGGCTTATCAAAAGCAAGAGAGCGGACAGCCCGTAGATCCACGTTGCGATCTGAAACGGCTTGAGCCGATTGTAGGCAATCTCCCAGTCGATACGCCAGGTCTCGGGCAGCGCCGAAGGGTTCACCGCCGCCAGGGCCGAGCGGGCGGCTTCGAGCTTCACTTCAGCATCCGGCGAGGCTTCCCGCAGCGCGAGAATCAAAGCGCTCCAAGCCGCGCGCGCGGGCTCAGGCACGGGTGCGTCATCCGGCGCCGGCTTGCTCAGCGAGCGCCACACTTGCGATACCGAGCCCGGATCCGGCGGAACCACAGCCAGGTCGTGCTCGAAAATTTTGCTCAACGCCACGAAGCGGCTGAACGCATCCATGGTCTCGTTCTCGAGCATCGAGAGCTTTTCGCCCCGCTGCTGCTTTTGCACGATCGCCGGCAGCATCTTCATCAGCCGGCGCTCAGCCATGAGGTCCGCCATGGAAATGTGTTTCGCGTGCGGGTTCATACCCAACTTCTCGCGCAGCGGCAAAAACGGCACAGCCACCAAAGGCGTGTCCTGCCAATCGTCGGACCGGCTCATCCACGAGGCCACGGTGATCACCGGGTCGTCTCCCTGGTATGACGGCTCGCCTGTTATTTGCTCGAGCGACTCCCGGGCAAAACTATCGAACGGCTTTACGCGGCCGTTATGCTGGATCGGCAGCGCGCGAATCTGCTTAACAACCTTCTCCGGAAATTTGGCGAACGCGACGGGAGTCAGCAGAGCCAATGCGGCCGCCCCAGCCGCACAAGCGTAAAACATCCGACGGAATGCCCTCATGCCATTACCCTCTTTTGCATGGCAACCTGGGTCGCGCGAGCCCGCGACACGAACAACAGGACCACGCCTGCGATGACGATTATAAAACCAGCGTAAACAAAAGGAGTTCCCGGGTCCTTGCGCACCGAAAGTACGGTGGTCTGCGGTTCCCCGTCGATGAAGCTGGATTGGAAGAAGCTGTAGCCTCGGTACCTGAGCGGGTTGTTCATGCTGATCTTGCGCAACAGGATCGTTCCCCGCTCCGTGTCCGTGAGCTGCACGTCGCTCTCAAACCCCGCGGCCATCTGGATGCCGGGGTAGTCGATCTTGCGGAAATCGGTCAGCTTGATCGTAACCGGCAGGTCACGTTGGCCGCGGCGGTATTCGACGCGCAGCGGCGCGCCCCCCAGGTTCATCTCCGCCGGCTGGTCGCTGTAGAGCCAAGCTTCATCTGTCCTGTCGCCTTCGCGAGCCACAACATGAAGAGCTTCGGCCTTCACTTCGCGGGTGCGATTGGCGAGCGTCCGGCTGAGCTTCGCGTTCTCGAAATGCTCAGTGACGGTCATCTCGATGCCTAACGACTCATGGGTATAGGCTTTTCCGATCTCAAGCGGCCGTATCACCTGCCGCGCCTGGTCGGTGGGTCCAGTGATGAGCCCGATCAGCTCTCCCGACGGCGCGCGCAGAACCGCGAAAGCATCCGTCGGCAGCTGCGCGCCGGCCGGGTGGCGGTACGTCACCTGCGCGGGAATGCTCTGCTTGCGGCCATGGATGGACGCAAAGTCGGGGTGAAACGCAAAAAGAAGGTGCGCATCCGATCCTTCCGGCCCGCTCAAGAGAAAGGCAACCGCCGGATTGTTCGGTTCATCCGACCGGCTGATCGGCCCGTTCTTGTCCAGCGCAAAGTCGGCAAAGTAATCCTTAAAAGTAAGGGTGTACGGCGTGTCGCCCACGCGGACCGGCTCCGCGCTAAAGGCTGCGGGCACAGCAATCGGACGCGGCTCGGTCTTGCCCGGCAGTTGAAGGAAGAGTGTGCCCCGGCTCTTCGGATCAGAGTCAGCTACCTCGATCAGGTCGTGAAGCTCCGCTTCCGATTTCGGCTCCAGAAACAAGACATGCCCTTTGCCCCAGCCCGCGCCGAACCGAGCCGGGTCGCGGCTGAAGAGCCAGAACGATTCCTCCTGCGGCGGCTGCCGCAACAGCAAATGGACCGCGGGGTTCGGCTCGGCATTGGAGTTATCGACGGATTCTTCTTCCGCGGCGTCCGGGAAGTAGTGGTCCACGGTCAGTGTCACGCTCCGGCCGCCGACCTGCACCGGAAAAACCGTGTTCGGCTGCTGCACCCAGGCGCGCGACTCAAAACGCGTCGGCACCACTTGTGGCTCAGCATCCGGCACGCTGACGGCAAGCTCGCTTTTAAAGAGCTGCAGCGTCTTGTTCGCCTGCCCTTCGGGGATGATCAATTGCCCGTCGACCCCGGAGATGCCGCCAATGATGCCGCCGGTGAGGATAAGGATAATGCCCAGGTGGGCCAGCAGAAAGGGCGCGTGCTTCGCCTTCCATGGGTAGCGCTGAAACGCGGCCACGGCGAGGTTGACCGCCAGGAACCCCAGGATCAGCTGGAACCAAGGCGCGGTGTAAACGTCCCGCTGGACCGAGGCCGTGCCGTAGCGCGACTCGTAGATCGTGCCCCAGGCCAGCACGGCAGCGATCGTAATGAGGAGCGGCACCGCTAATTTGATTGAACCCAGCCACTTGATGAGGCTTTTCATCGGAGGGTGTTGCGTACACGCGGCCGCGGCGCGCTTGCCGGCCCGGGAGCGCCTTTCTGCTTTATTTTATGCCTGCAGTTCGCGCAGCAAAACCTGCGGGTCCCAATAGGCGAGGATTTCTTGAATGCGGCCTTCAGGATTCAAGCAGAACACATCGATGCCCTCAAACGAAATCGTTCGGCCGGCGCGGCTGACAGCTTGTCCGGCCCATTTGACCGCCGCCTGGTTGCCGCAGACAAAAATGCTTTGCTCCGTCATTCCTATTTTCTTGCATAAGCCGGCGATTCCGGCAAAGTACTGCCGCATGGCGGCCAGCCCCTCGGTCGGCTGCGTACCCACAGGGTCGAAACTTCTAATGTTCGGGGCCATGGTCTTTAGCCAGGCTTCGATGTCCATCGCGCGCGTCGCGGCAAAATAATCCGCGACAAGCTGTTTCACTTGCTGCTCGTGCTGATTTATTGCAGTGTCCAGTTCAGCCATTGTACCCACCGTTGAAAGAAAGCACCTGCACTCGGGTCATGGCGCGTCAAGCTCCAAAGCGCCGACGCCCATCCCGCTTGCCCTAATGCGTAATAGCCCAACACGAATTGCCCCACGGCAATGTAGCCCGCGGCGAATTGCCCGATAGCCAGCAGCGAGCCGATCGCGAACTGCGCGACGGTGACGGTACCGAGAATCAACTGCCCCACGCCGCCGAGCAACCCGACGCCGAACTGCGCCACCGTGATCACTCCGATTCCAAATTGGCCGACGGCGATAATCCCTTTCGCCAACCGGAGCCGGCCCTGCGCATCTCGGCCAAAAGCCACGTGCACGACCGGAACGCCGAACAAAGCAGCCCGGCTGCGCCAATCGACTCCCCATGCGCGCCCACCGTTCGCCCCGGAGGTCGGCGAACCGATCAACCCCGTGGTGCTCAACACGCCTTTAGGCGTCGGACGAGCCGGCGTTTCTGTTTTCGGGGGATCCACCTTCGGCGGATCC
>JAHFGY010000156.1 GCA_023247195.1 Candidatus Omnitrophota bacterium | reverse complement strand
CTGCTTGCCGATGAAGATGTGCAGCGCGGCATGCGCAAGCTGATCAAAGTCCGCATTAATCCCGAAGACGGCGATGCAGAGCAGCAGCTCTACAACCAATACCAGGGGAACGGATACCCGACTTTCTTAATCGTTCAAGGAGATGGCAGTTCTCCCACGAAAATAGATACTTCTGGTTCTGCGGAAGATTTGATTGCAGTGTGCCGCCAGGCGGTACAGACCGCGGCTCTCGCCAAAGCAGCTGAGCCCGAGCCTGTTCCTGTGGCAGTTGCAGCCCCCGCGCACCCCGTGACCCTCTTTATGAAGCAAGGCGGAACCGTGCAGGGCGATCTCGTTGAGGAAACCGTCTCGGCTGTGGTCGTCGGTTGGCCCTACGGCACCGCCACCTTCTCGAAGGACACGATCGAACGGATCGAACACCCCGCAACGCAAGACAGCAGCCTGTAAGCTTCGGCCCTGCCGGCCGGCTTGACATCCCCCGGTAAAAGGGCTTAAATACCCCACTAGCAAGCTGAGCCCCCGAAGCCAGTCACAGCGGGGGGCGGGGAAACCAGGTAGCGGATCTCCCGGATCCTAGGGGCGAAGGCTCGAAAGAGCCAGGGCCAGGCGGCCCAAGCCCGACAGCTAACCTCGCAAGCGCACTGCCGCGCACCTGCCGAGCGATTTCGCTTGGCTTTTTGTTTGAGGGTTTATGTACAAGCGGATCAGAAACTTCATCTTAGGCGCTCCCCGGAGCATCCTCGACCCCACCATCCACCACAATATTTCGCTGGTGGCGCTGCTGGCTTGGGTGGGGCTGGGCGCCGACGGGCTTTCCTCTTCAGCCTACGGCCCGGACGAAGCCTTCCGCGCGCTCGGCGAGCACACCTACCTCGCGATTTTCCTCGCGCTTGCGACCGCCTTCACGATTTACATCATTTCTTCCTCTTATAGCCGCATCATCGAGCATTTCCCCTATGGGGGCGGCGGGTACATGGTGGCCACGAAGCTGCTGGGTCCGAGCGCCGGGGTTGTGTCGGGGATGGCTCTGATCGTGGACTATATCCTGACGATTTCGGTTTCGATCGCGAGCGGCGCGGACCAGGTGTTCAGCGTGCTGCCGCCCGAGTGGGCGAATTATAAGCTGATCGTCGAGGCAGTGGTAATCGGGATTCTGGTCATCCTCAACCTGCGGGGCGTGAAAGAATCGGTCGCGGTGCTTACCCCGATCTTCGCGCTCTTTCTGGTGACGCACGCGATCTTGATCTTCGGCGGAATCGGCTCGCACCTCTTTGCCGTGCCGGAAGTCACCCACCACATTCGCACAGGCACCCAATCCGGATTGGGCACGCTCGGCATGATCGGCATGCTCAGCTTGTTCATGAAGGCATACGCCATGGGCGGCGGCACTTATACCGGAATCGAGGCGGTGTCCAACGGCCTGTCGATCATGCGTGAGCCCAAGGTGGCTACCGCCAAGCGCACCATGGTGCTCATGGCCGTGTCGCTGGCCCTGACCGCCGGCGGCATCATGCTGTGCTACTTACTCTTCCATGTGACGCCGCAGCCGGGCAAGACCATGAATGCCTTGCTGCTGCAGGCGTTTGCCGGCGACTGGCAGGTTTGGGGGCTTCCCGTCGGTCATGCGTTCGTGGCGCTGACGCTGGCGGCGGAGGCGGGCCTCTTGTTCGTGGCCGCGCAGGCCGGGTTCATCGACGGTCCGCGTGTGATGGCGAATATGGCGTCCGACTCTTGGCTGCCGCATGGGTTTGCCCAGCTTTCGAACCGGCTCACGATGAAGAACGGCGTGTTTCTCATGGGCTTGGCTTCTATGGCAACGCTGCTCTATACGCGCGGCAACATCACGGCGCTGGTCACGATGTACTCCATCAACGTGTTCCTGACCTTCTCGCTTACCAACCTGGGCATGACCCGCTTCTGGATCCGCAAACGCAACAAGATGCCGGAATGGAAACGGTCGCTGCCAATCCATTTGGTCGCGCTTATTTTGTGTTCGTCGATCCTGGTCGTGGTCATCGTTGAAAAGTTCGAGCATGGGGCGTGGTTGACACTGCTGGTTACCTCGGTCCTGGTCGGGTTGTGTTTCTGGATCAAGCGGCACTACCAAGATGTGCGTATGAGCCTCAAAGGGTTGGAAGACAATATGGCCGGCGCCGTGGACGCCCCCACCGGGCCCAGGCCGGTGCTGCGTAAGACCGCGCCGACCGCGGTCATGCTCGTGAGCGGATTCGGCGGTTTAGGCATGCATGGCATTCTGGCGATCCAGCAGCTTTTCCCGGGGCACTTCAAGAACCTGATTTTTATCTCGGTCGGCGTGGTGGACGCGGTTTCGATGAAGGGTGTGGAAGAGGTCGAGCGCATCCGCGAGCGGACGCAGCAGCAGCTTGAACGGTACGTGGCGCTGGCCAACGGCTTGGGTCTGGCCGCGGATTACCGCATGAGCGTGGGCGTTGAAGTGCTGTCCGAAGCCGAAAAACTTTCCAAGGAAATCGCGAAGGAATACCCCAAAGCGATGTTCTTCGCGAACAAGCTGATCTTCGAAGACGAAAAGTGGTACCAGCGCCTGCTTCACAACGAGACCGGCTACCAATTGCAGCGCCTGCTGCAGTTCGCCGGGCTGCAAGCCATGGTGCTGCCGGTGCGCGTCTTCACCAAACGCTGACCCTTGCGCCGCCCGCGGCCTGCGGCTAAGCTGGCTTTAGCTATGGCGAAATCTCCCGCGCTTCCCGGTAACCCGGCTCTGTCGCAGTGGATCAACGAATGCGCGGAACTGTGCAAACCCGATAAAATCCGGTGGTGCAACGGCAGCGATGCCGAATACCAGTCGCTCCTTACCCTGGGCAAGGCCGATGGCACCCTGATCCCGCTGAGTCCCAAGCTCCGCCCGAACAGCTACCTGCACCGCAGCCACCCGGACGATACCGCGCGCACCGAAGAATGCACCTTTGTGTGCACGCCTACCAAGGATGAGGCCGGGCCGACCAACAACTGGATGGAGCCGCAGGAAGCGTACGCCGGGCTTCGGAAGTATTTCGAAGGATCGATGCGCGGCCGCACGCTGTACGTTGTTCCTTTTCTGATGGGACCGGTTGGATCGGCTTTCTCGCGCGTAGGCATCGAGCTCACGGATTCGCTGTACGTGGCGGTGAATATGCGACTCATGACCCGGATGGGTGAGCCGGCTTTGCGCCACCTGGGGCAGGGCGCGGATTTCACGCGCTGCCTGCACAGCACCGGCGAATTCGACCCCAAGCGCCGCGCGATCTGCCATTTTCCCCAGGACAACACGATTTGGAGCTACGGCTCGGGCTACGGCGGCAACGCGCTGCTCGGCAAGAAATGCATGGCGCTGCGTGTTGCCAGTTATCTTGGCCGGCAGGAAGGCTGGATGGCCGAGCACATGTTCGTCAGCGAGCTGACCAGCCCGGATGGCGTAACCATGGGATTCACCGGCGCGTTTCCGAGCGCGTGCGGCAAAACCAACTCCGCGATGCTGCGGCCGGCCGAACGTTTCCGTTCGCGCGGGTGGAAAGTCTCAACCCTGGGAGACGACATCGCATGGCTGCGGCCTTCCGACGCGGCCGGCGGCGGCCAGTTGTACGCGGTCAATCCCGAGAATGGCTTCTTTGGGGTGCTGCCCGGCACGAGCGAGCGTACCAACCCGCACGCGATGCAGACATTCAGCCGCGACAGCATTTTTACGAACGTGGCGCTGCTGCCCGACGGCGACGTGTGGTGGGAAGGCAAAACCGAGCAGCCGCCCAATCAGGCGTTCGACTGGCAAGGCAAGCCGTGGACGCCGGACAGCGGCCGCAAAGCCGCGCACCCGAACAGCCGGTTTACGGCCGCGCTCGCGAACAACCCGGTGCTCAGCCCGCGCTGTGAAGATGCTTCCGGAATCCCGATTTCATTCATCGTCTTCGGCGGACGGCGCAGCGACACGCAGCCGCTGGTTCTTGAATCGTTTGATTGGACGCAGGGCGTTTATCTCGGCGCGACGCTCAGCTCCGAGACCACGGCCGCGGCAACGGGTAAAGTTGGCGTCTTGAGACGCGACCCCATGGCCATGCTGCCGTTTTGCGGCTACAACATGGGCCAGTATCTCGCGCATTGGCTGGAGATGGGCAAGCGCTTGGCCAAACCGCCGCGTATTTTTCATGTGAACTGGTTCCGTGCCGGCGCCGACGGCAAGTTTCTGTGGCCGGGCTACGGCGAAAACATCCGCCTCTACAAATGGATGATGGAGCGCTGCCAGGGCAAAGCCAAAGCGGTTGAAACGCCGCTGGGTTGGGTGCCGCCGGCGGAAGCCATTGATCTGGAAGGCTCCGGCGTGAGTGTGGAGCGTTTTGCCCAAGCCGTTGCCGTGGACAAGAAAGCGTGGTTAAAGGAAGCTGAAGACCACCGAGTGTTCTTTACGCGGTTCGGCTCGGACATCCCGGCCGAGCTGCTCGAAGAGCACGCCAAGCTCCTCCGCCGGCTTGCTTAGCCGCTTGCCTTGATTTAGACTAAGCACAATGGCTGACGAAGTCCCACCGGAAGCGCCGCCGCCCGGTCCCGGGCCGTTAGCAGAAGCCCTGCGCAATATGCCTCTGGATCCGCCGAAGGTGGATCCGCCAAAAAGCGAACCGCTGGCTCGTCCGACGCCTAAAGGCGTGTTGAGCACCACGGAGTTGATCGGTTCGCCGACCTCCCGGGCGAACGGTGGGCGCGCATGGGGAGTCGATTGGCGCAGCCGGGCTGCTTTGTTCGGCGTTCC
>JAHFGY010000036.1 GCA_023247195.1 Candidatus Omnitrophota bacterium | reverse complement strand
TGGATCGCGGGCCGATTCCGGCAATGAAGCGCTTGCTGGTCGCCGCTGTCAGCTTTTCGGCGTTGTTCGCAGCCGCGCCCGCGGCTTGGCCGCAATCCGCGGCCGAGAACATCCGCGTGGCTGTGGCCCAGAACGAAGCTGAGGTCGCGCTCAAGATCCGCGGCCGCTACACGCTCACGTCTCTGGACACGGGCGAGGCGATCCACAGCGCGCGGCGGCTCGATAAGGTGGCGGTGCGCGCGACCGAAGCCGGTCTTTCGCTCGGCGATCAGGCGTTTGCCGTGAAAGGGCTGCGCGTTGAATCCCAGCGGGACGCGGCCATCGACGTGAACGGCCGGCACTTGCGCGGCACCATCGAGATTACGCGCCAGCCGAATCAGAAGTTGCGCGTCATCAATTATGTTCCGCTGGAAGATTACCTCCGCGGTGTTTTAAGCAAAGAAGCGCCGGATTATTGGCCGAAAGAAGCGCTCCGAGCCATCGCGATTGCCGCGCGCACGTACGCGGTGTACCAGCGGCTGATCAAGAGCGGCGACGCGTTCGACGTGCGCGCCGACGTGCTTTCGCAAGACTACGGCGGCAAGAGCTCCGAGAAGCTCGCCACCTCGCGCGCGGTCACGGACACGGCCGGGTGGATCCTGGTATACGAGGGAAAAGTTTTTCCGTCTTTTTACCATTCAACCTGCGGGGGAATGACAGAGAACGGCCGCGTGATGGGCAAGTTTGATTTGCCGCCTCTGGCCGGCGGCATCACCTGCCGTTACTGCAGCGGCTCGCCGTTCTTCTCGTGGCAGCGCCGGCTGAGCCGCGCCGATGTGGCGTGGGCTTTGCACAAGAGCCCGCACGGCTCGATCGGCGCGATCAAAAGTTTTGAAGTGACGAAGCGAACGCCGTCGCAGCGGGTTGAGCAGGCTATTATTACCGGAGCGCAGCGCTCGCTTAAGCTGACCGGCTACGATATTCGCGCGTTGTTCGGGTTTGACCGCATCCGGAGCCCGCTTTTTACGGTAACGGAGAACGGGGACGGTTTCGTGTTGGATGGGCATGGGTGGGGCCACGGCGTCGGGCTGTGCCAATGGGGGGCGTCGGAACTCGCCCGCCGCGGCATGCCGGCGGCGGAGATATTGGCCTATTATTATCGAGGGGCGCAGCTGGTCCAGCTGGAAGCGCTGGGCGATGCGATTGCGCCAATTGCAGGAGAGTCTTGATGGATAGCAATCCCGGAATGATTCAGGGGTTTATCCCCTTGATCTTCATGGTCGGCGTGTTTTATCTCATCGTTTTCAAGCCGCAGATGAAGGCGCAGAAAGAGACCCAGCAGATGCTGAAGGATCTCAAGAAGAACGACGAGGTCGTCACTTCCGGAGGCATCATCGGCACGGTCGTTAACGTCAAACCGGAAACGCTCACGCTGCGCGTCGATGACAACGTGCGGGTGGAAGTCGAGCGCTCGGCGATCACCCGGCTCCATAAACCCAAAGCGCAAAAGCAGGAGGCAGCAGCCTGATGTTTCCAGCCAGTTTTCGCTGGCGCGTTCCCGTCCTGATCGGCGTGGTCGCCCTTTCGCTCTGGTACGCGTTCCCGCTCCAAAAGCGCATTAATCTCGGTTTGGACCTGCAGGGCGGCATGCACCTGGTGCTCAAGGTGGATACATCCAAGCTTCCGCCTGAGATGAAGAACCAGGACGTGACAGCCGTGGCGCTGGAAATCCTGCGCAACCGCATCGATCAATTCGGCGTTCGCGAGCCGGTTATCCAGCGGCAGGGAACGGACCATATCCTGATTCAGCTTCCGGGCGTGACCGACCGCGAGCGCGCGTTGAAATTGATCGGCAAGACCGCTCTCATGGAATTCCAGCTTGTCTCGGAAAATCAACGGCTCAAGCAGCAAGCGCTGGATGGGAACGTGCCCAGCGGGTATCGCCTGGTTGAGGGAGAAAACCACGAAACGTATTTGCTCGAAACCGACAACACGCTCACCGGTGGAATCTTGGCCGATGCGCACGTGGATGTCGGCCAGATCGGCTTACCGGTCGTCGGCTTCCGATTGACTAAGGAAGGATCCGTCGCGTTCGGCAAGCTCAGCGGCGCGAACATCAACCGGCAGCTTGCGATTGTTTTGGACGGAATCGTGATGTCGGCTCCGGTAATTCGCGCGCGCATCACGGACCAAGGGATTATCGAAGGCCAGTTCACGCGCGAAGAAGCGCAGGACCTGTCGATCACCCTGCGCGCCGGCGCGCTGCCCGCTCCGATCTCGGTCGAAGAGGAGCGTTCGGTCGGGCCTTCGCTCGGCCAGGACTCGATCCGCGCAGGCATCATGGCGTCCGCCATCGGCGGGCTCATAGTGGTTATCTTCATGGTGCTTTATTACCACGTTGCCGGCGTGATCGCGGTCACCGCGCTTGCGCTCAACGTGCTCCTGATTCTTGCCGGGCTCGGCTACATGGGCGCCACGCTCACATTGCCCGGCATTGCCGGTATTATTTTGACCATCGGTATGGCGGTGGATGCGAACGTGCTTATTTACGAGCGCATCCGGGAAGAATTGGCCGCCAAGCGGCCGCTGAGCCTTGCGATTTCGGCCGGGTATGAGAAGGCTTTTTCCGCGATTCTCGACTCGAACGTCACCACCATTATCTCCGCGCTGTTTCTGTACTGGTTCGGTACAGGCCCGATCCGCGGTTTTGCCACCACGCTGATCATCGGTCTTTCCGCCAGCCTCTTCACCGCGCTCTTTGTCACGCGCGTGATTTTTGATTTTCTCCTGTCTGCCGGCTGGCTTAAGACGCTGACCATGCAGCAGTGGATTCACATAACCAAGATCGACTTTCTGGGCAAGAGCAAAGTGTGCTACGCGCTCTCCGGGGTCCTGATCGCCATCAGCATCGGGGCGTTTTTCGCTCGGGGCGAAAGCCGCTACGGCATCGACTTCAGCGGCGGTCTGTTGCAAGAGTACAAGTTCAGCCAGCCTATGCAAGCGGATGCGATCCGCAAGACCATCGCGGACGCGGGCATCGCGGACGCCACGATCCAGCAGTTCGGCAGCGACAAGCAGTGGCTGATCCGCACGCCGAATGAGCAAGATCAGGAGATTCAAGACGCCTTGGCAAAGACCGAAGAGGCGCTTAAGACGCAGCACGCCGCCGCGAGCCCGGAGCGGGTGCGCATGGAGCGCGTGGGCCCATCGGTGGGCGCGAGCCTGCGGCAGCGGGCGTGGCTGGCCATTCTGTGGTCCATCGGCGGGATCCTCTTTTACGTAGCGCTGCGCTTCAAACACTTTGACTTCGGTCTTGCCGGCGTGGTTGCGTTAATTCACGACGTGGTTGTGGCCACGGGCGTGCTGTGCCTTCTCGGCAAGCCGATTGATCTTTTGACCATTACGGCTTTGCTGACGATCGCGGGTTATTCGATCAACGACACGATCGTTATTTACGACCGCGTGCGCGAGAATCTGCGCCTCAAACGCAAGCTCAGCCTACCCGAGGTCATCAACCTTAGCGTGAATGAGTGTATGGGTCGCACGATCTGGACATCGTCCACGGCCATCATGTGTGTTCTTTCGCTGTATTTCTTCGGCGGGGAAGTGCTGCATGACTTCGCGCTGTGCTTGCTCGTGGGCTTCATCTCAGGCGTGTATTCGACCGTCTACATCGCTTCGGCGTTCGTGCTGACGTGGCGCAAATTGTTCACCGTCAAGCGCGCTTGACGCGCTTCTGGCTCTGCCTATGAGCGCCTGGTTTATGCATCCTCAAAACCCGGATGCATCGCGGTTGCTTGCCGACCAGCTCGGCGTGCACCGCTTCACCGCGCAGGCGCTGATCAACCGCCGCCTCGAAACCGCCGGCGACGCGCGCCGGTTCCTGAACCCCGCTGACCACGATTTCGACGATCCGCTGCGCATCCGCGGCATGGAAAAAGCGGTTGAGCGGCTCAGGCGGGCTATCGCGCAGCAAGAGACTATCCGCGTGTTCGGCGACTCCGACGTGGACGGCATCACCGCCGCGGTTATCGCATCCGAGGCCATCCAGCAGGCGGGCGGCAGCGTCGACGTGCGCAGCTCAAACCGGATAGACAACGGCTACGGGCTTCCGGATTCGGCTGTCGCGGATATCCTCGCGGCGGGCGTGCGGGTCGTTGTTCTGGTGGACTGCGGCACGAACCAGCCTGAAGCCATCCGGACATTGGCGCAGAACGGCGTGGATACCTTGATCCTGGACCACCATGCGCCCTTGGATGAACCGGCCGAGCCGTATGCCATGGTCAATGCCTTTTGCGCCGGGGGCGACGGCAGGGAGCTGTGCAGCGCGGGGCTGGCCTTTAAGCTGGCGCAATCGCTGCTCGTGGACGCTCCTCCGGAACAACTGACACCTTATTTGGATCTGGCGGCCATCGGAACCCTAGCGGACTGCGCGCCGCTGCGCGGCGAGAGCCGGCTCATCGTCTTCAAAGGGCTGGCCTGCATCGCAAACAGCTTGCGGCCGGGCTTGCGCCGTCTTTGCGAAGCGGTTGGTCTCGACGCCATCAGCCCGGACGCTATTCTGCGGAAGATCGTTCCCAAGCTGAACGCGTCCGGACGACTCGGCGACTGCTCAGCCGCGCGCCAGTTGCTGGGCCGTCACTCGCCCGAATCGCACGAGATGTGGATGGGGTCCGTTGACGCGGCGCATGAGAAAACTCGATCGCTTCAGCGCCGGATCGTGGGCGAGGCCATGGCGCAAGCGAGCCGCCTCAATTTCGCTGAAGACTCGGTCGTGGTCGTGGCCGGAGCGGGCTGGCACCGGGGTCTGATGGGGCCGCTGGCTTCTCAGCTGGCGCAGAGCCACAACCGTCCGGCGATCGCAATTGCTTTGGAAGACGGGGTGGGGACAGGCTCGGCGCGTTCGATTCCTTCGATCAGCGTGCTGGAGGTATTGCGGCGCTGCTCAGAGCACCTGGTGCGCTTCGGCGGCCATGCGCAGGCATGCGGGCTCACGGTTTCCCGCGAGCGGCTGACCGCGTTCCGCCAGGCGGTGAACCAAGCCGCGCGGGAACTTATAGCGCAGCAGCCCTCCGGGACGGCGTCCGGCCGGGTGCTCGAATGCGACTTGGACCTTCAGACCGCGGATCTGACCGAGGACTGGACCAAAGAGTGGCAGCGCTTCGCGCCGTTCGGCATGGGCAATCCTGAGCCGGTTGTGGTGCTTCGCCGGATCCGTTTGGAAGTGAAATCGCCTCGTCGAGGCTGGGTGCGGGAAGGGGAACGTCAAATCCCGGTGCAAGGTTCCATCCCCACCATGGGAATGGACACACCGTTGGATATGGCGGCCGTGCCGATGATCGAGCGGGGAGAGCTTACGCTGCGACTGCGGGACGTACGACTCGCAGCGGCGCTTTGATGGCCAAGCCGGACCGCAGGCAAGCGCTGCATACGTACTCGTGGCTCACGCGGCCGTTGATCAAAATACGCACGCGTTGAAGATTCGGCATAAAACGACGGTCATTTACGCGCACATTGCGCCTGCCGACGCCGCCATCCTTCTTAGCCATACCGCGCTTGGTGATCTTGTGGCCGCGAACCGACTTCTTTTCACAAATCGTGCACTGGTACATCGGTACTCCCTGAAGTTGTTTTCGAGGAAAGAATTATTATACTGACTTCATGCTAGCGGCTCAAGCGCCGATTTCAGAGCAGTCCATCCGGTTCTTCAAGGGGGTAGGGCCCAAGCGGACCGAGCTTTTGGCCCAGCTCGGCATTGAAACCGTCGAGGACGCGCTTTACCACAGCCCGAACCGCTACGAAGACCGCACCGCCTTTGCCGAGATCGCGAGCCTGGTTCCGGGCACGATGATGACCCTCCGCGGCCAGATCGTGGGCCGCAACCTGCGTCGCTTACCCGGCGGGCGCACCTTGCTCGACGCCTCGGTCAGCGACCGCACCGGCGTGCTTCAAGTCCGCTGGTTCAACGCCCATTACCTTCAGCCGCAGCTTGGCATCGGCCGGTTCGTCATCCTCCATGGCCGCATCGAGCCCGGCCGGCAGCTTACCTTAGTGCATCCAGAGATCGAGTACCTGGACGCGCCGCAAGAGCAGTCCATCCACATGGGCCGGATCGTTCCGGTTTACCCGCTCACCGCGGGCGTCAGCCAGCGCTGGATGCGCGAGCTCCTGTGGTCCATTGTTGAGGCGCATGCCGGCGACGTGCCGGAAATGCTGCCGGAACCGCTGCGCGCCGGCCGCGGGTGGATGCCCGCGGTTCAAGCCATCCGCGAGCTGCACTTTCCCAGTTCCATGGCTTCCATGGAAGCGGCCCGAGAGCGGCTGGCGTTTGAAGAGCTCCTTTGCTTGCAGGTAGCTCTGTCGCAGCGCCGCGCGCGCACCGAGGCGGTGAAAAAGAACCGCGGCTATCAATTGGAAGGCCCGGTCACGCAAGGCTTGGCGCAGCGGCTGCCGTTCACGATGACCGCGGCGCAGCAGCGCGTGCTGCGCGAGCTCCTGGATGACCTGGGCAAGCCATCGCCCATGCACCGGCTGCTCCAAGGCGATGTCGGGTGCGGCAAAACCATTGTGATGGTCTGGCTGCTGGCCGTTGCCGCGCAAAGCGGCGTGCAAGCCGCGGTCATGGCGCCGACTGAGCTGCTCGCTGAGCAGCACCTTCGGCTGATCAAGCACCTGCTCGAGCCGCTCGGCGTGCATGCGGTATCGATCGCCCAGGGCGTGCCTCCCCAAGAACGCGCGGAGCGCGTCAAAGCCGTGGCCGAGGGAAAGGCCGCGGTCGTGGTCGGCACGCATGCGCTGCTTGAGCGCGCGGTCCGCTTTAAAAACCTCGGCCTGGTTGTCATCGACGAGCAGCACAAGTTCGGCGTGACCCAGCGCGCGCTGTTGGCTTCCAAAGCGCGCGACCCGGACGTGCTGATCATGACCGCCACGCCGATTCCGCGCACGCTCGCGCTTTCGCTCTACGGCGACTTGTCCGTTTCCACGATCGACGCCATGCCGCCGGGCCGAAGCCCGATCCGCACCGAGTGGCTCGGCGAGGAATGGCGCGCCGGCTTGTACGGCCGCATCCGCGCCGAGCTTATTCAGGGGCGCCAAGCGTACCTCGTGTACCCCGCGGTCGATGCGACGCTGGCCAAGGACCTCAAAGCCGCGGTGCAGATGGCCAAGCGGCTCACGGACGGCGCGTTCGCGGAATTCAAAGTCGGCCTTTTGCATGGCCAGATGAAACCCCAAGAAAAAGAGCGCGTCATGCGGGAATTTGCCGAAGGCAGGGTGCAATTGCTCATCTCCACGGTCATCGTGGAGGTGGGGTTGGACGTTCCCAACGCGACGGTCATGGCCATCGAGCACCCCGAACGTTTCGGATTGGCGCAACTGCACCAGCTGCGCGGCCGGATCGGGCGCGGAGAGCACCCATCGCAGTGTCTCCTCATTGGGGACACCACGGATGAAACCGTGCGCGAGCGGCTTCAAGCCTTTGTTAGTACGCTCGACGGTTTTGCCCTGGCGGAGAAAGACCTTGAGCTGCGCGGGCCAGGCGAGCTCTTCGGCAAGCGGCAGTCCGGCGGGTGGTGGCGCTTCCGCATCGCGAACCTTATCCGCGACCGCGTGCTGCTGGAGCAAGCCCGCGCCGCCGGGGAACAGCTCGTGCGCCAAGACGCTCAGCTGGCAGCGGCCGAGCTTGCGCCGCTCCGCGAGCGGGTGGCTCGGTTCCGCATGGAGCCCAAGCCATGATCCGCATCACCGCCGGCGAGTTCAAAGGCATGAAAGTCATCACAACGAAAGAGATACGGCCCACGGAGGAGAAGGTCAGGCAAGCGCTTTTCAATATCCTGGCGGCCGTGGTCCCGGACGCCCGGGTGATGGACGGCTATTGCGGCTCCGGAGCGCTCGGCATTGAGGCGCTTTCGCGCGGCGCGGCTTTTGTCACCTTTATCGACAACGCGCCGGACAGCATTATTTGCGTGCGCGACAACCTGGATCGCCTGGGCCAGGATCTGCCTCGTTCCGCCTGGCGCGTGATGCAGGGAGAAGTGCTGGACATGCTGCCTCGGCTGGGCGAGCTGGAAAAACCGTTCGATCTGATCATCTTGGACCCGCCGTACGACACGGAGGAGCCAAAAAGAGCCTTGATCGACGTGGACCGGTATGCTATGCTCACTTCCGCTGGAATTCTAGCGATTGAGCATCACCGCCGCGTTGATTTACCTCCTGCGGTCGGCAAGCTGAAGCAGCTGAAGCAGCACCGGTACGGGGAAACGGTGCTTTCTTTTTATCAAGCGGCCCCTTAGGGTTAAGGCCTTTCCAAGAGCGGTGACGATGCGTGCCGTATATCCAGGAACGTTTGATCCGGTCACCTATGGTCACATCGACCTGATCATCCGCGCGCGCAAGATTTTCGACGAAGTCATCGTGGCCGTGGCGCACAACCCGGGCAAACAGCCCCTTTTCAGCGTTGAAGAGCGTGTGGCCTTACTGAAAGAGGCCACGGCCTCCATGAGCGGGGTGAGCATCGACTCATTCCATTCGCTGGCGGTCGAGTATATCCGCCAGAAGCAGGCGCGAATCATGGTCCGCGGCTTGCGCATGCTCTCGGATTTCGAGTACGAGTTCCAGATGGCGCTGACCAACCGCAAGCTGTCGGACGACGTGGAGACGATTTTCATGATGCCGTCAGAAGCTTACGCCGCGGTCTCGGCGAGGCTAATTAAGGAAGCCGCCGAATTCGGGGCGGATATTTCAAAATTCGTACCTCCATTTGTAGCCGAGGCGCTTCGCAAGAAACTCCGCGCCAGGAAATCATGAAGCTTCAAGAAATCATGAAAATCCAAGTCAAGAGCGTTCCGGAACAAGGCATGACTGAGCACGCGTTGTACGATCCCGCGAAATTGGACATGCAGCGGGAAGACGTGCGCGTTGAGCCTTTTGAGGTGGATGCTTTTATCACTTTGGCCGACAGTGAGCTGATCGTGCGCGCGGACATCCGCTCGCCGATCAAGCTGGTCTGCGGTCGCTGCTTGGAAGAGTTTCCGCGCGAAATCAAGACGAGCGCTTTATACAGCTACCACGTTTCGCCCGCGGACGTCGTGGACATCACCGAGGACGTTCGCCAGGAAATCATCTTGAATTACCCCATGGTTCCGCTTTGCCGCCCGGACTGCAAAGGCTTGTGCCTGCAGTGCGGGCAAGACTTGAATCAGGGAACGTGTGAGCACCAGCAGGAAAGCTGAGGAGACGATGCCGAATCCGACACGGAAACACAGCCGCTCGCGCCAGGGAAAGCGCCGCGCCAATTGGAAGTTGGTGCTGCCGGCGCTGTCGACTTGCCCCCAGTGCGCGAAGCCGATCCTGTCGCACCGGATCTGCGGCTTTTGCGGTTTTTACCGCGGGCAGCAGTTGGTTTTGATCAAAGAAAAGCCCGCCAAAAAAAAGCAAGCCTGATCCCTGCATAACAGCCAATGAAGATCGCGCTGGACGCGATGGGCGGGGACACAGCTCCGGAGACGACAGTCGCCGGGGCCGTGCGTGCCGCCCGCGAGCTTCCGGTTGAGATCGTCCTGGTCGGCCAGCAGGACGCCATTGAGCCGTTGCTCAAGGGCTATCCTTCGCGGCCGGACAATATCACCATCGTCCACGCCGCCGAGTCCATCGGCATGCACGAGTCGCCCGCGGCGGCTGTGCGCAAAAAACGCGATTCTTCCATCAATGTCGGCCTTGAGCTGCTCAAGCAAGGCCAGGTGCAGGCGTTCATTTCCGCGGGCAACACCGGCGCAGCGGTCGCGGCCAGCACGCTGACCGTGGGGTTGCTTCCCGGGGTGGAACGGCCGGGCATTGCCATTCAGCTGCCGGGCTTGAAAGACGACACCGTGCTGATCGACGTGGGCGCAAACATCACGCCCAAGCCGCTGCACCTGCTGCAGTACGCGATTATGGGCGAGGCCTATAGCCGCTACGTTCTGGGCAGGGCGAATCCGAAAGTCGGCCTGCTCAATGTCGGCGAGGAAGAGGGCAAAGGCACGGACTTTATCAAGGAAACCTATGAGCTTTTGCAGACCGGCAAGTTTAACTTCATCGGCAACGTCGAGGGGCACGATATTTTCTCGGGCGAGGTGGACGTGATTGTTTGCGATGGCTTTGCCGGGAACGTGGCGCTCAAGACCGCCGAGAGCTTGGCGCATGCCATTGGCACGATTCTCAAGCGTTCTCTGACGCGCAGCTTCATGACCCGGTTAGGCGCGGCGCTGGCGCGCGATGCTTTCCAGGAGATCCGCAGCGAGCTCGACTATGCCGAGCGCGGGGGCGCGCCCTTGCTGGGCGTCAACGGCGTTTCGATCATCGCCCACGGCGCATCCGGCGCCAAAGCCATCAAGAACGCGATCCGCGTCGCCCACGAAACCGTGCGCACGGAGCTGAATCGACATATGATTGAAGCCGTGAAGGCAAGTATTCCAAAGCCGGCTTAGTCGTTTCGAAGTATTCTCGCGGAGTAGTCATGAGCGCTAAACCATCCCAGACCCAACGCATCGGCGTCCTGAGCACCGGCATGTACGTGCCGCCCAAGGTGCTCACGAACAAAGACCTTGAGCGCATGGTCGACACCTCGGACGACTGGATCACCTCGCGCACCGGCATCAAAGAGCGCCACATCGCCGAGCCCGGCACCGCCACGAGCGACTTGGCTCTTCCGGCCGCGGAAGAAGCGCTTAAGCGCGCCGGCATCGCGCCCAAAGATTTGGACCTCTTGATCACAGCCACCACGACGCCGGACATGCTCTTTCCCTCGGTGTCGTGCCTGGTTCAGCAGAAGCTCGGCGCGACGTCCGCGGCTTGCTTCGATATTTCGGCTGCGTGCTCCGGCTCGATCTACGCCATTATCACGGCGCAGCAGTTTTTGCAGGGCGGCCGGTACCGCAACGCGCTGGTGGTCGGAGCCGAGGTGCTTTCCAGCTTTGTGGACTGGACCGACCGCACCACGTGCGTTCTGTTCGGCGACGGAGCCGGCGCCTGCGTGCTCGGCCCGGTTTCACGCGGGGGCATTATCGGCACGGACATGGGCTCGGACGGCACCCAATCCGGCCTTTTATTCATGCCGGGCGGCGGCTCGAAGTATCCGCCGTCGTACCAGTCGGTTGATCAGCGACTGCATTACCTGCAGATGAGCGGGAGCGATTTGTTCAAGGTCGCGGTTCGCCGCATGGCCGACTCAGCCAAGCGCGTGATCGAGCAGGCAGGCCTCAAGGTTGACGATGTCAAACTGGTTATCCCGCACCAGGCCAATATCCGCATCGTTGAGGCGGTCGCGAAATTCGCCGACCTGCCCATGGAAAAAGTGTTCGTGAACCTGGACAAGTACGGTAACACCTCCGCCGCTTCGAACCTCATCGCGCTTCATGAAGCCGCGCAAACCGGCGCCATCAAACCCGGCGACCGCGTTGTGCTCGTGGCTTTCGGCGCCGGCCTCACGTGGGGTTCTGTCCTCCTGGAATGGTCGTGAACGGCCCGGTCCTGTTTTTCCCGGGGCAGGGCGCCCAGGCGGTTGGGATGGGCAAAGCGCTCTACGATCAGTTCGATGAGGCCAAAGAGCTCTACAAGCAGGCGAACAGCAACCTCAGCTTTGATCTCACCGCGCTTTGCTTTGAAGGCCCGGCCGAAGACCTCACCAAAACCGAGCGCTGCCAGCTCGCACTCTTTGTTACCTCGCTTGCCGCTTTTGTCGTTTTCCAGAAGGTCAGCACGCCGCGTCCTACGCCGGCGGCCGCGGGCCTGAGCTTGGGCGAGCTGTCGGCTTTGGCGGCGGCAGGCGTTTTCAAATTTAAGGAAGGGATCTACCTCGTGCAAGCTCGCGGTGAGGCCATGGCTGACTGCGCCGCGCACAACCCCGGCGCCATGCTGGCGGTTCTGGGATTGTCGTTCGAGGTAATCGAGGATGTTTGCCGCGACTCGGGCGCGTCTGCCGCGAACTACAACGCGCCGGATCAGCTCGTGCTGTCGGGAACGGCTCAGTCCATCAGCCGCGCCGAAGAGCTGGCCAAAGCGCGCGGCGCCAAGCGGGTCGTGCGGCTGGACGTTTCAGGCGCGTTCCACTCGTCGCTCATGCAGCCCGCGGCGGATCGCTTCCGCACCACTCTCGAGAAAGTAAGCATGTCCGCGCCGAAGTTTCCCGTGTACAGCAACGTGACCGCGCAGCCGGTGAAAGACGGGGAAGAGGCCCGTCGTTTGCTGGTGCAGCAAATCACGAGCCCGGTTCTGTGGGATCCTACGGTGCGCAAGATGGTGCAGGAGGGCGCGACGCACTTCGTGGAGTTTCCTCCGGCGCGCGTACTGACGGCGCTCATGCGCCGGGTGGAGAAGACCAAGACCCTCGCCTTAAACGAGCCCAAAGATCTTGAGCGGCTCGAAACCTTCCTTGCCGAGCCTGTTTAGGCGATTTCGAGCATACGCTCGATCGGTTTGACCGCGCGCTTGGCAATCTCAGGCGGGACTGTCACAACGTGCTTCATATTCACCAGCGACATGAACGCCTTCTCAAGGGTGTTGCGCTGCATGTGGTGGCAGCTGGCGTGCTCGCTGGCGGGGTAGAACTGCTTTTCAGGAAACTGCGTGCGCATCCGGTTCAGCAAGCCGTTCTCGGTGGCCACGATGAATTCCTTCGAACCTGACCCGCGCACGTGCTGAACCATGCCTTCCGTTGAAAGCACCTGATCGGCCAAGTGCATTTGCTTTGTGGTGCAGCCGCATTCCGGGTGCATCAGGAATTCCGCTTGCGGGTGCTCTTCCATCAGCTTGTCGATCTGCTCCGGCAAAATAGCCATATGCGCCGGGCAGTAGCCCTTCCACAGGTGAATTTTTCGCTTGGTCTTCGCCTTCACGTAGCTGCCCAGGTAGTAGTCGGGCACGAACAAAATGTCTTTGTCCGCCGGAAGGCTCTCGATCACCTTAATCGCGTTGGTCGAGGTCACGCACACGTCGCACTCGGCTTTGACCGCGGCGCTGGTGTTCACGTAGCACGCGACCAAGCCTTCGGGATACTTCATCCGCCATGTCTTGATCTGCTCCGGAATGATCATGTCCGCGAGCGAACAGCCCGCGGCTAGGTCCGGGATCAGCACGGTCTTGTCCGGGCAGAGCATCGCGGCCGTTTCGGCCATGAAGTGCACGCCGCAGAACAAAATCACCTTTGCGTCCGTCTTTTGAGCGGCGCGCGCCAGTCCCAGCGAGTCCCCGGTGAAGTCGGCAACGTCCTGAATGTCGCCTTCCTGGTAGTTGTGCGCCAGGATCACGGCGTTGCGTTCTTTCTTGATGACCGCGATTTTTTCTTTCAGCATGGAAATGAACGCCGCGTCGCGGTGGTGGCCGTTGGTTCCGTTGCCATTGCCGTTGGTGTGGGTCGTGCCGTTTGTCGTCGCAAGTGTGGCGGTCAGGGGTTCACCTATTCAGTCGAAAAGGGCACGATGATGCCCTTTTCCTGAAGCCGGATCACGGTGGGCTGGCCAAACGTGTACAGCCGCGCGGGCCGCTGCCGGCCGCTTGTCTTGAATTGGCGCGTGCTCTTGAGGATGCCGAGCTGCAGCATCTTGCGCCGGAAATTGCGCTTGTCCAACGTCCTGCCGAGGATGATCTCATACGAGGTCTGCAGCTCGGTCAGGGTGAATGTCTTGGGAAGAAGCTGAAAGCCGAGCGTTGTGTAATTGATCTTGTTGCGCAGCCGCTCGAGCGCGCAGTCAACGATCCGGCGGTGGTCAAAGGCAAGCGCCGGCAGGGAATTGACCGTGCACCAAGTGAAATGCCCGTTCGTGGAGGCGTCCTGCCGCTCCGCGCTGACCAGCGCGTAGTAGGCCACGGAGATCACGCGCTCGCGCGGGTCGCGCTCCGGCTCGCCGAAAGAATAGAGCTGCTCTAAGTAGATGTTGCGCAGGTGGGTTTCCTCTTGAAGCACCCGCAGCGCGGCGGCATCCAGCGTTTCTTCCGGCTTTACCATCCCTCCGGGCAGCGCCCACTCGCCGGCAAAGGGCTGTTGCTCGCGCCGGATAAACAGCGCTTTTAAGGTTCCCCGATCGATCATGAAAAGCACAACGTCGACGGCAACGGCATGCCGCCGGTCGGAGGCTTCAGGGGAAATTGGATTGGGAGTCAGAGAGGATCCGCTCATAAAGTGTAATTCCTACACTCAAATATAGTGTAGAAGGAACACTAATGTCAAGGCTTGGAGGACGATTTTTTAGACGGTCAGGAGGGGTGCTAAGGGGTGCTCAAAGCGGGCTTGGCCGAGGATTTTTGGTCGGCCGGGGCGGGCAAAGCGCCCGATTCGATCTTTTGGTAGTACTCAAGCCGCTCTTTAGCCTCGGATCGGCCCACCACATGGCCGAGCACAACGGCGGCGATATACCCCCCTCCTCCTATATAGCTGCCGACATAGCTGCCATAGGCGGGGTAAAGCAGCTTATAAGAGGATATTTCCGCGTCTCGGTCGCGGGTGTCCCTCACGAAGCGGAAGGCTTCTTTCGACGCCATTAACTCGTGATGGAGCGGCACGAAGGGAATGATATAGATGAAGGCGTAGGTGCCTTTATGCTTCCGGTGGGACGTGTCGTAAGCATGGCCGACTTCATGCAGAGCAACCGGCGATAGGTCCGAGTATAAATGGACCGTATTGGTCCATGGGTTGAAATAGTCGCTGCCGGCAAAGAGCCGGCCGGGCAGGATCGTTTCGACCACCATGGAGAGCGTGCCGAATACCAAGCGGTAAGGCCATTTTACCTGCTTGTTGTGCACCAGCCTTCCCCAATCCTTAAGCGGGCGGTACTGATTCAGCCGCACTTTGGTCTCTTCCAGCATGGGTAGGTCGTTGCGAGAGTCAAGGTAGGCCACGATCTTGCTTTCAACCTCGGGAGAGACATAATGCTCGTTGATCTTGTGGTTCCAGAGCACGAGCTTGCCGATGCAGCCGAAGAAATTGCCAATCCCGTCCACAACGCGGTTGGGTTTGCCGCGTTCGATCTGGGGATGCGGTCCGGCGCCAGTGTAGGGAACCGTGGTGGCGCAGCCAACTGTTCCGGCAAAAAGGAGAACGAGCAAGATGCTGGGGAGTCGCAAGCGGCTGTGCGCCATGGGATTGACTGCCAGCATACACCGCGATGACAATCCTGTCGAGCTACTTAGAGTATTTTGGCGTTGCTTCGGTTGAATCGGTCGAGGAGTCGACCGGAACTGCGTCGGGTTCTTTCGGTTGCTCAGGCACCTGCGTACCCGCGTAAGAGCCGGTTTCGGAACGCGAGCGGTCCGTGCCCAGGCTGTCTTCTTCCGGAGAAATGGTCGTGTCTTTGTGTGAATTTCCCATGGCGAATACCGGCGCTGAAATACCCAGGCTCACCAGAATCGCCGCCGCTAATGTCTTTGTTGCTTTGCTCATGAGTAGCCTCCTGTGTAGCCCCCATCATACAGGATGAAACGCCCGAGGGCTCGTACACCCTCGGGCGTTCTCATTGCCGGGAATAGTTTAAGCAGATGCAAGTCCAAGCCGGTCCAGGGGGATCAGCCGGCGCCACAGCGGTTTTCGCGCCGCAGCGACTGCATGCATGGGGTTGCTTACTGCCCGAACCGAGACGTCGCCTAGGCTGCTCAAGCCAATGATCGTCAGAATCAACGTAGGCGCAATCTTGTTCATGCTCTCCTCCTGGTTGAACTTACATAACCAGGATACGTTTCGGAAATGACAACCACGTGACAGCTAGATGACGGAATTTTCATGCAGGATTTTGCATATCCTTCTCGTAGGCTTCGAATAGCGCGCGTTCGAGAGACTCTTTAGTCTCCTTGGAAAGGGGGCTGACCAGGTCATGCCACTTGCCGTTCTTGCCTTGCTGTCGCGGCATGCTTACAAAGGTCCCATTTTTCCCGTCTACGATACGAAGCCCACGAATCAAGAACAGTTCACCCACGGCCACGTCGCACAGAGCCTTGATGGCCCCTGTGTTCTCGAATCGAATGATCCGCTTTACCGCGATCTCAGTCATTTCCATCTGTGGTTCCTCCTGTCAGTGCAGTTGTGATGAAACAAGATGAGCAGAGAAATAGCCGCCGGTCAGGCCGTCCAGCAAAGCCGTCAACTCTTGGACGCGTAGTTCTTTTTCGATCAGCGTTTTCTGCTCCGCGGGTGGGGAAAGCAATAAGGCCACTTGCAGGCGTCTCCTTTCAAAGTAGATGCGGGTGATCTCATCAACGATTTCGTCCCGAAGCTCGACCATCAGCTTGGACCGGGTGTCGATTCCGGTCTGATCGTCGTTCCAGATAAGCTCCGACAGATTCCAGGTCAGGGAAAAATCCATGCCTTGATTTCGGTCCTGGGTCTCGACTGTCTGAAAGCTGGGAAAAGTCCCTTCATCGTAGTGCGTGTCATGCGTGTGATCCCGGTCGTAGCCCACATTGAAGCTGGGAA
>JAHFGY010000155.1 GCA_023247195.1 Candidatus Omnitrophota bacterium | reverse complement strand
GAGTGGTCGACAGTTCCGCCGACGTCACTGAGTGGTGGAAGACGTTCAAAGATCCGCAGCTTGACTCACTCATCGCGCGGGCCGTCGCCGCCAACCATGACTTGCGCATCGCCACGGCGCGGCTGCGGGAAGCTCGCGCGCTGGGCGGCGCAGCGCTCTGGGATTTTTCGCCCACTGTTGCCGGTAAAGGTTCGATCATCAAAAGCCAGCTGAGCGAGAATGCGCAGGTATTCTCCGGCATCCCCCTAGACAGCACGACCTACGACGCGGGTTTTGACGCAGGCTGGGAGATCGACATTTTCGGCGGCAAACGGCGCGCGTGGGAAGCGGCGAGCGCCGACATCGCGGCCAGCGAGGAAGACTGGCGCGATGTGCGGGTGAGTTTGCTGGCAGAAGTTGCTCGCAATTATGTTGATCTGCGTGGGTCCCAACGCCGGCTTGCCATTGCGCGCAGCAATATTGAATCCCAACAGAAATCGCTTGAGATCGCCCGCTCCCGGTTCAAAGGGGGTATGACGAGCGAGCTCGACGTTATGCAGGCCGCCGCGCTGCTGGCGGGCACGCAAGCGCAGCTGCCCGTGCTTGAGTCCTCGCTGGAACAGGCGATCCATCGGCTGGGTGTATTGCTCGCGCAAGAGCCGGGCGCGCTGGCGGCGGAACTCTCGCCCGAAGCGCCTATTCCCACGGTGCCACCGAAGGTTCCGGTGGGATTGCCGTCGGAGCTGCTGCGTCGGCGTCCCGATGTGCGCCGCGCTGAACGGCAGCTTGCCGCGGCCACGGCGCGGATCGGCGTGCAAACGGCCGAATTGTTCCCCAAGTTTTCACTGATCGGCGCGGCCGGGCTGCAAAGCTTGAGCGCGGATGACTTGTTCAGCCGTGGCAGCGGCTATGGATCGATTGGGCCTACCGTGAGCTGGCGCTTTTTAGATTTCGGCCGCATTCGCAGCCAGATCAAGGCCACCGACGCGCGCGAAGAACAAGCCCTTGCTGTGTACGAAAAAACCGTGCTGCTTTCGCTTGAAGATGTTGAAAACGCACTGGTGGCCTACTCCAAGGAGCAGGTGCGCCGCGAATCCTTACAAGAGCAGGTGACCGCCTATCAGCGCGCGCTGGAGTTGGCGAATCAGCTCTACACCTCCGGCATGGCCGATTTCCTGAATGTGCTCGACGCCCAGCGTTCGCTGTACCAGTCTCAAGACAACCTAGTACAAAGCGAACGAAGCGTGACGACCAATCTGATCGCCCTCTACAAAGCGCTCGGCGGCGGTTGGCCCCCTGCATTTCCTGTGCCATAATGCGATTTGGGTGCCGTCACCTACCTAAAAACCAGGAGAGATGTCATGGCTAAAGCAGTTCCGGAAGGGTATCAGACAGCCACACCGAGTTTCACATTCAAAGATTCGCAGAAGGCGCTCGATTTCTATAAAAAAGCCCTTGGCGCCAAAGTGCTGGATGTTTTTCCGAGCCCAACCGGGCGCGGCATCATGCACGCCGTGATGCAGATCGGGAATTCGATCATCATGATGGGCGACGAATGGCCGGGGAAATCTCAGAGCGCCGAAACGCTTGGCGACTCTCCGATCAGCCTCTACCTCTACGTGCCGGACGCTGACGCGGCGTTTAAGCAGGCTGTCGCAGCCGGCTGCGCGGTTGTTATGCCGATGGGGGATATGTTCTGGGGCGACCGTGCGGGAACCGTCAAGGATCCATTCGGCTACTCATGGATGATCGCTACGCACACGCAGGACTTGACCAAGGACGAGGTCCGCAAAGGCGCAGAGGCCTTTTTCGCTTCCATGGCAAAGAAATAGCGCAATGAGTTAGTTGCAACACGGGGCTGCGGCACCACGCCGCGGCCCCTTTTTTGTCCGCGCCGATCTTGATCTGATACAATCGCGGGGATGCGGAGCGTCTTCAAATCGGCCCTCGTGCTCGCGCTTTTTTCTTTTGTCGCTGTCGCTGAAGGCGCTACGCTCCCCGCCACCTCCTCCACAGCCACCAGCAGCGGCTGGAATACATCCGGGACGGAACGCTACGCGTGGAGCGCTGGAACATGGCTCGAGTATTCGGTCGACTTTGGCTCGGGCGGCTCATGGGTAATCGGCGCGACCGCTAAGAATCAGAACGGCACTCCTGCAGCGCTGCCCGCCGGCTACGCCTTCAATCTTGCGGTCAGCATCGACGGAGCGGCCAAGGGCAGCATCTCGGTGCCGGGCTCGACGACCGCCTACCAAACCGCGAGCCTCACGCTCGCCGCGCCCTCCGGCGTTCACACCGTGCGCTTCACGTGGACCAACGATGCTTGGGTCCAAGGCCAGTACGACGCGAACATCCGCATTCAGTCAGTCAGTTTTACCCCTCCCGCGACTTCGCCGCCGCCTGTCGCAGCGCCGACGATCACGCCGAATGGAGGCAGCTTTACGGGCTCGGTCCAAGTCACGTTGGCTACCGCTACCAGCGGAGCCGCGATCCGCTACACAACTAATGGAACCACGCCGGGAGCGAGCTCGACGCTCTACACCGCTCCTTTTACGCTCACGAGCAGCGCAAGCGTCACAGCAAAAGCTTTTCTGAGCGGACAGCCGGACAGCGCGGCAACAACCGCTGTTTTTACCGTTACCGCGACGCCTCCACCACCCCCGCCGTCCCCTCCGCCTCCTCCAGCGGGTGGCCAAACGCTTTCCGCTACCGCCGCTACAGCCAGCAGCAGCGGCTGGACGACCATCGGGACAGAGCGATACTCGAATAACGCCAACGTCTGGCTCGAATACGTGGTCGACTTTGGCTCGGGCGGCTCGTGGGTGATGGGTCTCACCGCTAAGAATGAGAACGGAACGCCTCCGGCGCTGCCCGCCGGCTATGCCTTTACCATAGCCATCGCGGTGGATGGGGTAGCGCGGGGCTCGCTGCAGGTTCCGGGTTCAACAACCGCCTTTCAAACGGACAGCACCCCCTTGACCATGCCCAGCGGGGCGCACACTGTTCGGTTCACGTGGACCAATGACGCCTGGAGCCAGGGGCAGTACGACGCAAACATCCGGGTGCAGTCCGTTACGTTCACGCCGCCCACTGGCCAGCCGCCCCAGACGGTGGCAACGCCGACGATTACGCCGGCCGGCGGGAGCTTCACCAGCACGGTTCAGGTGAGCTTGGCAACCGCAACCGGCGGAGCCGCGATCCGCTACACGACCGACGGAAGCACGCCGAATACCGGATCGACCGTTTACAGCAGCCCCTTCACGTTGTCGAGCAATGCAACGGTGAAGGCTTATGCGGTCAAGTCTGGCATGGCCGACAGCGCTGTAGCCAGCGCGGCTTTTATCCTATCGCCTCCGCCACCCCCTCCGCCGAGCCAGAGCATCACGATTCCCGGGGCAAACACATCCAATCGCAGCAGCGGCGGCTGGACGGTTTCAGGGACGGAGATTTATGCCTTGGCGGCGCCGCATTGGCTTGAATACGCGGTGGATTTTGGCGCAGGGGGCAGCTCGACCTTTGGCGTAACGGCGATCAATAACGCGAATCCGAACGCGCCCGGCCTTCCGAGCGGCTATTCCTTTAACATTACCGTTCAGGTGGACGGCGCCAGTAAAGGAACGCTGCTTGTGCCGGGCTCCACCACAACCTACCTGACGGGGAATCTGGCGGTTGGGGTTGCATCCGGGGTTCACACCGTTCGATTCACATGGACCAACGACGTCTGGAGTGATGGCCAGTACGACGCGAACATTCGCGTCAAACAAGTATCGTTTGGCTCGCCGTCGCCGGATACCCAGGCGCCGCAGCTGAGCCTCATCGGGATCACCGAGATCCTGGCTCAAAGCGCTCGCGTGAGCTGGACAACCAACGAGCCAGCCACGACGCAAGTGGACTACGGCCCCACGACAGCTTACGGTCAGACCACTCTGTCGAATACCGCGCTTGTGACAACGCACGATGCGGTTCTTTCAGGGCTCACGCCGGTTACGCCTTATCACTTGCGCGTTCGCTCAAGTGATGCGTTCGGGAACACCGCCCAATCCGGCGATCAGCAATTCCAAACCACTGCTGCCAGCTTTGAGGTTCTTGTGCTGCCTTCGGCGCAGAAAGTTTTGCCGGAGGTCGCGTCGTCGTTGGCCGGAGCCACCGGCGCTCCGGCGCGCATCAGCCTTGCGCGCAACGAGTACGAAGCGATCCAGATCGTTATCCGCAACAGCGCGCTGGCGCTGCAGCAAGTCACGGTATCTGTCTCCAATCTGGCGCGAACGGGCGGGGGAGGAACGCTGCCCAGCAGCGCGATTTCCTGGTCGCCGGTGGGCTTTGTCCGGACAACGGAGCCGGACTACTCGGTTTCGCATATCGGCTGGTGGCCGGACCCGCTGCCCGCTGCCGCGGCGTTCGACGTGCCGCAAGCCTGGCCGCAGCCGATCTGGCTCACGGTCTTCGCCGCGCCGGGCACGCCGGCTGGTACGTACACAGGCACGGTGACTATCTCACCGGCGAACGCGACGGCGCAGCAGGTTCCGCTTGAGGTGACGGTGTGGGACGTTGACCTTCCCACGATCCCGTCGTTCAAGACCGCCTTTGACCTCTACATCAACCGGATTCAAAGCGCCTACAGCCAATTCTTTCCGCAATGGTGGGCGACGTGGCAATCGCAGCAACCGGCGTTGGTGCAGCGTTTTTATGACGACATGATTCGTCATCGTCTGGCACCCGTCTTTAACGTTGAAGTCAATCCTCCGGAAGTGGTGCATTACCTGATGAACGCGACGATACCATCGACGCTGGCACTCCCGCCGCCCGGTTTG
>JAHFGY010000035.1:8136-16540 GCA_023247195.1 Candidatus Omnitrophota bacterium | reverse complement strand
CCGGCGCGGCAGCTCTTGTCGCGCTCTCAATCGTCGCTGCGCACAGCATTGGAGAAACGCTAACCGCTCATGCCACCTCTGGCGATCGGATTGATGTCCGGCACATCGGGCGACGGGATTTCCGCGGCGCTGGTGGAATTTTCCGGCCGCTCGCTCCGCGTGCGAGCGCACCGCACCACCGCGTACTCAGCTCCATTCGCGCGCCGGCTCCAAGAAAGCCCGCGGCTCGAAGCAGCCGCGCTCTCGTCGCTGAATGTTGAGCTGGGCGAGCGTTTCGCCGCGGCCGCGCTCGCGTTGCTGCGCCGGACGCGCATCCCGGCCAAGCGCGTTGCCGTGATCGGCTCGCACGGTCACACGGTTTATCACGGGCCGCGCGATGCGCATCCCTCGACGCTGCAGATCGGCGAGCCCGCGGTCATCGCCGAGCGTTTAGGCGTTCCCGTGGTGGCTGACTTCAGGCCCCGCGACATCGCGGCCGGCGGCGAAGGCGCGCCGCTCGTGCCCGCATTTGACCAAGCGTTTTTCGGCGGCGGGCCGGCGCGGGCATTGCTGAACATCGGCGGCATCGCGAATGTCACGATCGTCGGGCGCGGCATAGACCCTGTCGCCTTTGACACGGGTCCCGGCAACTGCCTCATCGACCTCGCTGTCCAAAACGCGACGCGCGGCCGCGAACGCTTTGACCGCAACGGCCGGCTCGCGGCGCAAGGCCGCATGTTGGGCAAAGCGCTTGACCGATGGTGGGCGCATCCGTATTTCAGTCGCAAGCCGCCCAAGTCCAGCGGCCGCGAGCTCTTTAACGAGGATTTCATCCGCAAGGGCTGGAAAAGGGCTCCTTCCTTAAAGGATCAAGCCGCGACGCTGACATGCTTCACCGCTTACAGCATCATCGCCGGGATCGAACGCTTCGCTCCCAAACCCGTCGATGAAATCATCGTCAGCGGCGGCGGTGTTTTCAATCGCGCGCTCATGGGACTGCTGGCCGCTTGGGGTTCGCCGGCGCGCTTGCGGTCTATCCAAGACTTCGGCATCGCTCCGCTTGCCAAAGAACCCGCGGCCTTCGCATGGCTTGCCTGGCAAGCGATCCGCGGCAAACCGAATCACTTGCCCGCAACCACCGGCGCGCGCCGCCAACGCATCTTAGGAGCTCTGCACCGTGCACTGGATTGATTGGTCGATCGTGGTCGCTTGCTGCGCCACGAGCCTGACGCTCGGGCTGCTCGTGCAAAAATCCGCGGGCAAGAGCCTGGAAGCGTATTTCACGTCGAACCGCGGGCTCAGCTGGTGGCTCGCCGGAACGTCCATCGCCGCCACCGCTTTCTCAGCCGACACTCCCCTGTTGATCACCGGCATGGTGCGCCGCAAAGGCGTGTGGGGCGTTTGGGAAGTGTGGGCGCTGGGCATCAGCACCATGCTCGCGGTATTCGTTTTTGCCAAACTCTGGAAGCGCGCGGGCGTCATGACCGAAGTCGAGCTTTCCGAGAAGCGGTACAGCGGCAAGCCGGCGGCATTCCTGCGCGGTTTTAAAGCAATCTACTGGGGCCTCTTCTACAACTGCTTCATCATGGGCGTGTGGGTCATCACCGGCATGTCCAAAGTGCTGCAAGAGGTCACGGGGCTGCCGCGCGAGTCCGCAATTGTTGGCTGCGTCTTGCTCGGCGCGGTGTACACGTCCATGGCCGGGCTGTGGGGTGTGGTGGTTACCGACGCTTTCCAGTTTATTTGGGCCATGACCGGCGCCGTTGTCTTAGCCGTCGCATCGGTGCATGCTGTGGGCGGCCTAGGCGCGCTGACCGAGAAGTTGTCGGGCACCGGCATGCTTTCCGTAATTCCTCCGGGCCCGGCGCAGGGTGAGCCGTTCCTTGCGTCGCCGCTTGGATGGTTCGCGGGCTTGGTGCTGGTCCAATGGTGGGCATGGAAAAACACCGACGGCGGCGGGGTGATCGTCCAGCGCCTCGTGTCCTGCAAAGACGAGCGCCAGTCCATGCTGTCCGTGCTGTGGTTCAACATCGCGCACTACTGCTTGCGCTCGTGGCCATGGGTGATCACGGCGCTCGCTTCGCTTATTCTTATTCCCGAGAACGCGCTCCTATCCACGGTGGCCGGCAAGACGTTCGTCGATCACGAGCGCGCGTACCCGCACCTCATCACGCAGCTCTTACCCACCGGCTGGCGCGGATTCCTCGTGGCTTCGTTCTTCGCTGCTTTTTTGTCGACGCTGAGCACGCAGCTCAATTGGGGCGCGTCTTACCTGGTGCATGACGTGTACCAGCGGTTCATCCGCAAGGACGCAGCGGAAGCGCACTATGTGCGCGTGGCCCGCTCGCTTCCCTATGCGTTGGCTGTCGGAGCCATGCTCGTGGCGTGGCAGAGCCGCACCATCGGCGAGTCATTCACGTGGATCCTGAGCCTCACCGCCGGCATCGGCCCGGTATTTCTGCTGCGTTGGTTCTGGTGGCGCATCAACCCGTGGAGCGAGATCGCGGCCATGGCCGCGAGCCTGCCTGTGCTCTTGAGCCGGCCGTGGGTGTTTGAAACGCTCGGCCTGCCGGCGGGTCATTTGCCGGGGCTGCTCTACATGGTGCTCGGAACCGCGGTCATCTGGCTGCCGGTCACGCTGTTCACGCCGGCCGTGGACCGGGGAACATTGAAAGCCTTTTACGCGGCCGCGCAGCCGCCGGGTTTTTGGAAAGAGGTGGCAATCGCCGGCACGCGCCGGGAATCGTGGGGCCGAAGCATGGCGCAGTGGGCGGTCGCCACGGTGGCTTTACTGGCGACGACGGTGGGTCCGATCCAGATCTTGCTCGGCCAGCATCTCGCGGGCGGGCTTGCGACCGCGCTCGGTGCGGCTGCTTGGTGGGTGGTATGGTTCAACGTTCAGCCGCGCAGCATCACGCGCGGCGATACAACCGTCTCAGGTAGCCCTTCACATACTCCGCGTAAATATCCGGAAGCATCTCTCGAAACGCGGTCTCGTCCTTAAGCGCGGCTTCAACCGCCAGCCGCATCTCCGGCCGGTCGTCCAAGCAACCGCTCGACAGCGCCTCGCGCGTCCGAAGCCGCAAATCCGAATCCTCTAAATCTCCCGTCCCGGCTTCTTCCATCTGATCCGCCAGCCGGCACAGCAGCGCGATACCGGCGCCGATCCGCGCCAGTTCGATGCCGCCCTCTAGCGCCGGGTTGTCCGCCTCGGCATCAAGAAAGCGGAACACATCGAATGATCCGGTGTCCACGCCCTGGCCAAAACCCTGGTAAGACAGCGCCATGTCCCAAAAAAGAAAGAGGATATCGCGCAGCGCGCTTTGGAGCTCGTCCCTATCGGTGAGATTCTCGCTGCGGATAATGCGGCCCATGGCGTGTCTATCTTTGCCGCGCGGCGATGCGCGCCAGCGGAATCGAAATTTCGTACAGCACCACCATGGGCAGCGTCATCAAGAGCTGGTTGATCATGTCCGTGGTCGGCGTCAGCACGGCCGCGGCGATGACCAGCATGAGGATCGCGTACGGACGCTGCTGGCGCAGCCATTCCGGCGTCACGATCCCGACCTTTGCCAGAATAAAAATCACAACCGGCAGCTCGAAGACCGTGCCGCACCAGCCGAGCAGCGTGATCACGAACGACAAATAAGCGTCGATCGAGATCACCGGCACGAGCTGCCCCTTGCCGATGCCAAGGAGGATTCGCAGCGAAGCCGGCAGCAGCACGCCGTAAGCAAATCCGACTCCTGCGGCGAACAGCACCGTCCCCCATCCGACAAAAGCGGCGCCCCACGTGCGCTCTTGCAGCGTGAGCCCGGTGCGCACAAAAGCCCATGTCTGCCACAAAATCACGGGCATGGCGATCATGAAGCCGGCAAGCCCGGCTACTTTCAGGTAAGCGCTGAATGCTTCGGTGGGGGCGAAGAACACGAACTGAGGCAAGAGGTCGCCCGCCGGGGCCTTGAGCCAGTTGATGAGGCGCTCCGCCTGCGAGAAGGAAATTCCCGCGCAGAGCAGCAGTGCCAGCAGACAGATGCCAAGCCTGCGGCGCAACTCTTCCAGGTGGCCGGTCAGGGTCTGGGGGTCATGGGCGGACATGAGCTGTCCGGGGTGCCGATTACTTGTAGTCTTTGGCAACGGTGGTGCGCTTATTGATGAACTTGTCGGCGGACAGAGCGGCCAAGCAGCCTTCGCCCGCCGCGACCACCGCTTGCTGAACCTCGCGCACAAGCATGTCGCCGCAGGCAAACACGCCCGGAACCGAGGTGACCATTTCTTCGTTCACTTTGATGCCGCCCTTGGCGTTGAGCTCAAGCTGGCCGCCGATAAAGTCGATAATGGGTTTGCCGCCCTGCGTGAAGATAAACACGCCCTTCACGGGAAGCTTCTCCTCGCCGGTCGTCTTGATCAGCACAGCGTGGTCGACCCCTTCTTCGCCGGCAATGGATTTGAGGCGCGTCTTGGTGAGAATTTCGATCTTGGTGGCCTCGGAAAGTTTCGCGTGCATTGGCTCGTGCACGTCGAGCTTGGGCTTCGGCGTCACGAGAAACACTTTGGATGCGTAGCGGGTAAGGAACAGCGCCTCATCCGCGGTTTCCTCGCTTGAGCCGTAGACCATCACCTCTTGGCCTTTATAAAAAGCGCCGTCGCAAGTGGCGCAGTAGCTCACGCCCCTGCCGAGCAGCTCTTGTTCACCCGGAACGGTGTGGGATCGGCCCATGGACCCCGTGGCCACGATCACGGCTTTGGCTTGGTAGACCTCTCCCTCAGCGCTGAAAACCTGCTTGGGATCTTGGGTGAGAACGGTGCCGGTGACTTTGGATTTGATGAACTTAGCGCCATAGAGCTCGGCATGCTCGCGCATCCGGCGGAGCAGCTCTTCCCCGCTGAGCACTTCTTTGATGCCGGGGTAGTTGGCGATCTTGCCGGTGATGCCTAAAGCGCCGGCCCGGATGGCTTTGTCGAAGACCAGCGTCTTGAGCTCCGCGCGGGCCGTGTAAAGGGCCGCCGTGGCGCCTGCAGGACCGCCTCCGATGATAATGACGTCGTACACCGTGTCGCTCATGGGACGGTTAGTATACGCCTCGCGGCTGCCGTCGACAAGCCTACCGGGGCGCCCCCCAAAAACAAGATCCCCGATCCTGAATAACAGGACCGGGGATCTGCCAGATGTCCTACGCGAGCTTAGCGGTGCTTGCGCTTGTGCGCTACCTTGCGCACCGACTTCTTCTTGAGTGTGCGTCGCTTTTTCATCCGGCTTTCCCCCCTTCTTGCCCATGACGTCCCGGGCAAAAATCGTATCTCCAACAAAGTTACCTGAGCTAACGCTTTTTGCGCAAGCTCTTTGCTTCGTTGAGGGCTTCTTCCGCGTTTTCGCTGTAACGTTGGCAGAACGATGTGACCGCGGGGATGTCGGTAAACGCGCCGGAGTCGTGCATGATGCGCAATACTTCCGCGCGGCGCGCGGTTTCCTGCATGATTTCAGCGGCGCTGCGGCCGGATTCAGCCGCGAGCTTGTCGCGAAAAATGCTGCTGGGCGAAACTTCCACGACGTGGCCGCGCAAGTGATCGAACGTCCACACAGGAGAAAGGAGCACCATGTCTTTTTCCATGCCCGCGGTCTCGACAACCTCCCCGACCACCCGCCTGAGCTCGCCATGCACGTTGAGCTTGCGAAGAATCACGAACGCGTCCACGAGGTTGATGAGCACCGACGGCACGTTCATGGGCTCGTTCTCAAGGCGGAGCACGGTTTCGCGGGCGAACGAGGCATGCAGCGTGCCCATGCAGTACTTGCCCAGGTTCATGGCGGTCATGAGATCCCGAGCTTCGAGCCCCCGCACCTCGCCGACCAGGATGCGGTCCGGCCGCATGCGCAGGCTGTTCTTAACCAGGTCGGCGGTGGAGACGGCTGGGGTGCTTTCCAGCCGGGAGCAATTCTCAAGGAACTCGGTGTTGAGCTCGAGCGTGTCTTCGATGACCACGAGCCGGTCGTTGCCCGGAATAAAACTCAGGATCGCGTTCAGCATCGTGGTCTTGCCCGCGCCCGGCCCGCCGGCGATGATCAAGTTGCCGGGCCGCACGCGAAGCCCTTCGACGTACACCCAGAGCTGCGCGGCCAAGCCGTACGAAAGCGTGCCGTGCTCGATGAGCTGCAGGATCGTGAACGGCCGCGGCCGCGCGTGCGTGATGGTGATCTGCGGGCCGAACGGCGAGAGCGTAATATTGACGCGGCCGCGCAAATTCGCCAGCTCGATATCATTGATCACCGCCAGCTCGGCGCGACCACCGAAGACCAGCAGCTTGTCCACAAAAGCGGACAGCTCGCGCTCGGTTTCAAAACGGCGCTTGGTCTTGACCAGCCCCTCGCCCGCCCGATGCACAAAGATAGGGCCCGTGGCATTGATCATGATGTCTTCCACGAGCGGATCATCGAGAAATTCCTCGACGATGCCGTAAGAGAGGAAGGCGCGTATCAGGGCTTGGCAGCGCTTGGGGTCGTTTAGACGCGTGCGAAGCGCGTCATCGCGCTCAGCCAGAGCGTCCAGCGCTTCGGCAACCAAGCGCGTTCGCTCCGCCTCCGGCTGAATAACGTTGAGCCGGCCGCGCAAACGCGCCAGCAGCGCCTCGGTAAGCTCCGGCGCTATGGGTTCTATCGGGTTTTGTCCGCCTTCTTGAGCCATCCCAGCAAGTCTACCTGACGCAAGACCGAAGGCGGACATCGAAAAGCCTTACTGCAGGGTCTCGCCTAAAACTTTTTGCGTTTGCTCATCACGGAACTTCTTCAAAGCCGCGCGCAGCTCCGGACGTTTGTTCGCCAGGATGGCAATCGCCAGCAATGCCGCGTTCTTGGCGCCGCCGGCGCCGATCGCGAGCGTGCCGACCGGGATTCCGCCGGGCATCTGCACCGTGGCGAGCAGCGCGTCCAAGCCTTTCAGCGCGCCGCCGTCCATGGGAACGCCCAGCACGGGCAGCGTGGTCAACGCCGCGCACGCGCCGGCGAGGTGAGCCGCGCCGCCCGCTGCCGCGATCACGACTTCCACGCCTCGCCCTTCGGCCGCGGTCACGAATTCGGCCAGCGCTTTGGGCGCGCGGTGAGCCGACAGCACGCGGCACTCATGCGACACGTTAAATTTCGTGAGCGTCTCGTCCGTACTCTTCATGGTTTCCCAATCGGTCTTGCTTCCCATGAGCACTACGACCAGCGGTTTGGACTCTGCCATCGTGTTTTCTCCCGTCGCTCGGTTAAGCCTGCATCAGGTTTTTAAGGTCGAGCTTGGCGAACTTCTTCGCGATTTCCGGGTCGCGCATGAGCGCGGCCAGCTTGGGGGACGACGCGATCTTCGTGGGATCCTGGCTTTTGACAATCTCCTGGAATTCCTTGTCCTGCATCAGAGCCTGCACGCGCGGATCGCTCATCAGCGCTTTGAAGTTTTCATCCTTCATCATGCGCTGCATGGTCTGCATCATCTTCCACTGGTTCTTCATCTGATCAAACATCGCTTCTCCTTTGATCCACTTTGACAAGCGGTGCTCCACCCAGGTATGCTCCCCTTTATATGGGGGAGGGCTCACATGTCGGAAGGTACGAACGCCACAATCCTTTTGGTTGACGACGAAGAGACGATCCTGAAGATGGCCGGACAGCGGCTGCGCCATGCGGGCTACCGCGTGCTCACCGCTGCGAATGGAACGATGGGCCTTGTTTTAGCCAAGGCCGAACACCCGGACGTTATCGTGCTGGATGTGAACATGCCTTCCATGAACGGCCACATCGTGCTCCAAACCTTGAAGAGCGACAGGCAGACTCAAGACATCCCCGTGATCATGCTCACCGCGGCCGGCGGCGAAACCGACGTGACCAACACCATCGCTTCCGGCGCCACCTGCTACCTGCACAAGCCTTACCAGTCCAAAGAACTGCTCGAAGAAGTCTCGATGGCGGTCGAGCGCCACCAGATCACCCACGGACGCGCCCCTTCTGCCGAACAAACGCCTGAGTCTATTATGGAAGAACCGAGTACGGACTCGGGCGAAGAGCTTTCCGCTTAGTTATTCAAGCTTCTCAAAAATCCGATTGTACACATTCTGCGCCACGTCCAGGTCCGGCATCATCACTTGGTTGCGCGCCTTCACCTTCAGCTCGACCGTGCGGTTCGTCAGTTTCTTCACGGTGATCGTGACGGTGGTGCTCTCTACCCGCACCTTGATTTCGCCCTTCTTGGGATCCTCGGAGGTCACCAGACCGACCTCGTTGGCCACAGCCATACTCTGGCTATAAACTTCCTCTTTTGATCGATCAAACGTGTTGCGCACCGCATCTTTGCTGATCGCGTAACCGCCCGCTACGCCGGCGCCCACAAGCGCCAAAGCGCAGCCCGAGGTGCTGATCAATCCCAGAGCAAGAACCATGTACCGCCAACGA
>JAHFGY010000035.1:0-8036 GCA_023247195.1 Candidatus Omnitrophota bacterium | reverse complement strand
CGTGTTGCGCACCGCATCTTTGCTGATCGCGTAACCGCCCGCTACGCCGGCGCCCACAAGCGCCAAAGCGCAGCCCGAGGTGCTGATCAATCCCAGAGCAAGAACCATGTACCGCCAACGACGTGCGTGCATAAACCCTCCTCTGGAGCGGCTGCCATCAGGGCAGCCGCGGAATGCCGAGCGCAGTGGGCGCTCGGCCGGTTGTCTTGGGTGACGGCATGCAGTTTAGCATAGGGGAGACGGCCCGGCGACCCCGGGGCTGTGGGAGACGCATCCAACCCACGCGCCGAGCGGGGACTCGGCGTACCGCGCAGGCGGACTGGGAAAGGCCTCGATGCGGGCCGGCCGCATCGAAACCGGAGTCCACCGGGCCGTGCGGAACGTATGATGTTAGTGAACCACGGGCACGTTACGTAGGTATTACAAGGATGTCACGGGTGAGTAAATTCTCTTGCGAAAGAATTAAGAAACGTCGAGAGCGTGGACAAGCGGTTCGTTGGGGACGCGTAGGATCCGGTTTCGGCCGGTTTCCGCGATAAAAAGGTTGCCTTCAACATCCATGGTCAATGCGCTGGGCCGCTTCAGGTCATAAAGCAAGCTGACGATCGCTCCGTCCACGCTCGCGAACAGCAAGCGGCCTTTTGAGTGGCCTTCAACGATAAAAACGCCCCGGTAAAGCCCGGAATAAAACAAGGCTTCGGGCTCTTGGAGAATACCCTCCGGAATCAGCACGTGCCGCAGGCCGTCCGGCGTTAACCGGATGAGCTGTCCGGTCGTGGCTTCCGCCGTAAAAATAGCGCCTTCCCTGCCCGCGGCAATGCCGCGCGGCCGCTGCAGCCGCTCGGCCCATGTGAGCAGCTCATCGTCCGCGTAACGCAAAATACGGCCGTTTGCCAAGTCTTCGGTGATGAAAAGCCGGTCATGCTCGTCAACAGCCAAGGCCACAGGATTCGACAATCCTTTTACCAGTAATTTCCGCCGCCCATCGTCGCTGATGCGGTAGACGCCGTGGCTGCCGCCTGCCATCGACAGGCCGGCCGTTACAACATACACGTTGCCGCGGTCATCGCGGGCCAAGCCGCGAATTGCCCCGAGCCCGGTGATAACGTCCTGCCGCTCGCCCGAGGGGCTGATGCGCATCACCGAGCCTTGCGAGCCGCGCTGGGAGACGTAGAGGTTGCCGTACAAATCCACCGTGAGCCCGGTAGGCCCCGGCACCCCGTCGAACGCCACGGTATAGGGAACACGGTCGACCACGCGCTGCCGGGAGGTGCGCAGCATGGGGTGGCAGCCCGTTCCCCAGACAACTACGGCGGCCGCCGCAACCGCGACACCCAAGCGCTTAAAAAGAAAACGCATCAGTAGCTATGCTTGTCCAGCTTCACTTTGCCGCGGAAGATCCAATAAATCATGCCTGTGTACCCCAAAACAAGCGGCATGCCGATCAACGCCATGATGAGCATGATCCCCAAGGTTTTGTGGGAAGACGCGGCATTATAGATGGTCAGGCTGTGCTCCGGCAAAGGATTGGAAATCACCAGACGCGGGTACACGCCCAGGCCGGCCAATGTCAGAAGCGCGGCCACGGCTGCACAGGAGGAAAGAAAAGCGCTGCCGTCGCGGCCGCGGTTGACCTCGCGGGGGATATTCGCGACAGCCAGCATGTTCAAGACGCCGATGCTGAAAAGCCAGGGATGCTCGCGCAGCCGCTCGGCCATGCGCGGCACGTAAATAAGCGTGGCCATAGTCGTCGCCCCATAGCAAATAATGAATGCGATGATCGCGCGCACGCTCCAGCCGCGCAGGCGCTCGTGCAGCTTGCCTTCCGTCTTAAGAAGCAAGTAAATCGAGCCATGCATCACAAAGAGCGCCAGCGTGGTCACGCCCATGAGCAAAGCGAATGGATGCAGCATGCCCCGGAGCGAACCGGCGAACTCATGCTCCGCATCGAGAGGCACGCCCCACAAGATATTGCCCAGGGCAACGCCGACCAACAAGCTCGATAAGACGCTGCTCGCGCTGAAGCTCACGTCCCAGAGCTGCCGCCACCAGCGCATCGGCTGCTTGCTGCGGAACTCGATCGCGACCGCGCGAAAGATCAGCGCCACGAGCAGCAGCATGAACGGCAGGTAGAATCCGGAAAAAACAGTGGCGTACGCTTCGGGGAACGCCGCGAACAAGGCGCCGCCGCCGGTCACGAGCCAGACTTCGTTGCCATCCCAGACCGGGCCGATCGCGTTCAGGAACGTGCGCCGCTCTTCGTCTTTCCGCGCGAAGAGGTGCAGAACGCCAACGCCCAGATCAAATCCGTCCAGCACCGCGTAGCCGGCGAACAAAGCACCGACCAACACGAACCAGATCGTGGGCAAGTCCGGCGGAAAAATCATTTGGCGCGCCCGCCCATCGCCAGGTTCGGGTCATGCGGATTGCTGCCGTCCGGACCCTGGCGGATTTTTTGATCCAGCAGAAAGATGAACAGAACAAATAGGAGTGCGTAGATGAACCCGAACATCCCCAATGAAGCGATTATCTTCGTCTTGTCGACCACCTTTGAAACGCCTTGAGACGTGCGCAGCAGGCCGTAAACGATCCACGGCTGGCGGCCGACTTCAGCAACGGCCCAGCCGAGCTGGTTCGCGATCTGCGGCCCGAGCACGGAGATGACAAAGAGGCGCATGAGCCATCGCTGCTTGAAAAGCGTGCCGCGCACCCAGAAGAACACGCCGAGCAGGCTCAGCAGGATCAGCCCCATGCCGATGGCCACCATGCCGTGGAACGCCTGAAACGTGACCTGCACCGGCGGCCGTTCGTTTGAAGGAAGAGCGTGCAGGCCGGTCACGGGCTCGGACGCGTCGCCATGCACGAGCCAGCTCAATAGCCCCGGGATGCGCGGGCCGCGAACGGTTTCGCTTTGCTCATCCACCCAGCCGAAAACGTGCACGGCCGCGGGTTCGAACTCCGGGTAGATGCCCTCCATCGCGGCCAGCTTCGCCGGCTGGTGGCGGCTGACGATGACCGCGCTCCGGTGGCCGCTGAATAGCTGAAGCAGCGACGCGACCAGCGCCAGAACAAGGCCGATTTTCATGGAAGCGCGCGCGAAATCGTCATGCTTGCGCTTCAAGATATAGTACGCGCTCACGCTAAGCACCAGGAACGCACCCGACAGCCACGCGCCCATCACGGTGTGGAAGAGCCGGTCCATGGACGACGGGTTGAATACCAGCTCCGCAAAATTCGTGATCTCGGCGCGCGCCTGATCCCCTTCTCCCACGATGTGGAACCCGGCCGGCGTCTGCATCCAGGAGTTAGCCACGATGATCCACACCGCGCTGAACATTGAGCCCAAAGACACAAGGACCGTGGCCAGGTAATGAACGCCGGGCTTCACCCGGTCCCACCCGAACAGGACAACCGCCAAGAAACCGGACTCCAAGAAGAACGCGAAGATGCCTTCGGCGGCCAGCGCGCTGCCGAACACATCGCCCACGAACCGCGAGTACGTCGACCAATTCGTGCCGAACTGAAACTCCATGACAATGCCGGTCGCGACGCCCATGGCAAACGTGAGCGCAAAAACCTTTGCCCAGAACTTGGTCATCCGCAGGTAGAGATCCTTGCCCGTCCTGAGGTACATCCCTTCGGTGATGACGAGGACCACGCCCAGACCGATGCTCAGCGGCGGGAAAATGTAGTGGAAGCCGATCGTGAAAGCAAATTGGATTCGCGCGAGAACGACAGGGTCCATGGATGCTCCATAGCGGCTGCCATCTAGGCATCCGCGGTGTGAGATCAACTCGGCGGTTGTTTGGCGCGGATCTTGGCGGCGCGCCGTTCCGCTTCTTCGGCGTTCTTGGTGCGCCCCATTTTGCGCAAAAGTGCCGCGTAGTTTTCCAGCACCACGCCTACGTCGGGGTGCTCAGGGCCAAAGGCCCGTTCCAGCATCTCGATGGCTTGCTTAAAAAGTTCTTCCGCCGCTCCGTACTCGCCGAGGTTGCGGTACACGCCCGCCCGTCGGTTGAGCGATTGGGCTGCCATGGAAAGGATGCGCTGGTAGCGCTGGTTTTCCGGATCATTCGCGCCCGAGCCGGTGCGCAGCGGCGCCATGGCCAGCGCCACCTGCTCCGTTGCCGGGTGAGACAAGCCGTACGAGCGTTCCAAAATGCCCAGAGCCCGGTCGTATAGCGTGATGGCTTCGATGCGCCTGTCTTCTATGACGTAAAGCCCGGCCAGATCCGCCAGCAGTTTCGCCAGGTCCGGGTGCTCCTTGCCGAGCATGGCTTCGTCGATGCCGATGGCTTGAAGGTAGAGCCGCTCCGCGTCGTCGTTCCGGCCTTGGCTGCGCCTGACCCGCGCCAGCCCTTGGATGGACTCACTGACCTTGGGGTGCTGCTTGCCAAAAGCAGCCTCCCGCGCGCGAAGCTGCTCGGTACGCAGCCGCTCGGCCTCGTCGTAAACCCCTGCGTGCCGCGCCAATTCCGACAGCGTGCCCAGAATCTCGGCCGTCTCCGCGTGGCTTTCGCCCACGGATGCGACGGCCAATTCCTTTGCCTCGTCGGCGAGCGGCTGCGCTTGCGCATACTTGGCCTGCTGCGTATACAGCGACGCCAGCGCGTTCAACGTGCGGGCCGTTTCCAGCCGCGGGTTCCGCACTTTCACCGGGTCTTCCATGCTGACGAGCACTTCGGGCGCTCGCCGCTGGATCCCGACCGCTTCCTTTAACAAGGTTTCGGCTTCATCGGCCAGCCCATCGTCGGAGCGCACGCTCGCCAGCACCTGCAACGCCTCGGCAACGTCGGGATGCTCGGTTCCGAGCTGCGCCCGACGCAGATCCAGCCCTTGCTGCGCCGCGGCCTGCGCCTCGCTCAACTTCCCGGCTGCGCGCAGCAGATCCGCTTGCAGCAAGAGCGTCTCGGCCAGCACCAGCGGGTGTTCCTCTTTTTCCTGCTCGCCAATCAAACGGGCGCGGACAAGCGCCGCTTCAGCTTCCTTGGCGTTGCCGAGGAGGCTGTGCATATGCGCCGCCCGATTCAGCGCCTGCGCCGTGCGCACGTCCATGATGCCAAAGCTCTCTTCCGCGCGTTTGACAGCGTCAAACGCGAGCGCGCCCGCCTTTTCGAAATGGCTTTCCTCTTCGGCTTTTTGGGACTGCTGCATGAGCTGCACCCAGGAAGGAATATCCGTTGCCGCGAACGCGACGCTCGAAAAGCCGAGGCTCATCAGAAGAACGACCACGCGCGGACTAAGCATCGTCGCCGAGCAGAAGGCTTTCATCGTACGTGCGAGCCCACCGCGCCAGTTGCTCCGCGGGCACCGCAGCGTTGTCCACCGCCCAGTCAAGCACGAGCTTGCGGGCGATCGCGTCCAAGCAGGGCCCGTTACGGAAATAGCCGTCATGCGCCACGAGGTATAGACCGGCTTGCACGCGCGCGTCCGCCAGCACCACCCGGTCATAAGCGCTGTTCAGCGGCTTGAGCGGCATGGCCACCGGATCATCGCGGTCGTAAATGTTGACCCACCGGCCGTCGTCCGATTCGACCTTCACCGGCTGGTTAAAAACTTCCGGCCCGCCGAAGCTCAATGAAAAGAGCGCGAGAGGCGAGCCCACGGTAAAGAGATTGCGCAGGAAAAAAGTCGGGTGAAACCCGATTTCGCCTTCGGTGGCGCGCGCTTTGGTTCGGTCCCACAGGAAATCAGACGCGACCACGCAGCCCAAGCTGTGCGCGACAATCGTGAGCGGCCGCTTTATGCCGGTTCCGGTCGGGCCGCGGGCTCCCATTTGCGAGGCCAGCGTTTCAAGCCCGGTTAAGAGCGCCTCCTGGATGGCGACGTAGGCTCCGGGCGCGCGGTAGCCGACAACGTCTCCCAAATACCCGGCAACAAAACCGCGCTCCTTCCGCCGGAACCAAGCCGCAGCGCGGCGCCACCACTCCCAGGGCCAAAAACCCCGCAACTCTACCAAGTCCGGCGAATGGCGGAGGATGTCCGACAGCACGCGCTGTTTCACTTCCAGGATTTCCGCCCAATGCGCGGCTTGGATGGCCACGAACTGTTCCGGGTCGGGCGATGCGCCGCCCAGGTGCAGCGACTCGGCGGCCGCTTGAACGCGCGACAAAAATTCCGGGATGATCGCCGCGGCCCAATCGGGCTTCTGATCGCCGATACCATGGACGAGCAGCACGCCTTGTCGACGGGTCTCAGGCATGGCTTACGTTTGGCTCACGCGTTAGCGCTGATGCAGGTTATCGAACACGCTGCGGTATTCGGGCGGAACGGATTGACGGGAAACCGGGGCTTCCTCAGCAGGGTCGTCCGAAAGCTGCGCGTCGGTCGCCGCTGCTTTGGGGGCCTCGGAGCTGATTTCGCCGGAAGCTTTGCCCACGCCGCTTCCCTGGCGTTTGGACTGGGTTTCCTGGCCGTCGGTCTTAAGTTGGACCGGTGTATTGCCTTCACCCGGTTTCTCAATGGTTTCCGGCGTGCCGTATAAATTCGGATCGCTTTGGTTGCCGATCACAGGGATAGGCTGCGCCTGCCGCAGTTGCTCCTGCAGGTTCTTCACTTCGCCGGACATTTCTTCCAGCAATTCGCGAATCTCTTCCTTCGTAGCTTCTGATCCAGGGGTGCCGGGTTGCGGACCTGCACCTTGTTTCTGCCCGGCCGCAGGATTCATACCGGGCTTGTTTCCGTCGGAGGACGCTTCCCCTTGTTGGGCGGCAGAAGCGCTGGATTGCTGGCCTTGGCCGTTGGGCGATTGCTGATTGCCTTGTTGGCCCTGACCGTTCGGCGACTGCTGATTGCCTGGCTGCCCGTCGCTCTGAGGCTGAGAACCGCCTTGTTGGCTGCCCGATGCAGCTTGCTGTTGGCCGCCGTTTGCGGATTGGCCCCCTGTAGGGGACTGGCCGCTGCCGGGTTGCCCGCCCTGTTGTCCGGTCTGCCCGCCTTGCTGGCCATTCTCTCCCTGCCCGTTCTGAGAATTCGGCTGCGCGCCCGCTCCGCCAGAAGAGGACATGGCTTGCTGCTCACCTTGCGGCGGGTTTTGCTGATCCGCGAGCGGCGGCACCGGCGGCGTGGCGTGCGGCCATAAAAGAAGCATCAACAAGAGAACCGCCAAGGCGGCTGAAAGCACGGGCAGCGCACGCGGCATCTCCGGCTTGAGCCGGCCGACGCGCGCGGTCGTGTCTTGTACGAGCAGCGGATATAAGGAAGACGATGCTGCGATCTCGCCATATTCGACCACGGTGGTGAGCCGCTGCTGAAGTCCGAGCCGTTTGTCCCATTCCGCGGCGGCCACGGCCCCGCCGGCGCTGCGCCAGCGCCATACAGCCCACGCTGCCAAAACAGCGAGGCCTGCGGCCGCTGTCCCAATTGGGATCCACCGGCGCGCATCCTGAATGGATAGCGCCTCGCCTAGGCGCCAGAAAAGCACACCCGCGCTTGCGCCAAGCAAGACCGCGAGAATGCCTGCGTGCGCCAAGAGTTGCTTGCGGTAGCGGCGAGTGTAGTCGGCGAGAATCGGCTTCAGCGCCGTGTGCGACGCTGAATCAGGGGACATTGCGGTCTTCAAAGTGCCCGGCGACGACGATCCCATTATTGACGCTTTCATCCACCCAAACCCGGCGAAGCGGCCCCTTGGGCAGCGCATCCGCGGGCGAGCCGAGCCCGTTGCTGACCGGCACTGAGTCGCTCGCCGGCGCGCTGGCCAGCTGGCCCAGCTCCGTGCGTTCCTTGGTTTCGGTTTGTTTGTCGATGCGCCCTTGAAAAACCAAACCCGCGAGCGTGCCGAGCATGCCGCCGACGGGCGCGCCCACGCCCGGAGCCACGGCCGTGCCGATGAGCGTGCCCGCGACCTGTCCGAGCTGCGCCGGGTGCACAGAAGCGCAGCCCGCCGCGAGCAGAATCAAAGGAAGAAAAACCCGTTGCCGCATGGTTGTTATGCTACTGCGCGGACCGACCTCTTGACAAGCCACTCGAGTCTGCCACAATGACGAAAGTCTCCCTATGACAACACCCGCAATCGAAGTTCAGAACCTGACCAAGCG
>JAHFGY010000034.1 GCA_023247195.1 Candidatus Omnitrophota bacterium | reverse complement strand
TTTGTCCATTACTCCCTGCAGCTTGTCTTTACCGCACCCTATCACAAGCTCGGCTCGTTCCTGGATTTAGTGGAGCGCTCCGATGCCTTTATCCGAGTTGAGAGGCTTGGGGTGCGGCCGGGCAAAGAAACGGGTAAGCCGCCGGAAATCGATATTGTTTTAGGCACTGTGTATGTTCCGCCGGTCATGCCGGGAGCTCCGGCTCCAGCATCAACCGGCGCGCTGCCGGCGGCGCGGTAGGAGATGCCCATGGACGCTGCGAAAAAGGCGGCACTGCAAAAGAAAATAGTCATCGCCGGCGTCGCGCTGCTGGTCCCCGCGCTTGGCTACAATGTTTGGACCATGATGGGCGGAGGCAATAAGCCGATGATCGCCGTGGTGGAACCCACTGCTCCGGCGGCCGATACCGTGCATGTGCAGGCCAGCTTGCAAGGAGCGCTTCAAACGCTCCGTGATCGCATGATGCCTTCGGAGGAGCTTGAGCACCCCCCCGAGGCTACGCCTGAGCAACTGCGGCGCCTGACGCGGAAATATAACGCATCCGACATGCGGGATCCGTTCGAGAACTTGCTTTGGAAGGATCTTCTACCCGCGTCCGGTTCTTCGTCAGCCAACGGAGGCGAAGCAGGAACGGGGTCCTCTGAAACCGAATCGCTGCCCGCCATTGAGATTCAAGGAATTCTTTGGGGCGGCAAGGATCCGCTTGTGGTCATCGAAGACAGCCTGTATAAAGTGGGGGATACAGTGAAGGGCGCCACGATCAAGTCGATCGAACGCTCCGGGGTCACTGTTTCCTTTGGCTCGATTTTGGCGGTCTTGACTGTCCCGCGCGAAGGGGCAGCGACGCTGCCGTCGCAGTCGCAATGGAGGTGAGTATGGTTCGGAGGTCTTTGAGCGCGCTTGCCGTGCTCGCGGCCGTGCTCGTGAGCGCAGGACTCATTCAGGCTGCGGAACCTCCGGTCGCAAGCTCCGGCGCCAAATCGGCCGCCAAAGATCTGGCCGACGAGCCGCTCCGCGTGTCCATGGAGTTTCAGAACGTCGCTCTCAAGGAAATTCTCAAGGCCTTCTCGCTTCAGACCGGCCTGAACATCATCGCGGCCGGTGATGTGGGCGAGGACACCATGACATTGTACTTGGAAGATGTCACGATTTTGGACGCGCTTGACCGCATCCTTCGCGCGGGCGATTTGACTTACGATCATCCAGCCGGCAGCGATATTTTTGTCGTTAAGCGGATACCCGAGCAAGGGAACACCATCACGCGAGTGTACCGTCTGAAATATGCGCGCGTATCCAAGGCGTTGCTGACGCGGTCGCTGTCGGCCTTCGGCACCGTGACGCCTTTTGAGGCCGCGGTGACCACGGCGCTGGCTACGGGCACCACCTCGCCGACCGCCACAACGGAGTCAAGCGGCGGAAATGACGGTCCCACGATCGGCGTGGACGCTATCATCACCCACCTGCTCACCGACCAGGGCACTGTTGTGGTCGACGAACGCATGAACGTCATGATCGTCACCGATGTTCCGGAAAATTTTGCGCGCATCGAAGCCGCCATTGTCGCTCTGGACGTTCGCACGCCTCAAATCCTCATTGATGTGGAGCTGATTGAAGCGCTCGAAGGCAAACTTAAGGACGTTGGCGTCGAATGGGGAACGGGCGCCGAAGGCAGCATGGTCACTTTCACCCCTGGCTTAAAGAGCACGCGGTTCCCGTTTGGTTGGCTGGGAACAGGCGACGCGCCCACTCAGGAGGATCCGGCAGCGCAGCAGTTCTCTTTGTCCACTTTGGACGCCTCATCTGCCACGGGCGTGCTTCAAGCCCTGCAAACCGACTCGCAGACACGCGTCTTGGCGCGGCCAAAGGTACTCACCCTGGACAACGAAAGCGCCATCGTGCGGCTGAGCACCAACCAGGCGATAGGATTTGAAGTTACAACGGATGCCACCACGGGCACGACCACCTCCGAGGCGATCCGCTACACCACGGGAATCATCCTTTCTGTAACTCCGCAGGTCAATTCGGGCGGGTACATCACGATGCTTGTCGAGCCTTCGATCACCAAAACCGTTCCCGCGGAAGTGGCCGATCCCTCGGGCGCCGGCGTGATTGACCCCAAAACCCGCAGCACGCGGACGCTTGTCCGCATCAAGGACGGCAACACCCTCGTTATCGGGGGGTTGATTGACCGGAACGACGACAAGGCGGTAACGCGCGTTCCCGTGATAAGTCGCATCCCCGTGCTTGGAAAAATGTTCGTGAACACGGAAATCAATAATCGGACAACGGAACTGATCGTCTTCGTGACGCCAAAAATATTGACCGAAGACGGCGATATTGCGGCCGCGGCGACCGGCGTGAATTCTCTTGCGATGCCGAGCCCTGTGCGCTCGGCCGCGCCGGCGGCGGTGGCGCAGAATGCCGACACCAGCGGAACGGAGCGCGTGTCGGTGATTGATGACGCGTTGACCCATTTCGAGAAGAAAGCGGAACCGAAACTGTCGGATTGATCCAAAGGGGATTAGTGAGGGGCACGGTGGAGCGTTTCCATGGCGATGATCAAGACAAGCGAGCGGCTGGGAGAAATCCTGGTCAAAAACGGTCTGGTCTCCCAGGAACAACTTGCCAAGGCGCTGGATGTCCAGAAGGGCACGAAGAAGCGCATCGGTGAGATCCTGGTCGAGCTCGGTTTGCTTACCGAGCACGATATCGCCATGGCGCTCAGCAAGCAGCTCGGCATTCCCTGCGCCTCCGGCGCTTCCAAGCTTCTGAATCCCCGTCGAGGCGAAGGCCTCGAAGAACTGATCCCGCTCGATTTTGCGAAAAAGCACCTCGTGATGCCTCTCTCGAAAGACACCAACTCCCTGACCGTCGCTTGCGTTGATCCCCTGGATTTGATCACCATGGACAATCTCAGCCGGCTCACGCACTGCGAGATTAATCCGGTGCTGACGACGCGGGCGGATTTGGATCAGGCGATCGAGCGGTTTTACGGCGGCGATACCATGCTCCGCCAGGCCATCGGCAAATCGTATGAGATGGCGGAGCAGCAGACCGCGGTGCAGGCGGAGGTCCAGCAAGACGATCAGACGCTGGACTTGGACCGCCTTCGTCAGGAAGCCGAGGACGCGCCGGTCATCCGGCTGGTCGATCTGATCGTCCGGCAGGCCATCAAGGAGCGGGCAAGCGATATCCATATCGAGCCGTTCAAAGACCGGATCAGCCTCCGCTATCGCATCGACGGCGCGCTGACCGAAATCTCGCCGCCGGCAAAGCACTTGGCCGCGGCCATGGTTTCGCGCATCAAGATTTTGTGCAAGCTCGACATCGCTGAAAAGCGATTGCCCCAAGACGGCGCGTTCACCATGACAATGGATGGCCGGGCCATCGACTTCCGGGTTTCCACGGTGCCGTCGATTTACGGGGAAAAAGTCGTCATCCGTATTCTGGACAAAAACGCGTCGCTGCTTGACCTGGGCCGGCTCGGGTTCGAACCGCAGACGCTGGCCGCTATCCGCGAAGCCATTCATGATCCGCACGGTTTGGTGCTGATCACCGGGCCGACGGGCTCCGGTAAGACAACCACGCTCTATGCCGCGCTCAATGAAATCAATTCGCCCACAAAGAACATCATGACGGTCGAGGATCCGGTGGAGTACCGGCTGGACGGCGTGAACCAGATTCAGGTAAAGCCGCAGATTGGCCTGACTTTTGCCGCCGGCCTCAGGGCTTTCATGCGCCAAGATCCGGACATCATCATGGTCGGTGAAACGCGCGACCTTGAGACCGCCGAGATCTGCGTTCGCGCTTCGCTGACGGGCCACCTCGTGTTCAGCACCTTGCACACGAACGACTCTCCCAGCAGCATCAGCCGCTTGGTCGACATGGGGATTGCGCCCTTCCTTTTATCGGCCACTGTGCGCCTGATTGTGGCCCAGCGCCTGCTCCGGAAGCTCTGCGACCACTGTAAGGAGGCTTACGAGCCTTCGCAGGAAATCCGACAAAAATTCGGCATTGTCGAGGAGCTGCTGTATAAGTCAAAAGGCTGCGAACAGTGCGCGAATATCGGGTACAAGGGCCGGCTGGGTGCCTATGAGGTTCTTTCGGTGAATCGCGAAATGCGGGATGCTATCGCCAAGGGCAACACGGCCAGCCAGCTGAAGGATATTGCTGTATCCTTTGGTATGGCAACACTTTGGGACGAAGGCGTAAAGAAGGTAAGAGCGGGTTTGACGAGCCTGGAAGAACTTGAAGGCGTCATTCTTTTAGATCGCTAACTCAGGTAAACTTAAGGATTAGAATGGCTTACTTCAACTATTCCGCAAGAGACCAGCGAGGCACCGTGCAGACCGGCGAACTTGAGGCGCTGGACGAAGAAGAAGTCGTTAGCCGCCTCCAGCACCGCGGGCTCCTTGTTACATCCGTTGTTCCCAAAGAGCAACGAGCCAGCGGAGGCCAGACGAGCGGCGGCGGGGGCGGTGGCATGCGGCCGCGAACCAAGGGCCGGAAGATGCATAACAGCATCAAGATGGACGACCAGGTCATGCTCTGCCAGCAGATGGCGACCTTGGTCGGCGCAGGGGTGCCGCTGCTGCGCAGCCTTGAGGTCGTTTCCGGCCAGGTAGAGAGCCGCAAGCTGATGAAAGCGCTGGAAGAAGTCCGCAAGGATGTTCAAGGGGGAAGCACGTTCCGCACAGCGCTTTCAAAGCACCCGCAGGTGTTCTCGCAACTCTGGTTGAACTTGGTGGAAACGGGCGAGGCCAGCGGGCATTTGGCCGAATCACTGACGCAGTTGTCGCGACATTTTGAATCCGCGCAGCATCTCCAAAGCGAAGCCCAGACCGCCATGACCTACCCGGCGTTTCTCATCGGCATGGCGATTCTGGTTATGGCTCTGTTCGTCTACTGGTTGATTCCGAAGTTCGCCACGATGTTCGCGTCCATGGACATGGAGCTTCCCATGATCACGCGCATCGTGATGGGCGTCAGCGATTTCTGCCGCAAATACGTGATCTTGATTGTCGGAGGCATTGTCGGAGGCGTTATTATGCTCCGCAAATACTTGCAAACAGATCCCGGCATGTGGATGCGGGACCTGATCATGCTGCGCGTTCCGATGTTCGGCAGCCTGTTCACTTACATTCAGATCGCTGAATTTTCGCGCGGGTTGGCCACGCTGCTCGAAAGCGGCGTGCCTCTGCTCTCCAGTCTGCAGATTCTGGAGAACAGCGCGACGAACAAGCACTATGGCAAAGCCGTTGGCCAGATCAAGGAAAGAGTCAAGGAAGGCAAGAGCATGGCCGAGCCCATGGATCAGACAGGGATGTTTCCCGCTATAGCCGTTCAGATGATCGCGATCGGTGAAGAAGTCGGCGAGCTATCGGCTATGACCGGACGCGTGGCCAAGTATTACGAAGAGCGCGTGGAGATTTTTATTTCTCGCATGACGCGGCTCTTTGAGCCCATCGCGATCGTGGTTATGGGCGGATTGGTTCTTATCATCGTGCTATCGATCTTCATGCCCATTTTCAAGCTGGCAACGGGAACGCCAGGCAAATAGCCAAACCGAAGGAGGTGATTCGCGTGGCAAAAGGGATTGCGAAGTTCTTGGGGGGAACGTGCAGTGCAACGGAGGTAGAAATGAAAACATCACGAAGTATGGTGAAAGGTTTTACCTTGCTCGAGTTGTTGATGGTCGTCATTATCATTGCCATTTTGGCATCCATCGCGTTACCGCAGTATCTCCGCGTGTCGGAGCGTTCGCGCGCCTCAGAGGCGTTGACGGTGTTGGCCGCGATCCGCAGCGGCGAGATGCGGTACAAAGCCTTTGACCCGGCGCAGAAATACGTCGTGGCAACGGCGTCGCTGGACGTGGAAATCCCGGTCTCGACGATGTGGGCTTACACGGTCACCGGTGCGGGCGCGGGTTCGAATGGCGTGGCAACGCGGTCGGCGGGTGCCTATGCGGGCAAGACCATCTCGCTCGATCTTGATGGCGGCGCGTCATGCTCCAGTGACGCGGTATATGGTTTGGTGGTCGGTGCTTGCTAGTTAATCGACCGAGCGCAAGACGAATTCAGAGGGGGCGCGCCTAAGCGCGCCCCCTCTTTATTTTGTGCTGAGAGACGGCCCTGTTTGACGGATACGGAATGGAATGAGAGAATAGGGATCCATTTTTGGGGCAGTAGCTCAGCTGGGAGAGCGCGACATTCGCATTGTCGAGGCCAGGGGTTCGATCCCCCTCTGCTCCACCATTTCTACTCGTATAAACCTGCCAGGGAATTCATGAGGGCATCCCAAAAACTGCGCCACGTCATTGTTCCCCAGAGCTCGATTCAAGGGGAGCAAATCCTGATCACCGAACCGGATACTCTCCATCATCTGATTCATGTCTTGCGCGTGAAGACGGGCGAAGAGTTGGAATGTCTGGACGGGCAGGGCGGGCGATACGCAGGAATGATCACTACCGTCAGGGCGTCGGAAATCGCGCTTCGCATTCAAAAGAGAAGCGAAGAGCAGGCGCAGCGGCCGGCGCTCACGCTGGCCCAGGCGCTCATCAAACCCGCGCGCTTTGAATGGATTATTGAAAAAGCGGTGGAGCTCGGCGCCGACCGGCTGGTTCCGGTTGTGACCGAGCGCTCGGTCGTGCGGCCGCCGGCGGATCGCCGGGGCAGCCGCAACCTGCGTTGGCAGCGTTTGGCGGACACGGCTGCTTCGCAATGCGGCCGGGCGAGCCGAATGGAAATTTCTCCGATCGTTTCGTTCGCCGAGTTTATCGAAAGCACAACGGGTGCGGTTTTGCTTCTGCCGACGCTTGAAGTCGCTGCAAAGCCGATCGAGTCGATTTGGCAGGGCTCCTGGGACGCTCAGCCGCTCACGGTCTGCATTGGGCCTGAAGGGGATTTCTCCAAGAAAGAAGCGGAGTCTGCGGTGCGCGCGGGCGCGCAAGCCGTGTCTTTGGGCCCGTTGACGCTGCGCTCCGAAACCGCGGCCGTCGCGGCATTAGCGCTTCTGCAGCATTACCGCGGTTACCTCTAAGCTCCCTGTGGTATCATGATCGGCTAAGGCCTGATAGTGTGGAAGTTGCAGGCCAAACATCGCCTTGGAGAAAAGAATGGCACCGGTAAGAGAAATTTTTATCAGCAGCGATCCGCAAGAAACGCGCGTCGCTGTGACGGAAGACAAGCGGCTTGAAGAGTACTACGTGGAACGCGCGGATGACACCCGCATGGTGGGCAGCATCTATAAGGGACGCGTGACTTCGGTCGTACCCGGCATCAACGCCGCGTTCGTGGACATCGGCCTCGGTAAGAACGGCTTCCTCTATGTATCGGACATCACCGAGCCCAAGCCGGACGAAGACGCTTTTTTGGAAGATGGCGAAGAGCGGGACAAAGGCAAAGATAAAGACAAGGATAAGGACCGAGAGCGGTCCAAGCAGCAGCACAGCCACCACCGCCGCTCCAAGATCGAAGATGTGATCAAAGTCCAGCAAGAGATCCTCGTCCAGGTCGTCAAAGAACCATTCGGCACCAAAGGCGCGCGGCTTACCACGCATATCAGTTTGCCGGGACGCTACATGGTCTTGATGTGCAACGACGCGCGTCTCGGCATTTCAAAGCGCATCGAAGACCCGCAGGAGCGGTCCCGTTTGCGGGAGATATTGAAGCAATTGCGTTTTTCGGAGGAAGCGGGGCTGATCATCCGCACCGCGGGCGCCGGAAAGGGCCAGAAAGAGCTTGCGCGTGACGTGCGCTTTCTTTCGCGCTTGTACCAGCGCGTCAAGCGCGCGGCGGCCAAGAGCAAGGCGCCCATGGCGCTCTACCAGGAATATCGGGTTTCCGAGCGCGTTATCCGCGACAGCTACACCGAAGACGTGCACCGCATCATCGTTGATTCCAAGGGCGAATTCCATGACCTGCGCCGCTTTCTCAATGTGCTGATCCCCGGCGTCAAAGTGCGCGTTGATCTCTACAAGGGGCCCGCGCCGCTTTTCGAGCATGAAGGGCTGGAAGAGCAGATCGCTTCGATTTTTGATAAGCGAGTGGACCTGCCTTCCGGCGGCTCCATCATCGTGGAGCCGACCGAGGGCATGGTAGCCATTGATGTGAACACCGCCAAGTTCACCGGCCGCAAGAACCTGGAAGAGACGGCCTTTCTGGTCGACAAAGAAGCGGCTATCGAGGTCGCGCGCCAGCTTCGGCTGCGGGACATCGGCGGCATCGTGGTCATTGATTTCATCGATCTGGACGTTTCCTCCCATCGTAAAGAGCTCGTGAAGACGATCGAGAACGCGCTCGACCGCGACCGCGCCAAGACCAACTTGGTTTCATTCTCGGAAATCTGCGTGGCGGAGCTCACGCGTCAGCGCATGCGGCGCTCGGTTGAGGTGGTCAGCCACCAGCCGTGTCCTTACTGCCACGGCAAGGGAACCGTGAAATCCACCGTGACCGTGGCGATTGAGGCGATCCGCCAAGCCCGGCGCGCGTTGGCCGACACCCAGCACAAGACGCTTGAGCTTTTGGTTCACCCCCAAGTGGCGCTGCGGCTGCTGCAAGAAGACCGGGCCAGCATGAGCGCTCTGGAGAACCAAACGCGGTCCAAGATCTTGGTTTTGTCGGACCCAAGCCTGCACTTGGAGCAGATCAAGACCCAGCTCTGCGAGTAGGCAGCTTGACCCTGGGCGGCTTTTCCGGTATCCTAACGGTTCTCAGCAAAGGCCGAGCGCCCACCGCGCTCGGCACACCGCGGCTGCCTTGATGGCAGCCGCTATGGAGTAAGCAATGTACGCGATCGTGCAAATGGGCGGCCGGCAATGGCGCGTGGAGCCGGGCACAAAGTTGGAAATCAACCGGCTTCCTCTAGAGGTGGGCGCGCAGCACACGGTCGAACAAGTGCTTTTTGCGCGCGACGGCGAGCAAGTCAGCGTCGGCAAACCCTTTGTGGCAGGCGCCTCGGTTGTATGCGAGGTCACTGAGCACAAGCTGGGTCCCAAGGTCATTTCTTTTCACTACCGCCGCCGGGAAAACTGGCGCAAGAAGCGCGGCTTCCGCGCATCGCTGACGCGGTTGGTCGTGAAATCGATTTCCGTGGGCGGCCGGGTGGTTGAAGCCGAAGCGCCCAAGCCAAGAACGGTGACGGCTCCCAAGCCCAAACCGGCAGCTGCGCCTAAGGTTGTCGCAAAGAAAACCACGGCAGCCAAGCCGGCGGCAACGACGAAAGCCAAAACCGCAACAAAGCCGGCGGCCGCCAAGAAGCCCGCCCGCAAGAAAACAGATAAATAAGTAGGGGGATACGATGGCGCATAAAGCCGGAGTAGGGTCGACAAGGAATGGCCGTGATAGTTGCGGTAAGCGACTTGGATTAAAGCATTACGCAGGTGAGTGGGTGCGGGCCGGTTCGATTCTTGTCCGGCAGCACGGCACGAGTTTCAAAGCCGGTTGGTATGTCGGCACCGGCAAGGACTGGACGCTCTTTGCCGAGAAGGATGGCATTGTGCATTTCCCGAAGCCCCGCGTGGTGAGCATCGAGCCGAAGGCCGCGACAGCCGCCGCCTAGAACCTGTGAGCGTTTATGAGGAGGCGACCTCCGGCTTTTCGTGAGGCCGCCTCCTTTTCTTTTTCCCCATGTTGTTTATCGATCGCGCGACCATCACTGTGCAAGGAGGCAATGGAGGCCGAGGTTGTTCGGCCTTCACGCAGCCCCCTTATACCCGGTCCCCGTATCCGGACGGCGGAGATGGCGGAGACGGCGGCTCCGTGATCTTCATTGCGGACCGCAATGTAGCAACGCTTTTGGACTTTCAATTCCGGCACACGTTCGCGGCCGGACGCGGCGGCCACGGCGGCAGCAATAATAAGACCGGCAAGCGCGGGGAGAATTACATTATCCGCATTCCGGTCGGCACGGTGGTGATGGAAGCGGACGGCGGCCGCGTTCTGCGAGACATGTCGCACGCGGAAGAGGAAGCGATCATCGCTCACGGCGGCGCCGGCGGCCGTGGCAACGCGAACATCATCGAAGCCACCGAGGGAAACGAAGGCGAGAAAAAGCTCCTTCGCTTGGAGCTTAAGCTGATCGCGGACGTCGGGCTGGTCGGTTTCCCCAACGCCGGCAAATCATCCATGCTGGCGCGGATTTCAACCGCTCGGCCGAAAGTGGCCGCTTACCCTTTTACGACTCGCTACCCGGTGCTTGGCGTGGTCACGGTCGGCGAGCGCCAGCCGTTCGTGGCATGCGATATCCCCGGACTGATCGAAGGAGCGCACGAAGGCCGCGGCCTGGGATTTGAATTCCTGCGGCACATCGAGCGCACGCGCTTGCTGGTTCATCTGATCGACCTTTCGTCCGCTGACGGCCGCGATCCGGTTGAAGCGTACCACCAATTGAATGCGGAGCTGGAGTCTTACAGCCCGGCGCTGGTCGACAAGCCCCAGCTGGTCATCGCGAATAAAATAGATGTTCCGGATGCCAAGGAGCGATTGGAAGCGTTCGAAACGGCCATCGGCCAACGGGTTTGGCCGGTTTCGTGCGTGACCGGCGAAGGCTTGACCCCGATGCTGCATGCGGTGATGGACGCGCTGGACGCCGTGCGCAGCGGAAAGTCGCTCGATCAGCCATGAAATCTTCTCCGGCGCTTTTACAACGCGTCGTGGTGAAGGTCGGATCAAGCGTACTCACCGACGATGCCGGGCGCCTGCTCCCGGAGCGCTTAGGGCAGCTGGTTGACCAGTTAGCCGCGTCGGCGAAGGCGGATCAGCAGCCGATCTTAGTCACCTCGGGCGCGATCGCTTGCGGCATGGCCGCGTTGGGGCTTCCGCGCCGGCCCAAGCGGTTAGCCGAGCTCCAGGCATGCGCCGCGGTCGGACAAAGCCGCTTGATGCAGGTTTATGCGCAAGCCTTTAGCCAGCACGACCTCACGACCGCGCAAATTCTGCTGACCCAAGAAGACCTGGCCGAGCAGCGCCGCTTCCGCAACGCCACGCAAACGCTCCGCACCTTGCTCCAGCACCGCGTGATCCCGATCATCAATGAAAACGACACCGTGGCCGTGGAAGAGATCGCCTTTGGCGACAACGATCGCTTGGCCGCGCTCGTGGCTTCCGCTGTGGACGCCCAGCTCCTTGTCTTGCTCTCGGACGTTGACGGGCTGCTGGAAGGCGGGAAGGTCGTTGAGCGCGTTGAAGGCGTGACCGCGCGGCATTTCGGCGCTGTCCACCGCTCGAGCCGCCAGACCACCACGGGCGGAATGGCGTCCAAGCTTCAGGCCGCGCGCATCGTGGGGCATAATGGTATTCCGATGGTCATCGCCAACGGCACGCATCCCACGGCGCTGGCAGACCTGCTGGGCGGGCAGCCGGTGGGAACGCTGTTCGTGCCGCCGAAAAACCGGCTGGCCCGCCGGAAGTGGTGGATCGCCTTTTCATTGCGCACGCCCAAAGGCGAGCTCAGCATCGACGGCGGCGCGGCGCAGGCTTTGCTCGAAGGAGGAAAGAGCTTGCTCGCTTCCGGAATCGCCCGTATCAAAGGACGATTCGAAGCCGGCGCGTGCGTGGCGATTGCCGACGAAAACAAAACGGTGCTGGCGCGAGGGATCGTGAATTTTTCATCGCGCGAGTTGGACCGGATCAAGGGCTTGCGCAGCGCGGAAGCGGCCCGCGCGCTGGGCGTTGCGCGGATTGGCGAGGCTGTGCACCGGGACCACCTGGTGCTCATACGAGAGATCGAGCATGTCCACGACGCATGACCAAGTTGTCGGCGTAGTCCGGGCGGCGCGCGACGCGGCCAAGTCCGTGGCCCGCGCCACGACCGACCAGAAGAACGCCGCGCTGCGCGCCATGGCGGACGCGATCGCGTCGCGCAAGGGAGCTATCCTGAAAGCCAATGCCCAGGACGTTGCCGAAGCCAAAGGCGCCGGGCTCAGCAATTCCTTGGTCGATCGGCTTACCCTGAATGATTCCCGCGTGGCGGAGATGGTTCGCTCGGTTCGCGCGGTGATTGATTTGCCGGATCCGGTCGGCGAGGTCATGCGCACGATCGAGCGGCCCAACGGTTTGCGCATCCAAAAAGTCCGGGTGCCCTTGGGCGTGCTCGGCATTATTTATGAGTCGCGGCCGAACGTCACAAGCGAATGCGCCTCGCTGGGATTAAAGAGCGGCAACGCCGTGGTTCTGCGGGGCGGGTCGGAATCCTTCCGATCCAACGAGGCGATCCGCGACGCGATCCAGGAAGCGCTCGCAAAGACAGGCTTGCCCGCCGCGGCGGTCGGCCTGATTCCGGTGCGCGACCGTGTCGGCGTGGACGTTATGCTCAAATTGAATGACCTGATTGACGTGATTATCCCGCGCGGAGGCGAAGCGCTGATCCGGAAGATATCGGAAGAGTCCCGCATCCCGGTCATCAAACACGCCAAAGGCGTGTGCCATGTTTTCGTGGACCGCAGCGCGGACCCGGATATGGCCGAGGCCATTGTTCTGAACGCCAAGTGCCAGCGCCCGGGCACCTGCAACGCGCTCGAGACGCTGCTGGTGCACAAAGAGATCGCCCCTGTTTTTCTTCCCCGCATCGTGCATGCGCTGAAAAATGCGGGCGTGGAAATCCGCGGGGATGAGCAAACCCGGGCGGTCGATTCGGCGGTTAAGCCCGCGACCGAAGAAGACTGGTCGACCGAATACCTGGATCTGATTTTATCGGTCAAAGTCGTGCCGGAGATCGGCGCGGCGATTGAGCACATCAGCCGTTACGGCTCAGCGCATTCGGACGCGATCGTCACGCGCGACGACGGCAATGCCGAGCGTTTCTTGGCGCAAGTCGACTCCGCGGCCGTGTACGTGAACGCTTCCACGCGCTTTACGGACGGCTTTCAATTCGGTTTGGGCGCGGAGGTCGGTATCAGCACCGAGCGGCTGCACGCGCGCGGGCCCATGGGATTGGAAGAGCTCACCACTTACAAGTATGTGGTGCACGGGGCCGGACAGGTGCGAGAGTAAAAAGAGCCCATCGGATGCGCGTCGGCCTGCTCGGCGGTACGTTCAACCCCATCCACAACGGGCACCTCATCCTTGCCGAACAAGCGCGGGAAGCGCTGGACCTGGACCGCGTGCTTTTTATCCCGACCGCATCGCCTCCACACAAGCCCGCGCAATCCATCCTCAGCGGAAAAGACCGGCTGCGGCTGGTACGAGAAGCCGTCAAAGGAAATTCGGCTTTCGCGGTCTCGGATATCGAGCTCAAGCGGGGCGGAATCTCCTACACGCTGGAAACCGTGCAGGCGCTGCACAAACGATTCCCGGGGTGGAAGCTCTTCATTATTATCGGCCAAGACATGCTCGCGGTGCGGTGGCGCGGATGGGACGAGATCCTGAAAATCTGCCGGCTGGGCGTTGCCGTGCGGCCCGATGCCGCGATCAAGATAAAGCCGCCGGCCAAGCCTATTCCCATGCCGCCGATCGGGATCTCTTCTTCGGAAATTCGAAGCCGCGTAGCCGCCGGACAATCGATCCGCTACCTGGTGCCAAATGCGGTGGAAGACCTGATTCGCCGCCGGGGCTGGTTTAAAACACAAAAATAACATGGTTGTCACACTGCCGATTCTTCTTATCCTCGTGGCGCTGTTGCTGGTATCCGGGTGTTTGTCGGCCATGGAAGCGGCGCTCCTGGGCATCAACAAGGTCCGGCTGCGGCATATGGCCGAGAGCGGCAACCGCACGGCAAAGCTGGTCTACAGCGTGCTTCCGGAGATCGACAAGGCGATCAGCACCATCCTGTTCGTGGACACCCTGCTGGAGACCGCCAGCTCAGCCGTGGGAACGTGGATTGCCGTTGTCTGGTTCGGACCGCAGCTCGGACTGGCAATAGCGACCGCGGTCATGACCGTGGCCGTGCTTGTTTTCGGCGAAATGGTGCCAAAACTCTACGCGACCACGCACGCCGAGTTTGTCGCGTTCCTTTTTATCCGGCCTTTGAAGGCGCTGATGACTTTCATGCACCCCATCGCTTCTTTCTTCTCATGGCTGGCGAGAAGCTTGCTGCGGCTGGCGCGCATCCCGCTGAAGCCGCGCTCATCGCTGGTCACGGAAGAAGAGATCAAGCTCATGATCCAGATGGGCAGGGAAGCGGGCGTGCTGGCCGAGCAGGAATTGCGCATGCTGCACCGGATCTTTGAGTTCAGCGACGCGCTCGTGGGGAAGGTCATGATCCCGCGGAATGAAATCAAGGGAATCGATCTCGCGTCAAAACCGCAGGATGCTTTGGACGTGATTATCGAGGAAGGCCATTCCCGCATCCCGGTCTACAGCGGAACGCTGGATAACGTTGTGGGCGTGATCTACGCGCGGGATCTGCTGACGATGATTCGCCACAGCAACCTGGTGGTGCTGGCGGACCTGGTGCGCCCGATCGCGAAAGTCAAAGAAACCGAGCGCATCGCGGAGCTGCTCTCCCGCTTCCAGCGGGACAAAACCCAGATCGCGATCGTACAGGACCACCAAGTCAGGACCGTCGGGCTGGCCACTATCGAGGACTTGTTGGAGGAAATTGTGGGAGAGATTGAGGAAGCACCCAAGCCCAAGCGATTCTGAGGCTCGCTTGACAGCCCAGGCAGCGTCTGTTAGTCTCAGGGCGATTTTTGGGAACGTGTCGAGGCGCCACAGCACAGGAGGATGGATGGAAGCCTATTGCGTGAAATGTAAAGCTAAGAAGGAAATGAAGGACGCCAAGCAGGTCAAGATGAAGAACGGCCGCGGCGCGATGAAGGGTGTTTGCCCGACCTGCGGTACCGGTCTATACCGAATTCTCGGCAACAAGTAAGTTTGATTGTTTCTGCTTCGTGATTAACAGCCAGGAAAAAGCGCGGATCATCGCCCACGCGGCGTTGGACCTCCAGGCGGAGGATGTGAGCATCATGGATGTCCGGGAGTTGTCAACGGTGACGGACTACTTCGTGCTGTGCACAGCCGGAAGTTCGCGGCAGATGGAGGCCATTAGCGACCAAGTTGAGTCGGCCGTGCGCCGGATGGGGGGCCGCGTGGCCCATACCGAAGGCTCCCCCGGCCGGCAGGATGATGCGGCGAATCGATGGCTGTTGATGGATTGCGCGGACGTCGTCGTGCACGTGTTGGACGGCGCCGCGCGCGATTTTTACCAGTTGGATCGGCTGTGGGGTGACGCGCCGCGCGTAATGATCGGCGACGCGCCGCCCGTGGTTTCCCGCGGCCGCTCCGCAGGCTCCTAAGGCTTACCCGCCTAGCCCGGTCTCACTGGATCGGGACGGATTCTCTCATGGCCCAAGTCAAATTGGACGATCAACTCAGCGCTATCCTTGCCCATGCGCTCGGAGCCGACGCGGCTTCGCTGCCCGAGGGCTCGCTGCGCTGGGAAATGCCCAAAGATCCCGCGTTCGGGGACTTGGCCAATGCCGCTGCGTTCAAGCTGGCGGCGGTGCTCAAGCGTCCGCCGCAGGCTCTAGCCGCTGATCTGGCCGCGCGTTTTGTCGCATCAGCCGCCGAGTTGGGGCTCGGCGATCTGGTCGACCGGGCTGAGCAAAAGAGCGGGTTCTTGAATGTGTTTCTTTCGCAAAAGGCGCTGCTCGGAATCCTGCAGGAAATCCTGGACCAAGGGCCGTCGTACGGCACAGCCGCGCGCGCGGCCCGCGAATCCGTGAACATCGAGTTCGTGAGCGCCAATCCCACGGGCCCGCTGAGCGTTGCGCACGGCCGCCAGGCCGCGGTGGGCGACGTCCTGGCCCGTCTTTTGCAGTCGCAAGGCTACGACGTCACGCGCGAGTACTACCTGAACGACGAAGGCCGCCAGATCGAGCAACTGGGCCGTTCGCTGCGCATCCGCTACCGCGAATTGTTCGGCAAAGCTGAGCCCATGCCTGAAGATGGCTACCTTGGGTTGTACGTGGCCGACGTGGCCAAGCGGTTCGCGGAAAAATACGGCGAGAAATACGCGGATATGCCCGAGAAGGAAGCGCTGCCGGCTTTTATGGAGTTCGGCATGGCGGAGCTGCTCGAGTTGATCAAGACAGACTTGTCGCACTTCAATTTGAACTTCGAGGAATGGAGCAGCCAGCGCTGGGTCCGGGAAACCGGGAAGATCGACGCGGCATTGGAGCACCTGAAGCAAAAGGATGCCTTGTTCGAAGCCGAGGATGCGTTGTGGTTCGCTTCCACGAAGTTCGGCGATGACAAAGACCGCGTGGTGCGCAAGCGCGACGGCGAGCTGACGTACCTTGCGCCGGACATTGCGTACCACGAATGGAAATACCAGCGGGGTTTTAGCCGCGTCATCAATCTCTGGGGGCCGGATCACCACGGCTATATCGCGCGCGTCAAAGCCGCTGTGGCCGCGCTCGGTCTGGACCCGGCGCGGCTCGTGGTGCGCATCGTGCAGCTCGTGACGCTCTCCCGCAAGGGAAAGCCGGTGCCCATGTCCAAGCGGCAGGGCGAGTTCGTCACCTTCCGCGAGATCATGGACGAGGTCGGCGTGGATGCCACGCGTTTCTTTTTCCTGATGCGGACCATGGAAAGCCACCTGGATTTCGACCTTGAGCTCGCCA
>JAHFGY010000033.1 GCA_023247195.1 Candidatus Omnitrophota bacterium | reverse complement strand
AAACCGCTTACCGGATCGAGCTTGCCGGCGGGGTGATTTCGCGCCTCCGCGAGCTCGCGCCGCTGACCGGCGACACGATCGCTGAATTGCCGCAGATCGCCATCTACCCGGCCAAGCACTTTGTGACCACCAAAGACCGCATCGAGCACGCGTTGGAGAATATCCGGCGGGAAATGATCGAGTCGGTGCGCAATTTCCAGGCGCAAGGCAAACTCCTGGAGGCGCAGCGGCTTGAGTCGCGCACACGCTACGACCTGGACATGCTCAAGGAGCTGGGCTTTTGCCACGGCGTCGAGAATTACTCGCGGCAGTTGTCCGGAAGGGCCCCCGGGTCGCGCCCGCCGTGCCTGATCGACTATTTCCCCAAGGACTTGCTCATTGTGATCGACGAGTCGCACGTGACTGTGCCGCAGATCGGCGCCATGTACGAAGGCGACCGCGCGCGCAAACAAGTGCTTGTGGACTACGGCTTCCGCTTGCCGTCCGCGCTCGACAACCGGCCGCAGACGTTCGCGGAATACGAGAGCCTGGTCTCGCAGGTGATTTACGTTTCAGCGACCCCGGCGTTGTTTGAAATGAAAAAGTCCGGTGGCCGCATGGTCGAGCAGGTGATCCGGCCGACCGGCCTGATTGATCCTCCGATCACGGTCAAGCCCACGGAAGGACAGATCGACGACCTGATCGAGCAGGTCAAAGTCCGCGCCGAGCGCAAGGAGCGGGTCCTGGTCACGACGCTGACCAAGCGCATGTCCGAAGAGCTGGCCTCGTACCTGACCGAAGCCGGACTGCGCGTGAAATACCTCCACTCGGAAATTCAAGCCATCGAGCGCGTCGAGATTCTGCGCGACCTGCGTCTTGGCACGTTCGACTGCCTGGTCGGCATCAACCTTCTGCGCGAGGGATTGGACCTGCCGGAGGTCACGCTCGTGGCCGTGCTGGACGCGGACAAGGAAGGTTTTCTGCGGTCCGCCACCTCGCTTATCCAGACCGCGGGCCGCGCCGCACGCAACGTAAACGGCCAGGTTATCCTCTATGCCGACCACGTGACCGGCGCCATGAAAACGCTGATGGACGAGACCGAGCGCCGGCGCAAGAAGCAGATGGAATACAACCAAGCGAACGGCATCACGCCGACCACGGTCATCAAAGCCGTGCGGGAGAGCATTGAGGCGGCCCGGACGGCCGAGGCGCTCGTGGTCAGCCAGACCGGGCAAAGTATGGAGTCACACGAAGTGCGCCAGGTGCTGTCCGACCTTGAGGAAGAGATGATGATCTGCGCCAAGAACCTGCAATTCGAGCGCGCGGCCGCGCTGCGCGACGAGATCAGCGGCCTCATGGAGAAATACAAAGTCGAGCGACTGGATGCCGGCCCTCGCGCCAAGCCCCGAACGCGATCACGCGCGTGAGAACCGCCTGCGGGCGGCTCTTTCCGCGTCCAACGCCAACGCAAATATCCTTGCGTTCCACGCGCTTGTCTCTACCATGGATGAGGCTCATTCGCAGGCGGAGCAGGGCGCGCCAACCGGAACCGTTGTCTTAGCCGGCCGGCAGACCGGCGGCCGCGGCCGTCTTGGCCGCGTCTGGAGTTCTCCTGAAGGCGGGCTCTACGTGTCTTTTGTGCTGCGCACCGGCCGTGCGGCTTCGGAAATTCCGCAGTTGGCGCTCGTGGCCGGCCTCGCGGCCGCCGAGACAGTCCGGTACCTGATCCATCAGGGCGCCATATCCGTCAAATGGCCCAACGATGTTTTGATCGATGACAAGAAAGCCGCGGGCATTCTCATTGAAGCGCGCGGCAACGCCGTGATCATCGGCATGGGAATCAACGTGAAGCGCAGCAACGGCCTTCCGGACACCGCCACGAGCCTCGAGTCCCACGGGGCTGAGGCGGATACGGACGCGGTGTTTCTCCGGCTTATCGACGATCTGAGCCAGTGGGCCGGCGAGTGGGAGCGGCAGGGGTTCGCCCCGGTGCGCTCGGCGCTGCGTCTTCTTTTGAACGGCATCGGCCACATGGTGCGGTTGAGCGCAGGCTCAGAAACAATCGAAGGGCAGGCAATGGATCTCGATGAAAGCGGCCGGCTGGTGATCCGGCAGGACTCCGGGCTTTTGCGCGCGTTCAGCATCGGGGAAGTGAGTATCCTGCGCTAACATGCGCACGTTCATTCGGCTGGTTGTGCGGCTGGTGATCGTCGTGGGCTTTGTCTACGCTTCGACTTTCGGAGGATGCCTGGCTTTGAAAGCGCGCACCCATGCGCCCGCGGAGGCGCTGCTCGATCGCCGCCTGCAGTCGCACGTCCGCATGCTCGCGGAGACCATCGGCAACCGCAACTTATCGGACCACGCTCATCTCATGCGCGCCGCGGACTATATCGAGGCGCAGTTCCTCTCCATGGGATACACGGTGCAGAAACAGCCGTATGTGATCTCCGGGCGCGAGTCCGCGAATTTGATCGCGGAGCGTCCGGGTACCCGCAAGCCCGAAGAGCTGATCATCGTCGGCGCGCACTATGACACGCTCTATAATCCGGGCGCGGACGACAACGCCAGCGGCGTTGCGGGTGTCCTTGAGCTGGCGCGCGCGTTCGCTGGCAAGCCCACTGACCGCACTATTCGATTTGTCGCCTTCACGAACGAAGAGCCTCCCTATTTTAAGTCGAACTTCATGGGCAGCCGCCAGTATGTGCGCAGCCTCAAAGACTCCGGCTCGCACGTTGTCGGCGCCGTGATTCTGGAAATGATCGGGTACTACGACGAGCGCCCGTTCTCGCAACGGTACCCGCCGCTGTTCGGCCCGCTCTACCCGAACCGCGGCGATTTCATCGGCATTGTCGGCAACTTTAAGTCAGCGCCTCTGGTCAAGCGGGCCAAGGAAGCATTCAAGGCCGCGACGCCGTTTCCGGTCGAGTCAGTGGTGACATTGGAATCCGTGCCCGGCGTGGACTGGAGCGACAACTGGTCATTCTGGCAAGAGGGATACCCGGCAATCATGGCGACGGATACCGCTTTTTTCCGCAATCCGCATTACCACACCGCCGATGATACCTGGGACACGCTGGACTATATGCGCATGGCGGGCGCGGTTGAGGGCCTGACCGCGGTTGTCGATGATCTGTCGCGGAGCAGCCAATGAAAACCGCGGCCGTCAAAAAAAGCTGCTCGTGGCCGGGCGCAGATGAGTTGATGCTCGCGTACCACGACACCGAATGGGGCGTTCCGGTACGGGACGACCGCAAACATTTCGAGTTTTTGGTGCTGGAAGCCGCGCAAGCCGGACTGAGCTGGCGCACGATCCTGCACCGGAGGGAAGGCTACCGCCGAGCTTTTGCCGCTTTCGATCCGGAAAAAGTGTCGCGCTTCACGGCAAAAGACGTCGAAAAACTCCTCACCGACACAGGCATCATCCGCAATCGTTTGAAGGTCCAATCCGCGGTCAACAACGCCGCTCGTTTTCTTGAGATTCAAAAAGAATTCGGCAGTTTCGACGCCTACGTCTGGCGGTTTGTCGGCGGCAAGCCGAAGCGCAATCGATGGAAGATCGTGAAGGAAGTGCCCGCGACCACGCCGGAATCGGATGCGTTGAGCAAAGACCTCAAGCTGCGCGGCTTTAAGTTTGTCGGCAGCACCGTGATTTACGCGCACATGCAAGCCACGGGCCTTGTGAACGATCATATCGTGAGCTGTCACCGCTACGCGGGCTTGTTGACCGGAGGGGACAAGAAATGAAGAACGTTGAAATGAAAGTGGAGCACGGCAAGCTGGTCATTACCGTGGATTTGCAGAAGGAATTCGGCGAATCGTCTTCCGGTAAGAGCATCATTATAGCCAGCACCGAAGGCAACGTGGACGTCCCGAACGTGGACCACGTCAAGATCGGCTTGAATATCTACCGCAGGAAGGGCAAGTAGTCTTTAAGGTCACAATTTGTGACCTTAAACTTGAGAGCATAATTTGCAATCTCAAGTTATGTTGTCCTCGCATGGTTCGCCTGCTAGCATAATCAAGTACCTCACCCGCCAATCCCGGAGGGGATATGGCACAACCTTTGATAACCCACCGAATTGAGCGCGCTATCTTATTTCTACGCGGCGAGAAGGTGATGCTTGACGAGGATCTTGCTGTTCTCTACAACGTTTCGACCAAGCGTCTGAATGAGCAGGTGAAACGTAACAGTGAGCGCTTTCCGGTAGATTTCATGTTTCAACTTACTGCGCAGGAGACGAGTTCTCTAAGGTCGCAATTTGCGACCTTAGACATTGGGCGTGGAAAGCATAAAAAATATTTGCCCTATGCCTTCACTGAGCAAGGTGTTGCTATGCTGTCAAGTGTCCTGCGGAGCAAGCGTGCTGTGTTAGTGAATGTTGAGATCATGCGCGCGTTCGTTCGGCTTCGGCATCTGTTGAGCACACATAAGGAACTAGCCCGCCAACTCGACAAGCTCGAGAAGAAATATGACGCGCAGTTCAAGGTTGTCTTTGATGCATTGCGTGCGCTAATGGAGCCGCCTGCGCGAAAAAAGAATCTGATCGGATTTCATGCAAGCTAGCGGAGACAAAGCGGCCACATGATCCTCACCATCGATATCGGTAATACGACCACGAATTTCGGGCTCTTCGAGAGTAAGAAGCTCAAGACGCAGTTCGCGATCGGCACGCAGCCGGCCCACACGCCGGATGAAGCCACGCTGCATATCCGCTCGCTGGCCAAATCCCACCGGCTTGCCCTTTCCAAAGTAGAGAAGGTCATCCTGTGCAGCGTGGTGCCTCGCATGTCGTCTTTGCTGATCCAGGCGCTTCACAGCTCGGGCGTAAGCTCGATCCAGGTCATCGGGCAGGATGTTTTCGTTCCTCTGAAGAACCGGTACACCTACCCGGAGCAGGTGGGGCAGGACCGGCTGGTCGGCGCTCATGCGGCTTTGAAAGCATTTAAGCGGGACTGCATTGTGGCGGATTTCGGCACAGCGATTACAATTGATGTAGTGAATAAGGAAGGCGAGTACCTGGGCGGCATTATCGCGCCCGGGCTGGAGTTGTCGTTGGAGGCCTTGGCGTCGCGCACCGCGCTCCTGCCAAAGGTTGAACTCAAAGTGCCGCCGGAACTTTTGGGCCGCGACACGGTGAACAGCATCCGCTCCGGTGTTTTGTACGGCTGCGCGGCGCTGTGCGACGGGCTAGTATCCCGGCTGAAGGCGCAATATGCTCCGGATGCCGTGGTGGTTGCCACGGGCGGCTCAGGGCAGTTGATCGCCGACCACGCCGAGACGATCGACGAGGTGCGCCCGCACCTGGTTCTTGAGGGGTTATACGACCTTGCAAACGCATGAGTAAATTCAAAGAAAAGCACGAAAATGCACGAAATAGCCTCTAGAAGCACTCAATTACACCGAAATGAACCCTTGAAATTGGCGCTACAGGAGGTACAATCGACTGTGAGTTAGCACTCACAGTCTACGATTGCTGAATTGGAACCGGAGGTGAAGGAATGGCTTTGAAACCCCTGGCAGATCGCCTTGTACTCAAGCGTTTGAATGCCAGCGACAAGACTAAGAGCGGTCTTATTGTCCCGGATAGCGCGAAAGAGAAGCCGCAAGAAGGCAAAGTGATTGCGGTAGGCACGGGCAAAATTTTGGAAGATGGAAGCATCAAAGCACTCGAGATCAAGAGCGGTGATCGAGTGCTTTATGGTAAGTACTCCGGAACGGAAGTCACGATTGACGGAGATGAATACCTGATTCTAAAGGAAGAGGACGTTTTGGCGGTTGTACAGGGTTGATCGCTTAACAGCACAGAACTAAGGAGGAACGTTTCGAATGGCAAAGCAACTTTTATTTGATGAAGACGCGCGTCGCAAAGTTTACAGCGGCGTCCGCCAGCTGGCCGATGCGGTCAAGGTGACGCTCGGTCCCAAGGGCCGCAATGTGGTCCTTGAAAAGAAGTTCGGCTCGCCGACCATCACCAAGGACGGCGTCACGGTCGCGAAGGAAGTTGACCTCGCGGATCCGTACGAGAACGTCGGCGCCCAGCTCGTTAAGGAAGTCGCTGAGAAGACCTCGGACAACGCGGGCGACGGCACGACCAGCGCCACTGTCTTGGCCGATGCGATTTTCCGCGAAGGCCTCAAGAACGTGACCGCCGGCGCGAACCCGATGGCGCTCAAGCGCGGCATCGACAAGGCGGTTGAGGAAGTCGTTGCTCAGCTCAAGAAGATGTCCAAGCAGGTGAAGGACAAGAAGGAAATCGCGCAGGTTGCCACGATTTCCGCGAACTACGACATCACGATCGGCGAGCTCATTGCCGATGCCATGGAAAAGGTCGGCAAGGACGGCGTTATCACGGTTGAAGAAGCCAAGTCCATGCAGACCACGCTCGACCTGGTCGAGGGGATGCAGTTTGACCAGGGTTACCTTTCGCCCTATTTCGTCAGCGATGCCGAGCGCATGGAAGCCACGCTGGACGAGCCGTACATCCTCATCTACGAGAAGAAAGTCTCCGCGATGAAGGATCTTTTGCCGTTGCTCGAGAAGGTGGCAAAGGCCGGCCGGCCCATTATCCTGCTCGCTGAGGATATCGAGGGTGAGGCATTGGCTACGCTCGTGGTCAACAAGCTGCGCGGCACGCTGCAGTGCGCGGCTGTGAAGGCTCCCGGCTACGGCGACCGCCGCAAAGCCATGCTCGAGGACATCGCGATTTTGACCGGTGGCCGAGCCATTACCGAAGACCTGGGCATCAAGCTTGAAAACATCCAGCTCGAGGACCTGGGCCGCGCGAAGCGCGTGAAGATCGACAAAGAGAACACCACGATCATCGAGGGTGCGGGCAAGACCTCGGCGATCAACGGACGCATCTCGCAGATCAAGGCGCAGATCGCGGACACCGATTCGGACTACGACCGCGAAAAGCTCCAAGAGCGGTTGGCCAAGCTCGCGGGCGGGGTGGCGCAGATCAACGTCGGCGCCGCGACCGAGACCGAAATGAAAGAGAAGAAAGCCCGCGTCGAGGACGCGCTGCACGCGACCAAGGCCGCCCGTGAAGAAGGCATTGTTCCCGGCGGTGGCGTGGCTTTGATCCGCTGCATCCCGGCGCTTGAGAAGATGAAGCTCTCGGGCGACGAGCAGATCGGCGTGGACATTATCCGCCGCGCGCTCGAGGAACCCGCTCGCCAGATCGCGCACAACGCCGGCCAAGAAGGCTCGGTCGTGGTTCAGCGCATCAAGGAAGAAAAGGGCAACATGGGCTTCAACGCCGAAACGCTTGAGTTCGTGGACCTCGTGGCTGCGGGCGTTGTGGACCCGACCAAGGTGGTTCGCTCGGCTCTGCAGAACGCGGCGAGCATCTCGGGCCTGTTGATCACCACCGAGGCGCTTATCACCGAGATTCCGGAGAGAGACAAGAAAGAATCGGCTCCGGCAGCTCCCCACGGGATGGATTATTGATCCCGCGGCGCATAGGAGAAACCAATCATGGCAGCAGCAACTAGCACGCATAGCAGTCTCAAGCTCAAGCCCATCGGCGATCGTATCATTGTCGAGCGGCTTGGCTCGACTGAGAAGACCAAGAGCGGGTTGTACCTGCCGGATGCGGCGCAAGAAAAGCCGCAAGAAGGCAAGGTAATTGCGGTCGGTTCCGGCAAGATGCTCAACAGCGGCAAAGTGGTTCCGCCAAGCGTCAAGGCCGGGGATCGCATCCTGTTCGGCAAGTATTCAGGCTCCGAGATTAAAGTGGACGACAAGGAGTACGTTTTCCTGAACGAGGACGAGATCCTCGCGATCGTCGCTTGATCGGAAGAGCTTTGGACCGACTGGCCCCCTTGGGATCCCCAAGGGGGCCTTTCGTTTTAGGGAGGCAAAAATAAAGTTGGCGCGGCCAACCGGTTTAAGAAAAAATAAGGGATATAAGGGGAGGGACTGCATGAGCAAAAAGCGTGTGCTGCTAATCGATGACGAGCAGACATTTACGCGTGCCATCAAGTTCTACCTAGAGAAGACGGACCGCTACGATGTGCTGACCGCCCATGACGGCTCGACCGGATTATGGGCCGCGCGGAGTACGCGACCGGACCTCATCTTGCTGGACATCGTGATGCCCGACATGGACGGTGGCCACGTCGCGGCCGAGATCCACGCGGACGAGGCTTTGAAGCATATTCCGATCGTGTTCATCACAGCGATCGTCTCAAAGCAGGAGGCTGCCTCCCAAGCGAGCCTTGTGGGCGGGCACCGTTTCCTGACCAAGCCTGTGAGCGCCAAACAGGTCTTGTCCTGCTTGGATGAAGTTTTGATGGGAACATCCCCGGCTGCGGACGGCTAGGGATCTTCCTCTTGCCCTTATTCCTTCCTTAAGGCGGATTTAGCCCGCCTTGACATGCCTTTTTAGCTCAATTACCATAAAAGTTTCATAACCCGACCCGAAGTAACAGAAGGACCTACCGATGGGTGAGTGGATTGGCATTGGACGCCGCGCGCGGCGTTGCTACGGTTTTGATGAAATCGCGTTGGTTCCTGGAACAGTGAGCGTGAATCCCACAGAAGTTGATACGACTTTCGAAATCAAAGACCTGAAATTCCGCGTGCCTTTTATCGCCTCGGCCATGGATGGCGTGGTGGACGTGAATTTTGCGATTGCCATGGGCAAGTTGGGCGCGCTGGCGGTGCTGAACTTGGATGGGGTGCAGAGCCGCTACGATGATCCGCAAGAAGCCATTGCGAAGATCGTGGAAGGCGAAGTGGATAAGACCACGGACATTGTGCAGCAGCTCTACAAAGTGCCGGTGAAGGACGAGCTGGTCGCCAAGCGCGTGAAAGAGATTAAAGCCGCGAACGTCCCTTGTGCGGTGAGCTCGATTCCCCAAAATGCGGAACGCTTTGGCAAGATCGCGCAAGATTCCGGCGCCGATCTTTTCGTAGTCCAGTCAACGGTGACGACCGCTCGCCACTTGGCTACTAAATATCAGCCGCTTGATTTCGCGAAGTTCCTCAAGTCTATGAAGATCCCGGTTATTATCGGCAACTGCGTGACTTATGATCAGGGGCTCGAGCTGATGGAAGCCGGCGCGGACGGTTTGCTTGTCGGTGTCGGCCCCGGAGCCGCGTGCACCACGCGCGGGGTCTTGGGTGTCGGCGTTCCCCAGGTCACGGCCACGGTGGACTTGGCCGCGGCGCGCGACTTCTACCATAGGAAGAGCGGGCGCTACGTTCCCATCATCACGGATGGCGGCATGCGCATCGGCGGGGATATTTGCAAGGCGTTTGCCTGCGGTTCGGACGCGGTCATGGTTGGCTCGGCATTTGCCAAGGCTAAAGAAGCGCCCGGACGCGGCTATCACTGGGGCATGGCTTACCCGCACTCCAGCTTGCCGCGCGGCACGCGCATCTTTGTGGGCACAACCGGTACGCTGGAGCAGATTGTTTTCGGCCCGGCCATCATTGATGACGGTTCGCAGAACTTGATGGGCGCCCTGACCACCTGCATGGGCACGGTCGGCGCGCGCACCATGAAAGAATTCCAACTCACGGAGATCATTATCGCGCCCTCGATCCAGACCGAAGGAAAGCTCTTCCAGCAAGTCCAGCGCGTCGGCATGGCGCGCAAATAAACGTGCTCCCGCGCCAGGTCGTCCGCATGATTGTTTCAAGCGTTCTGTTGGCCGCAGGGCTAGGAGCTGCAAGCTCCTCGGCCGAGGAAGATCTGCTTCCCGGTCCTCCACCGATGCAGAGCCTGCACTACCGCACCACCACTAAGTGTGGTTCAGCGGGCGGCGACTACGACCGATACGCGTACGGCGGCAGCGATACCGAGTATGCCGGCGATTTGTCCGAAGCGAAGCTTTCGTACGAATATACGCCATCTACGCCGAACCTCTGGACTGTTTGGCAGTGGAAAAAATTCAGCGGAGTGGCGGAACGCTATGAAGCCAAGCATACCGATCGGCTTGAAGGCGATATCCTGATGCCGGGAGATAAGATCAAGGTCCTGAGGATTCAGGAGCATGAGACAGAGAACACCTTTCAGCCGTTTCGGAGCTATTATCCCGCTTCAGGGACTGGCGCGAAGCCTATTGGAAACAGAGAAATCGTTCGAGCGGAGGCAGATATTCAACAAGGCAATATTGTTGAGGGGTATTCGGGGTTGAGCGGAAAAGGAACTCGAACCGAATGGTGGGTGGTGAAAACCGGAGATTCTTGGCTGCCGTATGAGCTTCGGGTGGCCTCTGGTGCTGGAAACGAATGCATTACCCGCATTTACGATATTCAAATCAACAAGCCGATCACCGGCAAGCCTTTCTTGCAGCTTGACGACCCGAAGGTTGAGCTTCTGGGGCAGGAAACCGCCCAGGGTATTCCGAATGCGCCGATTCCTGAAACGCTTCATTTCGTCGAGACCTCGACTTTTGGGGCGAATGGGGACAAGGAAATTAAGATTGTGGACGGGGATGGTGTGCACTTGCGTACCGAGATAAAAAAGCAAAATCGCCTTACCGGTTGGATCTCGCATCTCTATGTAACGCTGATTACGCCCGAGGGGGCGTATATGCTTCGCCCGGACAAGAAGACGGGCGAAAGAACGCAGCTCCAACGGCCGGGGGCTTTCGGCGATTGGGAGTATCTTCAAGGCTACATTGACGACTACTACCCGGGTGAGCAGCATGGCAGAGCGTCTGGTCGCGAATGGTTAAAGGTAAGGCATGTCGGTACGGAAGAATTTGAAGGTAGGGAGGTCGAAGCTTTTGAGTCGTCAGGTAACTGGAACGGGGAGGAAGGCCAAGCCTACCGGAAGCGTTGGCTCCTCACGCACCAGTCCGGCTGGTGGTTGCCGGTGCAATATCAGTTTGATATCAAAGGAAGGAACGAATTAACGCGCATTGACGACGTCCGCATTAACGAGCCCATAGATTCCACTCTATTCGAAATACCGAAAGGCTATACGATAACCGACAAATGAGCGGTCTCTCCACAAAGCACGAAACGGTATTGATCGTCGATTACGGCTCGCAGTACACGCAGCTGATTGCGCGGCGCATCCGCGAGCAGAAAGTTTTTTGCCGCATCGTGCCGCCGAACCGGCTCACGTCCGAAACATTGGCGGCAGAGAAGCCTAAAGGCCTCATCCTCTCGGGCGGCCCAGCCAGCGTCTACCAACCCAACGCGCCTTTGCCGGACCCCGCGGTCTTCGAGAGCGGCATTCCGACCTTGGGCATCTGCTACGGCATGCAGGCAATGTCTTACCTGCTCGGCGGCAAAGTAGAGAAGGCAGCGGCGCGCGAGTACGGCAAGGCGGCGGTGCGCGTGGTCCGCGAGCAGGGGTTGTTCAAATCCGTGAAGCGGGATTCCGTATCGTGGATGAGCCATGGCGATTCCGTGGCGCAGCCGCCCGCGGGTTTTGTGGTGAGCGCGCAGACCGACAACACCGGCACCGCGGCCATCGAAGATCCGGTGCGCAAACTCTACGGCCTGCAATTTCACCCCGAAGTCGTGCACACCGAAGAAGGTCAGAAGATCCTCCGAAACTTTCTCTTTGAGATTTGCGGCTGTTCCGGCGAATGGACCATGGCTTCATTTGTAGAAGAAGCTTCGGAGCGTATCCGCAAGCAGGTCGGGCAAGGGCATGTGGTGCTCGGCCTCAGCGGCGGGGTTGATTCATCCGTTGCGGCGGTGCTGCTTCACCGCGCAGTCGGCAAACAGCTGACGTGTATTTTCGTCGATAACGGCCTTCTGCGCAAAGGCGAGCGGGAACAGGTTGACGAAACATTCGGCAAGCACTTCGGCCTGGACCTGCGCGTGATCGACGCGAGCGAGCGTTTCCTCACGAATCTAAAGGGCGTGGAAGACCCTGAGCGCAAGCGCAAGATCATCGGCGAGGCGTTTATCCGGGTATTCGAGGAGGAGTCCCGCAAGATCAAGGACGTGCGCTTTTTGGCGCAGGGAACGCTGTACCCGGATGTCATTGAGAGCGTATCTGCCTGGGGCGGCCCTTCGGCTACAATCAAGACGCACCACAATGTCGGCGGCCTTCCGGCGGACATGAAGCTGCTGCTGGTTGAGCCGCTTCGGGACCTATTTAAGGATGAGGTGCGCGAGCTCGGCAAGCTGCTGGGCCTGCCGGACGACATGGTATTCCGACAGCCGTTTCCCGGTCCGGGTTTGGCGGTTCGGATTCTGGGCGAGGTCACGCAAGAGCGGCTTCGCATAGTGCGCGAGGCCGATGCGCGCGTGGATGAAGAGATTCGCCGCGCCGGGCTGTACCGATCACTTTGGCAGGCATTTGCCGTGCTCTTACCCGTTAAAACCGTGGGCGTGATGGGAGACGAGCGGACCTACGAGTCTGTTATTGCCGTGCGTGCGGTGACCAGTCTGGATGCCATGACCGCTGACTGGGCCAAGCTTCCGGCTGACGTATTGGAGCGGATCGCGAACCGGATCATTAATGAAGTGCGAGGAGTCAACCGCGTGGTTTATGATATTTCCAGTAAACCACCTGCAACAATTGAGTGGGAGTAACGCTATGAGAATTGGAATCAATAGAGTTGTTCAAGCAGGGGTGGTAGCGGCCGCGGTCTTAAGCGCAGCCGGCGGCGCGTTCGGGGAAGAGGCGCAAACTCTCAGCAAACTCGCAAGCTTCGGCAAGCCGGAGAAACAGCCGGTTCGCGCGGAGCTCGTTACCGAGCATGCTTCGGTCCAGCCCGGGGGTAAAACCCGTGTCGGCGTTCACTTTGACCTGGATGAGGGCTGGCATATTTACGCTCAAGAGCCCGGCGACGCCGGGCTTCCGACAAAAATCCAATGGAGCGGACCGGGTTCGGTCAGCTTCGGCCCCCTGATTTGGCCCAAACCGCTGGAGTTCGTCGATCCGGGCGATATCCGGACGTTTGGATACTCCGGTTCCGTGGTCCTTGGCAGCGAAGTCCGCTTGTCAAACAGCGTGGCCGCCGGTACGCCGGTAACGATCCGCGCCATGACTGAATGGCTGGCTTGCAAGGATATTTGCCTGCCGGGCTCCGCGATTCTGGAGATGAGCGTCCCGGTCATGAAAACGGAGCCGGCTCTTTCCACGCATGCGCTTCTCTTTGAACAAGTGAACGACTAGTCCGGCTGCGCTTGCGGCATCTATGCGGACAAAAATCATCGCCACGATCGGCCCGGCCTGCGCGGACCCCGAGGTTCTCTCTCAGGTCATTGAAGAAGGCGCAAGTGTTATCCGGTTCAACTTTTCGCACGGCACACGCGCTTTGCATGAGCGCTGGCTTGGCCGGGTGCGTAAGGTGGAGAAGCTGCTCAAGCGGCGCATCGGCGTTCTGCAGGACTTAGCCGGCCACCGCATCCGCACCGGAAAGCTCGAAGGCAGCAAGCCGGTTCTCCTGAAAGCCGGCCAGCAGGTGACGCTCACCCGCAAGCGGCAGTTGGGCAACGCCCGCCGGGTCTGGATTGATTACGAGGGCGACTTTGAGAAGATCGGTTTCGGCCAAATGATCTATATCGACGACGGCCGCCTGCACCTGCAAGTGATCGGAAGCACCCCGGATGAGCTGGAATCGGTTGTGATCCAGGAAGGCAAGCTTGGAGAGCGCAAAGGAGTCAACATTCCCGGAGCGCCGCTCGAGTTTCCCGCGCTGAGCCACAAGGACATCCGCGACCTGGCGTTCGCGATCGAGCACAAGATCGATTACCTTGCGCAGTCCTTTGTCCGCACCCAGGATGACGTGCTCGAAATCCGCAAATTGCTGCGCGAGCGGAGCAGGGGGACCAAGATCATCGCGAAGATCGAGAGCCCGGAAGGCGTCCGCAACTTCGACGCGATCCTCTCGGTTTCAGACGGCGCCATGGTTGCTCGCGGCGACCTTGGCTTGACGCTGCCCATCCATGAAATACCGATTCTGCAAAAGTGGATGATCGCGACCGGCAACCACCGGCAAAAACCGATTATCACCGCCACGCAGATGCTGGAAAGCATGATCGTGAACCGCGTGCCCACGCGCGCCGAGGTTACGGACGTGGCCAATGCCGTGATCGATGGAACGGATTTCGTGATGCTTTCCGGCGAAACCGCGGTGGGCAAGTACCCGGTCGAAGCCGTGCAAATGATGCGGACCATTATCGAATATACCGAGCAGCAGATGCCTTACCGCAACACCGAGGGCTGGGCGCTTTCGTGCCCGCGCTTCGGCGGGCCCGACGCATGAACGCCGTAAGCGTCGGCGGCTGGCTGGGTTTCTTGGCCGTGGCCTTGGGCGCGTTCGGCGCGCATGCGTTGCGCGCCCGGCTGTCGGACGCTCAACAAGGAATCTACGAAACCGCGGTTCTGTATCACTTCATCCACAGCCTGGCTTTGGTGGCGGTCGGCTGCGTGACATGGCTCCGGCCCTCTGCGGCGCCGCTGTGCCGGTCCGCGGGCTTATGCTTTGCGTTCGGCGTGCCGCTCTTTTCAGGAAGCTTGTATCTTCTGGCCATCACTGGCACGCGATGGCTGGGCGCGATCACGCCGATCGGCGGGCTGCTTTTCCTCGCGGGCTGGGCTTGCTTAGCGCTGGCGGCACGAGGCTGAGATGGATCTAAGACACTTGCTCGAAATGTGGCACCAATGCGTGGCCGCTTCTTTGGGCGGCAACACGGTCCAAGACTACTCCGTGGCGATGGCCGTGTTCCTCTGGATTTGGCTCATGATGCGGCTCGTCATGCGCATCGCCGTGGCCCGGCTCGAGAAATTTGCCTCCCGCACAGCGACCGCGTATGACGACATCATCGTCGCCGTCCTGAAGCGGCACCTGACCCCCAGCTTCTACCTTGTTGTCGCCCTCTATTTTGCCGGCCGTTGCTTGGTCATTCCTGTGGTCCTCCAACAGCTGCTCCGCGGCGGTCTTGTCCTTGTTCTGACGACTAAAGCGGTTTGGACGGTGCAAGATCTCTTGCTGCAGTTTTTGGAGATTTGGATCAAGCGCTCGCAGCAGAATAAGCCGACGATTTTGATCATGCTCCGGAACCTTACCTTGCTCGTGCAGATGCTTCTTTGGGGAGCCGGGCTTCTCTTCGCGCTCGACAACATCGGCATCAACGTAACCGCTTTTTTGGCGGGCCTGGGCATCGGCGGCGTGGCCGTGGCCCTGGCCGTTCAGCACACGCTCGGCGATGCGATCAGCTCGTTCGCCATTTTCTTGGACAAGCCGTTCGAAGTCGGCGACTTCATCATCGTGGGCGACTTGATGGGCACCGTGGAATACGTGGGTTTTAAAACGACGCGGCTCCGCAGCTTGAGCGGCGAGCAGCTGATCTTCGGCAACAGCGACCTGACCAGCAGCCGCATTCGGAATTTCAAGCGTATGGCCGAGCGCCGCATTGTTTTTAAGATCGGCTTGGTATACGAGACGCCGATCGATAAGCTTCGCGGCATCCCGAGCCAGATCGAGGCGATCATCCGCGAGCAGCCGCAAACGCGCTTTGACCGCGCGCATTTCATGTCCTTCGGCGACTTTGCTCTGGAATACGAGATCGTCTACTTTGTCCTGAGCGCGGACTATAACCGCTACATGGACATCCAGCAGTCGATCAATCTGAAGGTCATGGACCTGTTCCAGAAACAGGGCATTGAGTTCGCGTATCCAACCCAGGTCACCATTAATCGAGTCGATCGAGGTCCTGATGCATGATTCATTGAAGGTTCGGACAGATCTCAAAGTATCCGGGCATTCCTACGGCATTTACAGCATCCCGGCGGCTATCCGGGCGACGGGCGCGGGGCAGCACTTACCGTACTCGCTGAAGATTCTTCTCGAGAACCTTCTCCGGACCGAAGACGGGGTGTCGGTCAAGCGGGAAGATATCGAAGCATTGCTTCGGTGGGACCCGGCGGCGGTTCCGGACAAGGAAATCGCGTTCACCCCCGCGCGCGTGCTGCTGCAGGATTTTACGGGCGTGCCTTGCGTTGTGGACCTCGCGGCCATGCGCGACGCGATCGCGGCATTGGGCGGCAGCCCGTCAAAGATCAACCCGCTCCAGCCGGTTGAGCTCGTTATCGACCATTCGGTTCAAGTGGACGCGTTCGGCACGGATGACGCCATTCTCCTGAACAGCAAGCTGGAGTTCGAGCGGAACCGCGAGCGCTACGTTTTTCTGCGCTGGGGACAGGGCGCTTTCCATAATTTTAAAGTTGTGCCTCCGAGCACCGGCATCGTGCACCAAGTGAACCTTGAATACCTGGCGCGCGTGGTCTTTGCCGCAAAAGACGGCGCAGGCAAGCCCATCGCGCATCCGGACACGCTCGTGGGCACCGACTCGCACACGACCATGATCAACGGCCTGGGCGTGCTGGGCTGGGGAGTGGGCGGCATCGAGGCCGAAGCGGCCATGCTGGGCCAGCCGGTGTCGATGCTCATCCCGCAGGTGGTGGGCGTGCGGCTGAGCGGCCGTTTGCCCGAGGGCGCGACCGCGACAGACCTGGTGCTTACTGTGACGCAGCTTCTGCGCAAAACCGGCGTTGTGGGCAAGTTCGTGGAATTTTTCGGGGCCGGGCTGACGGGGCTGCCGCTGGCCGACCGCGCCACCATCGCGAACATGGCGCCCGAGTATGGCGCGACCTGCGCGATCTTTCCGATCGACGGAGAAACCATCCGGTACCTGCGTTTCACCGGCCGCAAGCCGGATCAAATCGAGCTTGTCGAAGCGTACGCAAAGGCCCAGGGGCTTTGGGCTGATCCGAGCGCTTCGCCGGCCGAGTACTCGC